>JBCDJC010000315.1:0-5088 GCA_038748225.1 Cyanobacteria bacterium P01_H01_bin.26 | reverse complement strand
TTTTAATTTTTGGTACGCTCTTTTCTGTTTTTCGCCGAAACACAATCTGGCCCTTAATATACTTATCTTTACCTGTACTTTTTGTGTTGCGCTATTCTCTTTGTACTCGTACAGTGCCTAATATTAAATGCATTTAAAATGCATTTTAAGCTGCGAAGATTGTAGTTCTTAGTGAGGGACTTAGGCTCATAGGTGCTCCATAACAACTCTTTAGTATTTTTGGCACCTTAACTAGGACCTCTGGACCTTGAAAAAATAAGAAATTGATCCTAAAGTTTCACGTTGAGGGTTTTCCTGATGAGTTGCTTCAAACTGTTGTAATTAAATCATGGAAATTCCATCCACATTGAGGGAATAGCCCTAATATTAGATAATCCCAACGGTAAACGCTGTAGACCTATCCCCATAAGTTTTACCCTTGAAGCTATGTCTACCGAAAGTTTCAGCCCCCAGCCTTCGCTTGATCCAGCACCTGAAACACCTATTGAGCCATCAACCGAGCCCGAGGCTCCCAATCAATCAGCCTTGCCAGACTGGCGAAAAAAGGCAAACAAACCCCTGTGGCCAGCAGTCGCTCTAGCCATGTTGGTGGTAGCCGGATTGGTGGGTGTGAGAATTTATCGACAACTGACGGCAGCTATTCCATCAGAGGAAACGGAGGAAGCGGTCATTGCCCAAGCTCGTTTACCCGTACGGGTGCTCAGGGCCCAGAAAGGGCCAATCCAGGGATGGGTATTTGATGAAGGGTCTGTCTGGCCAGTCCGGCGGCGGATCCTTAACTTTCAGGCCAGTGGCGATATTACCTATGTGGCTAAAGTCGATGGCGTGGAATTGCGAGAGGGTGATTTTGTCTCTCAGGGGCAGCTGCTGGCAACCATCGACGCCCGCAGACAAGAATCAAGCATTGCTACAGCCGAAGCCGATATTCAGGTATCAGAAACTCAGCTGAGTCAATCCCAGGCTAGTCTGCTACAGTCCCAGGCTAATTTAGAACGGGCTAAATCGGACCTAGCCCTGGCGGAAACTGAATTGCGCCGCTACGAAAATTTATTTGAGCAGGGGGCGGTGTCAGAGAGCGATCGCGACGCCTACGATAACCGAGTAGACCAGGCGGCGGCGGCTCTTAAAACCGCCGAACAGGACGTTCGCTCTGCCTCGGAGAGCATTCGCTCTTCCGAGGCAGGGGTGAATGCATCAGTAGCTCGCCTCAATCAGAGTGCCGTTGACCTAGAAGATACTCAGCTGGTCTCTCCCCTGGACGGTGTCGTGGCTTATATCAACATTCGAGAAGGAGAGTATTGGAGTACCCAGTATCTTAATACCAGCAGCTCCCAGGCTCTGATTGAATCTGCACCCATCGTCGTGGTTGATCCCACATCCTTTGAAGTAGAGCTCGAACTGCAAGCAGGAGAAGCTGAAGAAATTAAGCCGGGGCAGCGGGCCTTTGTGGTCTTAGAAGAAGAGGTCAGCGCAGTCCAGGCAGCTGGAGCTAACTCCCAGGGGTTGTTGGATATCGCTAGACAGCGAGGCAGCGGTGGTCAAGTATTTGCGGTGAGCCCCTCCCAGACACCCGGCAGTCGCGGTACTGAAATCACTATTCGTGGCCTGGAACAGGTCGGTAATCTGAAAGTAGGGGGCCGGGTTTATGTATGGATTGAGGTGGCTCGCGATAACGATGCGGTAGTTTTACCCCTCGGTGCCCTAGTCTCCAGAAATCAACGATATTATGCATTTGTGGTCAACGAAGCTGATGGCACGGTTCAGCAGCGCCGGGTTACTGGCGGGATTGAAGGACTCTCTGGCGTAGAAATTCTCTCCGGTGTTGAGCCGGGTGAGGTGGTAGTGGTCGAAGGGCAAAACCGTCTGGTAGATGGCACCCCTGTCGAGATTGTTGACCGGAACTAATTCACTATGCAAATTGACGAGCGCACGATTGTTGCGCCTACGACTGAGAAGGGTGCTGGTACAATTCCCGCCTGGATGGAGTTCTTCTTTACCCGTCAGATCTTTGCCATTCTCCTCTGCTTTATGCTGGTGATGGGGGGTCTGATGGGCTATTTCTCCATGGTAAAAGAGGGGGACCCCGAAATTAAAATTGCCCGGGCCATGATCACCACCACCTGGGGTGGCACCGACGCGGAAACCCTTGAAAATCAGGTTACCGACAAACTAGAAGAAGAAATCAAAAGTCTCCAGGGCTTGGACGACTTTACCAGTGCTACGTTTAATTCATTTTCTATCATTAATGTTGCCTTTAAAGCAGAATCTCCCGTTGCTGAATCCATTCAAGAACTGCGGGGCAAAGTGGACGATGCTGAGACCGAACTTCCTGAGGAATCAACGGGGCGAGAAAAACCAAATTTTGAGCAGCTGTCCCAACAGGATTCACCGGTCTTAACCCTGGCTCTAACTGGAGAAGGACTGGACATTGGTCTACTCAGTCAAGCTTCAGAGGATTTACAAGAGCGCCTGGAATCTGTTCAAAATGTACGGGAGGTGAATCTGGGTGGTCAGCGAGACGAGGTCATCCACGTGCAGATGATTCCCAGTCGGTTAACCACCTTAGGGATTTCGGCCACCCAGGTGCGCAATGCAATCCAAGGGGGAAATATTGACCGTTCCTGGGATCTGGTACGTGATGATGAAATAGGAGCCCAGGTGCGGCTGTATGGCCGTTTTCGTACCCTAGACGATCTCAAAAATCTTCCCGTCACCCGATTAGACGAAAATCGCGTGGTCTTGCTATCAGAGGTAGCAGATGTCTATCAGGGGCTGGAGAGAGAAACCCAGCGAGCATTTATCAGCTGGGAAGGCAGTGAGTTTAGCCCCACCATCAACCTGGAGGTGGTCAAAGTTGCTGGGAGTGACACCATTCAGGTGATCGACGATGTCCTGGCAGAAATGGAGCTGGTGAAAAATGATCCCAGCATCTGGCTCTACGGAATGGACTATCGTGTACTCACTAATGACGCCGGTACTATTCGTAACGATTTAGCCAATCTTGGCAGCAACGTGTTGCAAGCATCGCTGTTAGTGTTTGCAATTTTGTTTGTTGCCCTAACCTGGCGAGAGGCACTGATTGCGGGTTTAGCCATTCCCATGACCTTTGCCGGAGTGCTGTTTATCCTCTGGATGTTGGGCTATACCCTTAACACCATGGTCACCGTGGGCATGATCCTGGCTCTGGGGCTATTGGTGGATGTGTTTATCCTGATGCTAGAGGGGCTGCACGATGGCATTTTTGTCCAGGGATTGAGTTGGCCTAAAGCAGCCATTAAAACAGTCCAAACCTATGCATCGCCAGCTTTCACGGGGCAGCTTACCACCATTTTGGCCATGGCTCCACTGATGGCCATCTCCGGTACCCTGGGCAAATATATTCGGTTGATTCCCATTAGTGCCATTACCTGTTTGGTGATGAGCTATGCCCTGGCGCTGTTGGTAGTGGTGCCTTTGTCTAAGTTTCTCCTGGGAAATCAGGGCGACAGCGGTGAATCTAAAACCCGTGTTGACCGGCTGACGGAAGTGGTTTCTGAGAAGTTTTCCCACTGGAGTTTGCGCATGACCATTCCCAATCGTCATGTGGCTCGTTTGTGGACGGCAGGTGCGATCGCACTATTTATCTGCGCCGTTATTCTATTTAGTCAGCTCCCCAGTTCTTTGTTTGCGGTCGCCGATGACAACAAACTCAGCCTTAATGTGGAACTGCCACCAGCCGCCACCTTAGAAACCTCCCAGGAGGTAGCCGATCGGATGGGGGAAGTAGTGCGTAACTACAGTGACCCCAACGGCGAGAAGGTCTTTGAAAGTGTGGTGAAGCTGGTGGGGCAGCGTAGCAACCTGGTGGCCTCCAGCGAAATTAAACCCGGTAATGCCGATTACTTTGTCGGTCTGTCAGCAGTCTTTGTAGATCGTAATCAGCGGGCACGGGATTCATTTGAATATGCTTACGATCTCAAAATTGAATTAGAAAGAGACATTATCCGTAACTATCCAGGGGCTGTATTGAGTACCGGATTCCCCCTCTCTGGTGGTGGCACTGATCCAATTGCAGTCGAAATTTTTGGTGATAATTTGCAAACCTTGAGAGAAATCTCTACCGAGGTGCAACAGGCACTGCGAGAGATTCCTGGCACTATGGACGTCAGGGATGACCTGGGTAATCTGCGGGAAGATTATAAACTCGTGCCTAAGCGAGAGGCTCTCAATTTCTACGGCATTAGCCAGGACGAAGTGGGTCTGCAGGGTCGCTACATGATGATCGACAACGATGTGGGTGACTATGCCCTCGGCAGTGGTGAAGAAGATCTCGAAATTCGTCTGAGTACTCAATGGCCATCTCAGCAGGGGAAGGTTGGTGGCCCCTCGCGCCTGGATGAGTTTGCCACTATGCGATTTATCAATTCCGATGGCGAGGCGATATCGCCCAATGCGCTGCTAGAAGAGGTGCCTGGGGCTGTACCACTGGCCATCACTCACCGGAATACTCAGCGTAGTGTGACGGTACTGGCTAAGGTGATTCCGGGGCAGGACTTTTATGACTCCCAAATCTTGGCCGAGCTAACGCCAAAGCTAGATGCGATGCAGTATGACCCAACTGATGAGGGCAATCCTGACCGCTGGCCACAGGGATATACCTATCGTTTCGGTGGCGATGCCGATACCAGTAGTGAAACATTTGGCTCAGCAGGGCAGATGCTAGTGGTGGCCATATTTCTGGTATTTGCGGTGCTGGTGTTGCAGTTTGGTTCCTACACACAGCCGTTGATTATTATTCTCACCATTCCTTTTGCGTTAATTGGTACGCTGTTTGGGTTCTTCCTTCTTAGTCTATCGTTCTCTTTCCCAGCAATGATTGGTGTGATTGCGCTAGTCGGTATCGTAGTGAATGACGCGATTGTGATGGTGGAGACCATGAACGAGCGGCGCAAAGAAGGCTTAGATGTACGCCATGCGGCAGCGGCAGGAGCCAGCGATCGGTTAAGACCGATTTTGACGACGTCGATTACGACAATTATCGGTTTGCTACCGTTAGCTCTGAGCGATGCGCAGTGGTTTCCACTATGTATGGCGATTGTTTTTGGATTG
>JBCDJC010000314.1:0-5112 GCA_038748225.1 Cyanobacteria bacterium P01_H01_bin.26 | reverse complement strand
GGGTCCTCTGACCCCTTTGCCCTGCGGCGCGCGGCCAATGCCGTTGTCAGCATTATCTGGGCCGGGGGGCTAGACCTAGATCTAATGGCCCTGCTAACCACCGTGACCACCGCCTTTGCCGCTAGCCGGGAAGGCGTCGACGCCGCTGGCCTGCAGCAGGATCTAGGGGACTTTTTTGCCCAGCGGGTGCGGACCCTGCTCCAGGATGATGAGGCCATTGACTACGACTTGATCAATGCGGTGGTTGGCGATGGCGATCTGGACTACCGGGCTCGGGTGCTCAGCAGCCTGCTGGATGCGCGCGATCGCGCCCGATTTTTACAAACCATTCGCACCAACGGCACCCTGGCCAGCGTTTATGAAACCGTTAACCGGGCCTCTAAGCTGGCCACCAAGGGCGATCTCGATACCATTACCCTGGATCCGACGGGGGTGGTATCCAGCGATTTGTTTCAGTCCCCTGCCGAGTCTGCTTTTTATAAAAGTCTGCAGCAGCTGGTGCCCCAAATCCAGACCGCCCAGACCGAGCGCAACTATCAGCAGCTGCTGGCGGGGCTGCAGCAGGCGGCTCCCGTGGTGGCCGAGTTTTTTGATGGTCCCCATAGCGTCCTGGTGATGGACGAGGATGCGAGCATTCGTCAAAATCGATTGAACCTGCTGGGGCTGCTGCGCAACCATGCTCGGGTGCTGGCGGACTTTGGGGCAATTGTTAAGGGGTAGAAAATTGCGTAAAACCCCTGCACAGCCAGCATTCCCTGCCCGTAATTATGCCTCCGGCTTACCTACGATCCCGATTAATCTGCTACATTTACTGACTTGAGGTGTCGCAAACTTGCTGATGCATTAACACGTTTGCGGGTCTGGCGTATACGCAGCGCCTTCAATGTGACGGACACTATTGTAGGGAATCAACCATGGAATCAGCCAAGCTAGCTCAGCCTGATGAGTCGTGTCCCATTGCCTATGTGATTGGTCTAGGGCTGTCTGGAGTCGCGGCAGCACGGCTCCTCAAGCGCCAGGGTTGGCAGGTTGTGGTTAGCGATCGCAACGACGGCGACCGCCAGATTGCCCAGCAGCAGGCCCTGACCGCCGAAGGCATTGACGTCAAGCTAGGTCATAGTTTCTCGGCTGACGACCCCATGACCCTGGTGGTCGTCAGTCCCGGTGTTCCCTGGGATCTGCCCGGTCTGGTTGAGGCCAGGGAAAAAGGTATCAGCACCATTGGTGAGATGGAGCTAGCCTGGCGCGCCCTGAGCCACCTCCCTTGGGTCGGTGTCACCGGTACCAATGGTAAAACCACCACCACCGAACTCATTGCTGCTATTTTCAAAACCGCTGACCTCAATGCCCCCGCCTGCGGCAACATTGGCTATGCCGCCTGCCAGGTTGCCCTAGACCCTGAACCCGACTGGGTCCTAGCGGAGCTGAGCAGCTACCAAATCGAAGCCTCCATCGGTCCCAAACCCAAAATTGGTCTTTGGACCACCTTTACCCCCGACCACCTCAGCCGTCACAAAACCATTGAAAACTACTACGCCATTAAGGCAGCCCTGCTAGAGCGGAGTGAAAAACGTGTCCTCAATGGTGACGACCCCCACCTGCGCAAGACCCTGGCCAATCGCTGGGAAAATAGCTATTGGACCAGCGTTGACGGCCCCAACGCCATCGCCCCCCTGGTGCCTAGCACCTATATTGACCAGGGCTGGGTAATGCACGAGAACGAAAAAGTGCTAGCCGCCGATAGCCTCAAGATGGTAGGCCGCCACAATCTGCAAAATCTCCTGATGGCCGTTGCTGCCGCCAAACTGGCCGATATTCCCAATACCGCCATTGCCGCTGCCATCGACAACTTCTCCGGTGTAGCCCACCGGCTAGAACATATTCTCACCTGGGAAACCGTTGACTTTATCAACGATAGCAAAGCCACCAATTACGATGCGGCAGAGGTGGGCCTCAGCTCCGTTGACGGTCCGGTCATTTTGATTGCAGGCGGCGCTGCCAAAGAAGGTGACGACAGCGTCTGGCTAGAGCGCATTAAAGAAAAAGCTGTTCAGGTGCTGCTCATTGGCGATGCGGCAACCAAAATTAGCCAGCGGTTGCTCGATGTGGGCTACGGTCGTTTTGAAGATGTCGGCACCCTGGAAAATGCCGTCAAACGTAGTAAAGAACTTGCCCCCACCCTACGGGCAAACGTTGTTTTACTCTCCCCCGCCTGTGCCAGCTTTGATCAATATCCCAACTTCGAAGCCCGGGGAGAAGACTTTCGTAATCAGTGCGAGAGAGAGCTAACCTAGCTCTCTCTCTTTTAATCCGCTCAATCGTCCGGCTGATTCACCTGCATCAAGACCATCACGGCTCCCTGGGGATCCATTATCGTCGTAAAGCGCCCCGGTTCGATGGTCATCGGCTCCATGAGAGCCTTACCGCCCAAACGATTTACCACCGCTAAAGACTCGTCTAAATCAGCCACATTAAAGTACACCATCCAGTTGGCAGGAATCTCGGCAGGCATATTTGCCTTTTCCATATCAAACATGCCGCAGTTCATGTGGCCTTTTACACTACCGGTAATGTAGTGGGGTGGTTTGTCTTCCACCTCAATTTCCCAACCAAAGACAGCCTGATAAAACTCTGCCGCTCTAGCCGCACCTCGGGTTTGGAGTTCTGTCCAGCAAAAGGTATTGACCTCATTGACTAGACCCGCGCCGAAAAAGTCTTTTGCTTGCCAAAGACCAACAATGCCATCGGTCGGATCTTTGACCATGGCCATCCGGCCAGATTCCATAATGTCGCACATGGGCATCATCACGGTGCCGCCATGCTCCTGCCAACGTTGCACCGTGGCTTCTAAATCATTCACCGTGATGTAGCTACTCCAGTGCGGTGGCACTTGCTGGATATCATCGGGTCTGACAAATAGGGCTGCGACGGTGCGATCGCCTTTGAACGCCATCGAGTACACGCTGCCATCGTCTACGGGCATATCTTGAAACTTCCAGGCAAACAGCTCGCTATAAAACTGCTTGGCCGCAGCCGGGTCGGGGGTCATTAGATCAACCCAGCTAAACACACCGTTTTCATAGCTGTCTCGAATACCCATGGATATCGCCTCCGTATCAAAACAATACAAATATACTAATCTTGATTAACTAAAGCAGACACATTGCTTTGTTAAAAATAGTAAATATCCTCCCCTAGGGTTGGTGATACTCATGCCAGTGATGGGCAATGTCCACCCGCCGACAGATCCACACATCTTTGTGCTCCATGACATAGTCCAAAAAGTGGGCCAGCGCGGCCGCTCGCCCGGGTTTGCCCGACAGTCGACAGTGGAGTCCCACACTCATCATTTTGGGGTTTGTTTCGCCCTCGGCATAGAGTACGTCAAAGGCATCCTTGAGATAGGTAAAAAACTGGTCCCCGGAGTTAAACCCCTGGTAGGTGGCAAACCGCATATCGTTGTTATCTAGGGTATAGGGAATAACCAGATGGGGACGCCCGGAGTCCAAATTCCAGTAGGGCAGGTCGTCGGCATAGCTATCGGCGTCATAAAGAAAGCCGCCTTCTTCGATTACTAGCCGACGCGTATTGGGACTTAGCCGCCCCTGATAAAACCCCAGAGGTCGACTGCCAACTACCTGGGTATGGATTGCGATCGCTTGACGAATATGCTCTCGCTCGGTGTCTTCCCCCACATACTGATAGTCAATCCATCGGTAGCCGTGGCTCGCCACCTCCCAGCCCGCCTCTACCATGGCCTTACCCGCCTCAGGATTACGCTCTAGGGCCATGGCCACCGCATAGACCGTCACGGGTAAATTGCGCTGGGTGAACAGCCGATGCAGTCGCCAAAAACCAGCCCGACTGCCGTACTCATACATAGACTCCATATTGATATTGCGCACCCCAGGCAGGGGGGCCGCCCCCACCGTTTCTGAGAGAAACGCTTCGGAGGCCGGATCGCCATGGAGAATACAGTTTTCGCCACCCTCTTCATAGTTGATGACAAACTGTAGCGCTAGCCGAGCACCGTTCGGCCAGTGGGGGTTTGGCGGATATTGACCATAGCCAATCAGATCGCGGGGATAGGCAGCAGGCATGGGATAGCAAACCTCGATGTGTAAAGGTCAGCCAGAATAGTAGCGTATATATCCGGTGCTAAGTGTGCCGGTAAGGTTTATTCAAACCTGGATTTTCAGCCGGACGCCGCTGCCAAACACCATAAAGATTAGGGAGCAGTGTCGCAGATTGCATGGTGAAATGGCCATTATGTGGCAGGGTTTTAGCAGCAATGCCCCGAGGACAGTCCCCCATGAGCACAGTTACCACCGAAACCCAGCAGTACTTGACCTACATTTTGACGGACGGCGACTCCCAGGTGGCGGTGGTGCCCGAGCGCGGAGGCATTGTCACCAGCTGGCAGGTTAAGGGCAAGGAGGTGTTTTACCTGGATGCAGAGCGCTTTGCGGATCCTAGCCTATCGGTAAGGGGGGGCATTCCCCTGCTATTTCCCATCTGCGGTAACCTACCCGACGATACCTACACCCTAGACGATGACGACACCTATAAGCTTAAGCAGCATGGCTTTGGTCGCACCCTACCGTGGGAGGTGACCCAACAGTCCACGGACCAAGGAGCTAGCCTGACGATTACCCTAACCAGCAGTGAGGAAACCCTGGCGGTCTACCCCTTTGAATTCCAGCTTGATTATATTTACACCCTCAAAGGCAACACCTTAGAGCAGCGGTTCCGTCATACAAACCTGTCTGAGGACGTGATGCCATTTTCCACCGGCACCCACCCCTACTTTGCCGTCACGGACAAAACTAAGCTCATTTTTGATCTTCCCTCCACCGATTACAAAGTCAAAGGTGGCAACCAGGTATTCGCCTTTGACGGCAAGTTTGACTTTGACCAAGACGAGATTGATGTTGCCTTTATCAATCTCACGGGACAAACAGCGACCGTCAAGGACGGCAACAGCACGCTGAGCATTACTTACGACGAGAACTATTCCACCCTGGTTTTCTGGACCGTAAAGGGAAAAGACTTTTACTGTCTAGAACCCTGGAGCGGCCCCCGCAACGCCATGAATACGGGTGACTTTTTGCT
>JBCDJC010000313.1:0-5143 GCA_038748225.1 Cyanobacteria bacterium P01_H01_bin.26 | reverse complement strand
CACCTCAAAGATCACCTGCTCCAAGCTGTCGCTAGGGGCACTCTCGTCGTCTAGCCAGGCGGCATCGAGACGGACCCTGGCCCGATAGGTTTCTGCACCGGTCACCGGTTCGTAGTCTGGCTCGGCCAGGGCCTGATAATAATCGGCGTAGTCCGCTTCGGTGCGTGGGGTGGGTGTTAGGGTTTGAACGCCCCAGGTGCGATCGCGTTTACACAGGGTAAAGCTATAGTATTCGCCCTCAAAGGTGAGCGTTGTGTCCGTGGCCGCCACCGCCGTGGGGCGAAAATCGAAACGCTCAAAGGGTAGCAGCGTCTCAGACTCTGGCTGCAGGGCTGCCTCAGACTCCATGGGGGCGCAGGCAGCGGGCGCAGGCTGGGGGCTTTGCACGGCCTCACCTTGACCACAGGCAGCCATTGCGATCGCAAATCCCAGACATCCCCAACGCCAGCTTTTCATCGGTAGCACCTCTGTCGCTAAAATCTACAATTCAGACCTGTTTCACCTTTTAGGGTAGCGAGTTCTGGCCAGGGAAAACCGCCGGCAGCACACCTAGATAACTGGCAAGGTTGATTCAGGAATAGGGCACCGGGCACGTGTATTGGCGTAAAAAACTACCGTGCGCATTTTAGGGATTACTTTTAAAATTATAGGGTTAGCCTGACCGACCTACTGGGTCCGCGCCCGCCCTATGAAAGACTTTGATATCCAAGCCCCCTTTGACCCCAAGGGCGATCAGCCAAAGGCCATTGCCGGTCTGCTTGATTTTCTCAATGCTGGAGGACGCTACCAAACTCTCCTGGGAGCCACCGGTACCGGCAAAACCCACACGGTTGCTCGGGTGATCGATCAAGTGGGCCGTCCGGCGCTAGTGCTGGCCCACAATAAAACCCTGGCCGCCCAGCTGTGTAACGAACTCCGGGAGTTTTTTCCCAATAATGCGGTCGAATATTTTATTAGCTACTACGACTACTATCAGCCAGAAGCCTATATTCCAGTCACCGACACCTATATTGCTAAAACAGCGTCGATCAACGAAGAGATCGACATGCTACGTCACTCGGCGACACGCTCCCTGTTTGAGCGGCGCGATGTCATCGTAGTTGCTTCCATCAGTTGTATCTACGGCTTGGGGATTCCGACGGAATATTTAAAAGCATCGATTCCGCTGCGGGTGGGGATGGAGCTAAATCAGCGTCAGGTCCTGCGAGATCTGGCCTCTGTGCAATATACCCGCAACGACATTGACCTTGGTCGGGGGCGATTTCGAGTCAAGGGGGACGTGCTAGAGATTGGTCCTGCCTATGAAGACCGCATCATTCGGGTGGAGTTTTTTGGGGATGAAATTGACGCCATTCGCTATGTGGATCCGGTGACCGGCGCAACGCTTCAGAGCATGGAGGCTCTCAATATCTACCCGGCGCGTCACTTTGTCACCCCGGACGACAAGCTAGAAGCCGCCTGTAATGGTATTCAAACAGAACTGAGGGACCAGCTGGAGCTATTTGAAAAAGAAGGCAAGCTGCTGGAGGCTCAGCGATTGGAGCAGCGGACCAAATACGATCTAGAAATGCTACGGGAGGTGGGGTACTGCAACGGCGTAGAAAACTATTCTCGTCACCTAGCCGGTCGCCAGGCTGGCGAATCCCCCGAATGCCTTCTGGATTACTTTCCTGACGATTGGCTGCTTGTCATTGATGAGTCCCATGTCACCATTCCCCAGCTGCGGGGCATGTATAACGGTGACCAGGCCCGCAAAAAAGTGTTGATCGATCACGGCTTTCGCTTGCCCAGCGCCGCCGATAATCGCCCCCTCAAGGCAGAAGAATTTTGGCAAAAGGTAAAAAACTGCATCTTTGTATCGGCCACACCGGGGGAGTGGGAGCTAGAAATCTCTGAAAATCGAGTGGTAGAGCAAATTATCCGACCGACCGGCGTATTAGATCCTGAGATCTTTGTACGACCTACCACCGGTCAGGTAGACGATCTCTTAGGAGAGATTAAAGAACGGGTGGAGCGCAGTGAGCGAACCCTAGTCACCACCCTGACTAAACGGATGGCAGAAGATCTTACGGAGTATTTTGACGAACACGGGGTGAGGGTCCGCTACCTACACTCCGAGATTCACTCGATTGAACGCATTGAGATTATTCAGGACCTGCGTAACGGCAATTTTGATGTGCTGGTGGGGGTAAACCTGCTCAGGGAGGGTTTAGACCTGCCGGAAGTTTCTCTAGTGGCAATTTTGGATGCGGATAAGGAAGGGTTTCTGCGGGCGGAGCGGTCTTTAATTCAAACCATGGGCCGGGCGGCTCGCCACGTAGAGGGTAAAGCCATTCTTTACGCTGACAACCTGACCGATAGTATGGCCAAGGCCATCGATGAAACCGAGCGTAGACGGTCCATACAGCGTGCCCACAATGAAAAGCACGGCATCGTACCAACGCCGATTGTGCGACGTAACAGCAACGCGATTCTCTCGTTTTTGGAAGTATCACGACGCCTCAACGCCCAGGAGTTAGAGGAAGTCTACGAACACAGCGACGATTTGGCCCTAGAGGATATTCCCGAATTGATTGGTCAGCTGGAGAAACAGATGAAGGCAGCGGCGAAGGAACTGGACTTTGAAGAAGCGGCAAAATTTCGCGATCGCATCAAGCATCTGCGAGAAAAGCTGCTAGGTCGACGCACCGCCCCTGAGTAACCCCAAAGACGGCTAGCCGGAGTTTTTTTTATCCCTTGAATAGTAGCGATACAGGGATATCAGCATCACCTTAAGCGCTCGATTGAGGCCGTCGGTTGTTTCTAAACAGTGGGCCAAAATCGTCAGTTTGCTTTCAAAATCACTATAGGTGGTGCAGTAGTCAAAGGTTTCCTCTAGCAGATCACGCAGGGTTTTAGTCCGTAATATTTGCTGCTGCAGGGGGCTATCGGCATAGGGTCCGTACAGAATGGAATATAGCAAAACCCTGACCTGATCGGGGTCACACTTCTCGGCTAGCTCCTGTTCTAAAACACTCAGACTGTCAGGGGTGGTAACGACAGGGGCGGTTCTAGAAACGTAGAGGGGGCGAAACGCCCTCAAAATTTGCCGCGCTACGATGCGGGCGTTGCTGTGGGCAGACTGATGCTTTAGGATCGTGCGCAGATGTTGCTTTAGCTGTGAGGGCGTTGGTGTCTGACGATGGGCCATCTGCACCAGACTCAGCAAATCGCTACTGGCCGTATCCGCAATTGTCCCAGGGGACTGACCAATACAGCCCAAAAACGTTTTGACAGCGTCTAGATTTTCACACTTAGATAATACATCGACCACCGGCTTGTATAGCTCTGCTTTTGCCCGTAGCTGTACTGATGCTGATAGGTTCGCAACTTGCTCATCCGTTGATGGCGGCAGAGAACCCTGGGGTGAGAAGATACTATTCAGGTAGTAGAGTGTTGTATTTGCGATCGCACTGTACAGCTTTCTACGGTTGAGACTCTGGGCTTTTTGGTGTAGAGCGTCACGACACTGATGCAATGTGGAGTAACGCCCCAACAAGATAGTCACCAAGGACTGCATCGAGACAGTGTTCAGTACGCTCACCTGATTTTCCCACGTGCCATAGCAAACGCTAAACAAGAGTTTTTTAATCCGTAGGTGCTGAGAGTGATGAGTTAGCTTACTCACCACCTGCTCAATAACATCTTGCCTAGTGATAAATGCGGGTTGAGAGTAGCCAATCGAAAGACCTTCGGAAGCCATGGGAACTAACGGCTGATGACACTTCTATTAACTCTGCCTGATATTCATATCTTAGGACGAAATTGCCCCGCCCAGTTCATTTACTCTTTATCAGAATTAATTAGTTAAGTTTGCTTGAATGCTTATAGCTTCATAGTTTAGCCGGTTTTCTCAAGAAAAAATGCAGTACGATACACACTCTTATGATCAAAAAATACCCAAACTTCCAAATACATTACGGTTGCCAAAAATTAGAAATAGAGCATTTAGACAGGTCCATCTTTTTGGGTCAAAGGTCACTATATGGCCTGTTCAGTTTCACAATCAAACAGATGAACGCGATGACTATCGATTTGTAGCGTAATGGTTTCACCGGGGACAATGACAGCCCTAGAATCTAGACGAGAAACAATTTCACTGCCATCATTGAGGGTGCTATAGACAATCAGCTCATGGCCCATTAGTTCAACAACGGAGACCTCAGCCTTAACATCTATCGGGACAATCCCCGGGGGGAGATAGTCGGGATGATAAAAACTTTCAGGTCGAATCCCTAGGGTGACGGGGCGGTCAATGTAGCTACCAATGCTGCCGTTGGTTCTGGGGAGCGGCAGTTTAAAGCTAGCGGTTTTGACCAGGGGATGATTGTTATTGGGCTCGACGGTTGCCTCTAGAAAGTTCATGGATGGACTGCCCAAAAAACCGGCCACAAACATATTGTTGGGGTTTTCATAAATTGTTTGGGGGGTGTCAACCTGTTGCAAAATCCCCTGGTTCATGATGGCGATGCGCCCCCCCATGGTCATGGCTTCCACCTGATCGTGGGTCACATAAATAAAGGTGGTACCGAGGCGCTTGTGGAGTTTGTTGAGTTCGGCCCGGGCCTGCACCCGGAGTTTGGCATCTAAATTAGACAGGGGCTCATCCATCAAAAAGGCGGATGGGTTGCGCACGATGGCCCGCCCGACAGCCACCCGCTGACGCTGACCGCCTGAGAGCTGTTTGGGTTTGCGCTCAAGCAGTGGATCGATGCCCAGCTGCTGGGCGGCCTGATGTACCCGCCGTTGGATATCAGCCTTGGGAACTCCCTGCAGTTCCAGGCTAAAGGCCATATTCTCAAAGACACTCATGTGGGGATAGAGGGCATAGGACTGAAACACCATGGCAATGTCGCGATCCTTGGGGGGGAGTTCGTTGACCCGGCGCTCGTCGATATAGAGGCTGCCGCTGCTAATGCCCTCTAGGCCGGCTAGCATGCGTAGGGATGTCGTTTTGCCGCAGCCCGAAGGACCCACTAAAACTAGAAATTCGCGATCGCAAATCTCTAGGTTTAAATCTTTGACTGCAACGTAGCCATTGTCGTACTGCTTGGTGACGCGCTCAAACCGTACACTTGCCATGGCTCTCTATGTCCTTCCAGGT
>JBCDJC010000312.1:0-5241 GCA_038748225.1 Cyanobacteria bacterium P01_H01_bin.26 | reverse complement strand
GCTGCGGTAAATCCCACAACGAAATCATTTAAGGGCAAGGATCTAGGTTGGTGGAAAAGGGAACGCTGATCGAGTTTAAGGTGCAGGGAGACCCTCGGTTGGGCGTCGCCGATCGCCCGGAGGGGAAGAAAAATTGGGTTGTGGTTGATGGTAGCGGTCAGTCCCATATCCTGCATCCTCGGCAGATTACCTATGCCATTGATCAATCTGGCTATCAGCCCTCGGACATCGCTGGATTTTTGGCGGAGGCAGAGCCTAATATTGACCCGGATAGCCTGGAGGTTGCCTGGGAATTTTTGCAGGAGGCTGGGGAGTCAACGGATCCGGCCTCTTTGGCGCTTTTGCTATTTTCAGATCAGTCGCCGCCGCTGTGCTACGCGGCCTACTGTTTATTGAGCAGCGACAAGATTTTTTTTAAGCGTAAGGGGGAGCGCTATGAGCCCCGGTCTGTAAAGCAGGTGGACGAGGTGCGTCACCAGCAGGCCCGAGAGGCGGCTCGGAAGCTGGAGTGGGAAGGATTTTTATTGCGATCGCAACAGGCCCTCACGGCCCAACGCTCGGCCAAAGCTGATGCGGAGGTCCCCACCCCCCCTGTGATATGGAATAAAACTGACCGACCTCGCCTGGAAACGTTGGAGCGCTACGCTACTCTAGGCGATGACTGTTCACAAAAGTCAGCGGCCCAGGAGATACTGACGGCGCTCGACTATGGTACGGCGGCTGAAGATGCTTTCCAGCTATTGGTAGATTTAGGTCAGTGGAGTCTTCACGAAAACCTAGCGCTGCGGCGTAGCCAAATTCCCATCCAAATTCCTGATGAGATTAGTGCCATGGTGCAGCAGCGTATCGATAACCCGCCGCCTGATGCTGATGCTGACCGTCTAGATCTGACCCATCTCAAGGTCTACACCATTGATGATGAAAGTACGCGCGAAATTGATGATGGCCTCAGTCTAGAACCCCTGGCCGATGGTCGTAAGCGTATCTGGGTTCACATTGCGGACCCTACCCGCTGGCTGCTGCCAGGGGACGACATCGACCTCGAAGCGCGTCGCCGCTGTACAACGGTGTACCTGCCGACGGGGATGATTCCCATGTTCCCGGAGGCCCTGGCCACAGGCCCCATGAGTCTACGTCAGGGACAGCTGTGCTGTGCCCTCAGTTTTGGCATTGTCCTGAGTGAGGCCGGTGCGGTTGAGGACTACAGCATTACCCCCAGTCTGATCAAACCGACCTATCGGCTCACCTATGAAGATGTTGATGAGATGTTGGAGCTGGGTCTTAAGGCCGAGCCTGAGCTCAATGCTATTGCTGAGTGGGCCAAGCGACGACGGCAGTGGCGTAAGTCCCAGGGGGCCATTTCGATCAATATGCCAGAGTCATCTATCAAGGTGATTGACGAAGAAATTACGATCAGCGTTTTAGAAAATTCCCAGTCACGTCAGACCGTAGCGGAAATGATGATTTTGGCTGGGGAAGTGGCGGCTCGCTACGGTGAAGCCAATGAGTTAGCCATTCCGTTTCGCAGCCAGCCTACGCCGGAACTGCCGTCGGACAATGAGCTGTTGCAGCTACCGTCCGGTTGGGTGCGCGACTCGGCTATTCGTCGCTGTATGCCCCGTAGCGAAATGGGCATTAATCCTGCCCGCCATGCCACCCTGGGGTTGGACTACTACAGCCAAGTAACCTCTCCCATCCGTCGCTATACCGATCTGTTAGCCCATTTTCAGCTGAAGGCTCATTTGCGGGGAGAAAGACTGCCCTTTTCCCCGGTAGAGATGACCGAGCTGACCCAGGGGGTCTCGACAGCGGCCTATGAGGCGGTGACCGTAGAGCGCCAAACCAAGCGCTACTGGGCGTTGGAGTTTTTACGTCGAGAGGGTGATCAGGTTTGGGCGGTGATGCTGCTGCGGTGGCTCAGGGAGCATGAAAACCTAGGGTTGGTCATTATTGAGGATCTGGGGCTGGAGCTAGCCATGCGATTTGATACTCCTCCAGTGCTGGGGGAACGTTTTGATGTGCGGGTGGTTCACTCCAATCCGCGTCAGGACTTTATCCGGCTGGAGCTGGTGCCCGATGATGCGGTTGCCAGCGAAGCGGTGGCATGACGGCCCGGCCATTTTTGCACACAACCCCTGGTGAACTACTGGGCGATACGGTGGAGCAACGGGTGGTTATTTCCTTTCGGGGGGATCTTTCTCGTCAGTTTCGGCTATCGTTGCCCACCAGTATTGATGCCCTGTTGGATCACCCTGCCACCTACGAGGCGTTTGCCCAGGATGAATATATGCCTTACTGGGCGGAGCTATGGCCGTCGGCATTAATGCTGGGTCAGGCAATAGCACAGCATGCCTGGCCTGACCAGATGGCAGGGGAGGTGCTGGATGTGGGCTGTGGCTTGGGTCTCTCAGGGTTGGTGGCCCTGGCCTTGGGAATGGAGGTGGTGTTTAGCGACTATGATGCTGCCGCTTTAGACTTTGCTACCCGGAATGCCAGGCTCAATGGGTTTGAGCGATTTCGCACCCTGCTTTTGGACTGGCGCTGCCCGCCGGACGGGTTGCAGGTGCCCCTACTCCTAGCCGCTGATGTGATCTACGAAGGTCGGCATATTAAGCCGCTAGTGCGGCTGATGGACAGGGTGTTGAGTCCGGTCGGGGAGTGCTGGCTGTCGGACCCCGATCGGCCCCAGCGGCAGGAATTTCAGATGGCGCTGACAGCTCAAGGATTTGAGTTTGAAGCGCTGCCAAAGACCCTAGAGCGACCCGGCCATCCGACCGTGCAGGGAACGGTTTATCGCATACGGCGGGCAGGTTGAGTCCGGCTCAGCTGAGGCTGGCTCCTTGCGATCGCAGCCAGCTTTTCTCACAATCTAACAGTCCTCTTGGTTGGTGAAAGTGAGCACCCTTGACGGATGTTTGCGCCCAAAGGATACCGCGCAGGTAACACCCCCGAACCGAAGCGTAATCCAACCTGGCCTCCTGTAGATTGGCCCCTGAGAGATCGGCCTGGTTTAGGCTGGCATGGACCATGACCACTCGCTGTAGATCCGCTGCTGCCAGGTCGGTGTGCTCCAGATTAGCCCGCGTTAAATTGGCCTGCTTTAGCGTTGCTTCTCGCCCATGTACCCGCGTTAAATTCGCCCGATTGAGATTGGCCCCCGTGAGGGCTGCTCGGGTGAGATCCGTCTGGGTGAGATTGGCCTGGCGCAGATCGCATCCCTGCAGCTGGGCCTCTTGCCAATGGGCGTAGCTGCCATCAATGCCATACAGGTCGGCACCGTTGGCCTTGGCACGCTGCAGCCGCGTTCGACTCAGATTTGCACCCACCAGGCTGGCCCGCCGCAGTCTGGCATAGCTCAGGTCAGCCTCAGTTAAATTGGCATCGTACAGCTCTGCCTCGGTCAGGTTGGCCCCAGCTAGATTGGCCTGGGATAGGGTGGCCTGGTTTAGGGTGGCGGCCATGAGAACGGCCCCGAGTAAGTTAGCGCGCCTGAGACTGGCGGCCGTCAAATTGGCTTGGGCCAGGGTCGCTCCGCTGAGATTAGTGTCTGCCATTTGGGCATCGATCAGCTGCGATCGCTCCAGGTTTGCCCCCCTTAAATCGGCCCGTGTGAAATCGACTCGGTCCAGATTTTTGCCACTGAGGATGGCCCCCCGCAGCTTTGCACCCGCCCTATGCAGCTGACTGGCTGGGGGGTATTGTCGCGGTAGGAGGAACTCTGTTGGAATTGCTATGGGGGCCTCTCCCCATCCATCGGCCATAGTCCCCTTAGATTAGTTAGGGCTTACGAACTGCCATCACCCAAGCCCACATCAGCCTCTAAATAATTTTGACCACAGTTTGTTCATGGGTGTCACCGCCGACAGTCTCATCTTTATGCAAAGTTTTTACATCTGCTTTTAGATACCCAGCCACCGGCAAAGGCTGTTGAACCTGCCCGGACGCCTTCTAAGAAACGGTTGTAGCGATTTGAAATGCCCCATGGGCGGCCCGCTGGCTGGGGGAAATCTGGGGGAGCTTACAAAATCATATTTTTTAACAACTGGGGAAGATTTCCCCAGGGATTTCCTCAGCTTTTCCACAGATTGGGGATAGTTTTCCACAGCCCTTCACCGTGGCTGAAGAAATCAACAGATCCTGTGGAAAACACTGAAGTTACCGAGGTGAATTTTCTACTGTAACCGTATGTGAACAAAGCCCAGGCTAAACCCCCATTACTTCGTAAGTCGGAAATTTTTATAAGGGGACAAAACGCAGCCGGGGGCCATTGCCAATTTCTGTGGCCTCTTGCACAATGAAGCTCCACTGGCTGAGGTGGCCCCCATAAGCGGCCGGCTGCCGCGCGTTTGACGATTTTGGGCAAGGTCGCGCCAGTTTGATGTGTTTATAGTTTGAAGGAGCGCTAGATCCCATGACTCCAGTTCCGGTTACCGTCAGCCTCATGGTCGAAATTCCCGAAGATCTATACATCTCGATTCAGGACTATCTCGAGGTCCATGAAATGTGGAGTCAGGAACGGATGATGCAGGCTGCGCTCTCCCTATTTTTGCTGCAGAATGGGGTGAATCAGCCCCACGTCAACAGTCTCTATCTGGATAGTCTGTTTGGCTGTGCGGCTTAGCGGTTGCGCAACGGTCGGCCTATTTCTGTCGATCTGGGCAATCGCGGTTGAGCTGCTGACCATCGGGCATAATTGTTCGACAGAGGCGGGCTCCTTCTAGGTCTTCAATGTGGACCTCCGCCCACCACAGCTCTGCCTCGGTCAGGTCCGCGTCCCACCATTCCACTTCCCACAGTTCAGCGTTGCGGAGATTGGCTCCCTGGAGGTTGCTGTTCTGGAGGCAGGCACCCCTGAGGTTAGCGTGCTGTAGGTCACTGGCCCTTAGATCCGCGCCTCGGAGATTGGCTCCCTGGAGGTCTGCGCCTTGCAGGTTGGCCATACTGAGGTTGCAATGATTGAGATCTGCCTGGGAAAGTTGGATTTCGGCTAGATTCGCGCCGGAGGCTTCTAGACCCTGCAGTGATAGCCCATCGCGATGGAGGTCCTCCAGCGCCTGGTAACGAGCGTAGCTGACGGACATTTTGGCCGCTGCCGCCATGTCTACGACTCGCCAGGCATCGTAGTTGCGTTGGGCGCGGCGCTCGGGTGCCCCTTTGATATATAAAATGACGGCAATCACAGCGGCAACTGATTCCACATCGCTGAGGAGGGTGCTGACAATCTCCCAGTAATCGGAGTGG
>JBCDJC010000311.1:0-5250 GCA_038748225.1 Cyanobacteria bacterium P01_H01_bin.26 | reverse complement strand
TTCACAAGGCTTCTGATACCTCAATTTCTAGGGCTTTTTGAATCTGGTGAATAATGTGATCTGTCCAGGGTTTTAACGCAGGTAAAACCCAACAAAGAAAACCAAAAACAGTAGGTTGCTAAAGATGAGCAGGCCCTTGGCTAGACGCGATCGCAACAATCGAAACACATATACACTCACCATCAGCGACAGCCCTAACTCAAATAATGCAAACACATCCCCATGGTGAGCCGGGTCCCAATAGGAAATCGGGCTCTCAAACCGGTAGTTTGACAGCGGCCAAAAGTGGCGATGGGCATCTTCTCGGTGCAGCGGCAGGTCTTCTAGACAGTGCAGTAAAATACTGGCGCAGCAGATGGCAATTGTTGTCCCCAGGGCCTGCTGATGACGTCTGAGCCATAGCCCCATGCCAATACCCAATAGCGCCAGCGGGATGGAATTCCAAACAACAAACAGATTTTGCCAAAACGGTGCATAGTACGCCTCACCCCAGATCTGCTGGGATGATAAATCTGTTGCCAGCGTCGTCCAGCCGAAGAAAGCAAATAGGGCCAAATCCGGTATAAATCCACCCCAAATAATCGGCACATTCCACTCAGGACGATGCCTACGTCCAAGGATAGCGAGGTTGAGAATGGCATGGGTGGGGGTATTCATCAAAGCATGGCCACCGCATACGGAATGACCACTGAACGACCTTTGCATGATACGTCTAGGATTGAAAAGAGGCCACTGGCATTAGTTCCTATCTCAGGCACTGCCAACGGTGACCAAATACAGGGCAGCTTCCGCCTCACCGTCGATACCCAGCAGCTCATTTAGCGGCTCATCCAAAAAAGCCCCGACACCGCAGACGTTTAGCCCCAGGGCCGTCGCCGTTAGATATAGGTTTTGGCCCAGGTGGCCTGCTTCTAGCAGAACATAGCGATAGGCACGCTCGTGGTACTTCCAGCGGGTGCGCTGAAAAATACCCGACACCACAAAACAGACCTGGGCCTCACCTAAAAAGTCTTGATTGAGACCAGCTTTAACCAGGGACTGGCTAAAGTCTCCCGGTTTGACCCGCTCTAGCCGATGTTGTTGCACCGCGTGGTGATAGAGTCCTGGCTCTACCCCCTCCACCCGCTGCACAATTGGATAAATCTCTAGGGGGTAAAGCGCCCCGGAGGACGGTATGGTCCGAAATTCGCGCTCCTCCCAGGTAATCCCCTGGGCCAGGTACAGCAGCTGGGAAAGATGCTCTAAAGAGAGTTTACTCTGGGTGCTGTAGCGACGGCGAGAGCGGCGGGCGGTAATGGCAGCCGCCACACCCATCGTCGTTATAGACGAGGGATCCGACGGTGTAGGCAGCTCCACCTGCTGGGTCTCTGGGTAGGTTTTATAAAGCGGCGGCTGGCTGCCCCAGTTGAGAATAGTGGCCACGGCCTGGCCATAGCCCGGCTGGCTCCAACGATGGTAGAGCCGATCAATATCCGTCGTCCCATCCGATGGTGGAACGCCCCCATGGGGAGTTACCAGCTGGTCGAATCCGATACCGGTTGCGATCGCAATCAAAAACAGCAGCAAATTCCGGCGGACTGGGCTTGCAGGCACAGCCCGCCGGTCCGGGTTACCGGGCGACGCAGCTTTAGGATCGGCTGCTAGCGCCCCTCGCCCCCGAAACCGATGACTGACAAATGCTTTAACCCGAGACCAGGTTTGCAGCAGATGAGCCACCGCCAGGGCCACCCATACATAGCCCGCCTGACTATGCCAGCCAAAGTGGTGCAGCCCCATGGTATCGGCTATCAGCCCCGTCAAAAAAACATAGATGCTGCTACCCACCAGAAGGGTAATCACCACATAGTCCAGATCGCGTCGCTTTACGAATGCCATAGGTCCCACCAGCGGATTACCAATAGTCTATCGAGATCGCCAGGGAGAGTAGCTCAAGCGAAAAGTCAGTCGTTTGTTACACCGGGCACGGTAACAATTCTTGTCCTCGGGCCACCCCTCGGACCACCGTCCACATGTACCAGCTAGACCATCCAAACAAGGAGCTTTATGCCCGTGCATCTGTGGGATTAGAGCCACTGTTCAGCAGTTTTTTTGAAGTAAACATAAAAGACTACGCATAAATACAAGAAACTTCTTAATTTCCTAGTACTTATGGCGTAAAAATAGCGGGAAATCCTATAATTGACAGGCTAAGCAACCAGGTTAAGAAGTTGAATCGCTGGTTATCAAAGCCATTGAACCTTTCTTTTCTCAGGAAGCGTTTATTCGCTCCCCTGTTCGCCAGTTGTGCATTCTTGCTTACGTTACTTTTAGCACAGGAAATAGTCAGTGTTGCGGTCAGCATCGCCAAATATCGCGCCGTTAGTGATGTTAGTCAAACGTTTCAAATTAAGCTCGAAAGCGAGCGATTGTTGAGGGCGGCTTTTGAAGCAAGCGTTGCACTGAGGGAATATTTACTAACCGACAATGACCAGTTTCTCGAGCAGTATCAAGATAGGCACGAAATATTCCAAACTAGCCTGAACAATCTGACCCTGCTGTTTGCAGGGGATAGCACCAAGCAAGAAAATTTAATTGTCATTGAAACACTTCATGAGCGATGGGAACAGGAATTTGCTCAAAAGATTATAGATGGCACGGCTGACGAGAAAGCACTGGCCGAAGCAGGCTCATTAGCTCCCCTACGGGAGGCCATCAATCGTATTCTTACCCATGAGAGAGCCATTCTAGCGGAGCAAAACGAGCGGGTTCAGGGGTTAGACCGTCTAAACGCCATAGAGCTAGGTCTCAACTGGTTTGGCATTTGCGTCATTGTTTTTGGTAGTGGTCTCAATTTTATCCTGCTGCGACGGCGGATTATTTTGCCCATGCGTCAGCTGATACAGGTGGGAAACAGCTGGCGCATGGGTCAGCTAGAACACAGGTTTCACCATGTATCAGAAGATGAAATGGGATACTTAGCCATTGCCCTAAACGGTATGGCGAAGGAGCTCGGGGTGCGTCAAGCGCGCACTCAACAGCGCAACCAGCAGCTTGAAGACTTAATCAGCACACTTTCCCACGACTTACGCACTCCCCTTTTGGCCAACCGCAGCATGCTGAACGCTATGATTGGAGGTGCTTTTGGCCCAGTCAGCAATCTGCTTCAGGGGCTCTTGAAAGAGTATAGCGAAGCCAATGACAACCTGATCAGACTGGTGGAAACGCTGCTGGATATCAGCCGCTACGAAGCCGTTGGCAGTCAGCTGCTCAACCATGAACCCCTGCAGTGGGAAAAAATTTGTAACCGCGTTCTTACCTGGATTAAAAATAGCTCTGAAGATCGGTATTTTTTTGAGGTTCATATCGCGGCCGATGTACCTACGATATACGGTGACGCCATTGAGATTCAACGGGTACTGCAAAATCTATTGGACAATGCCGTGCGGGTAAGTAACCCAGGGCAAGTAGTCACCATTGAGGTGTCGGTAACCAATGATATGGGCGTTCATGTTGCCGTATATGATCAGGGACCAGGGGTAAAAGATAACGAGATTGGGCAGCTGTTTTATCGATTTGCCCAAGCAACATGTCGTCAGGGTCGAGCCGGATTGGGTCTTTATCTCTGTCGCCAAATTATTGAAGCCCATGGAGGGAAAATCTGGGTAGAAAATAGGCCGGGGCAAGGGGCCACCTTTGGGTTTACGCTGCCCCCCAACTACCCTGAGATGGCTGAATCCGTACTCGAATCCGTTTGAGCTTGGAGGTAGCTCTATGATGACTACTACACCTATTCATGTTTTATTGGCAGAAGATCATGCACTGATGCGACGGGGGCTGCTGGGGCAGTTTAGCCTAGAGTCCGATTTTGAAGTGGTGGGTGAGGCTGAAAATGGTCAACAGGCCATTGAGCTAGCCAAGCAGCTGCACCCTGACATTGTCTTAATGGATATTGAAATGCCTGTTCTAGATGGTATTTCAGCGACCCAAAGCATCAAGGCGGCAGGACCAGATATTCGGGTATTGGCATTGAGTGCCTTTGGCAGGGACAGCCAGGTGGTAGGTATGTTAGCTGCCGGGGCCGACGGCTACTGTCTCAAAAGCATTGACTGGTCTCAACTTTTGGCGGTGCTACGTCTTGTGCAGGGGGGAGGTACCTATTTAGATCCGCCCATCGCCCACAAACTTTCCTCGATGCTAAAGTCAGGGGCGAAAAAAGCTGAAACCCCAAGTACAAAGACGCCCTTAACAGAGCGAGAACGGGAGGTTTTACAGCTTCTGAGTGAAGGGCTGTCCAATCAAAAAATTGCCGACCAGCTATATTTATCTTTAGGAACGATCAAAGCCTACGTACGGACAATACTCAACAAGCTCAGCGTGCACGATCGAGTCCAGGCGGCCGCTAAGGCTGTGCGTGAGGGATTGATCTAGGGCTATTCCCCATGGGCTGGCATATCCATCATGGCATCATGATCGCTATGGTCCATCATCATATCCATGCTGTTGGGACCGGCAGCCATTAGCCCCATGGACACCAGACCCGAGGTTAGCAGCCCCATGGATACCAAACCGGTCGAAATAACCCCCATGGAAATAATCCCAATGGAAACAATGCCGTGGGAAATGACACCGATGGCTACAATGCCATGGGCAGAAATGCCAACAGCAACGGTGCCATGGGCACCGATACCCATGGAGAAGAATTTTTTCTTGGGGGTGTTAGTAGTCATTGGGGCAGAGCAAAAATAGCCTAGTGATATTAATGCCCTGGGGCAAACGACGTCAAAAGACAGCCTGTCGTAGCAGCAGTGCAGCTAGCCCTTCACCCCGCTGCTGGTTTCGCTAGGAACGATATAGCGCTGCATGATGACGAAAAATAGCAGGATGGGGGCGGTAGCAATGACGGACCCCGCCGCAATTAAGCGCCAGTCAAGGGAGAAACTACCCGCCAGACGGGCCACCCCCAGGGGAAGCGTATAGTATTCAGGCCGGTTTAACACCAGCAGCGGCCAGAGAAAATCGCTCCAGGAGCCAATAAAGACAAAGATAGCCAGGGTCACCAGCGACGGACGCACCGATGGAATCATAATGTGCCACCAAATGCCCAGCTCGGAGCAGCCATCAATACGGGAGGCTTCTTCGAGTTCTTTGGGAACGTTTTGAAACGCCTGACGCATTAGAAAGATGCCAAAGGCAGAGGCAATGGAGGGAAAGATAACCCCCAGATAGCTATTGGTAAGCCCTAGCCGTACGGTCAGAATGTACAGCGGGATC
>JBCDJC010000310.1:0-5280 GCA_038748225.1 Cyanobacteria bacterium P01_H01_bin.26 | reverse complement strand
TAGCTGCGCCCATACCCCAACCCGTCATAAAACCCTTCTGCAAACTTAATCGACGCCTGATCGCCAATGGCATCGGTCATCCCAATCACATGGTCCACATGAGCCAAAATCGCATCGGCCTGGGCCACGGAATGACAGGCATTGAGCAAGACACATTCCACCCCGCCACAGAGGCGAAATAACCGGGTCAAGGTGGCCGTACCAATCAGCTTGGCAATACCGTTTTTATCCTCAAAGGCCAGCCCCCGTGCCCCCACACCGTGCCCCGAAAAGTGAACAATCTGAGGCTTATGCTGCAATAAATGACGATGCAGATCCCCCGTGCGCACAGCGGGCTCAATGATCACCTCAAAGTGAGCCCGCCCCTCTGATAGCTTCAGCGCTTCTTTGATCTGACGAATTTCCTCATCTAATCGCAGATCCGTCGTATCCTTCGGATTTACCGCCAAAATCAATACTTTCCGCACATCCATGGGCAAACCACTGCGATTACCTACAGACATGCTACACAGGCTATTTGACAAATATCGAGCTGGATCAACAAATCCTTAGGATTGTGCGCAAAAATAAGATATCAGTCTCAGTTTGTCTCCCATGCTCGAACTCCACTGCCATACAACATTTTCCGATGGCACCCTCACACCGCAGCAGCTAGTTGATCGCGCTGTGGTCAAGGGGGTAAAGGCGCTCGCCATTACCGATCACGATACTATTTCCGGCTGGGATGAGGCTCGCGGTGCCGCTCGCCCCCACGGGCTAGAAATCGTTCCTGGCATTGAACTCAGCACGGTATACAACGAACGCTCCATGCATATTCTAGGGTTCTACCCGGACCCCCATAGGATCCAGAAACCTCTGCAAGAAAGGATTCAAGGGCGTCATCGCCGCGCTCAAAAAATGGTAGACAAACTGGGTGAGCTGGGGTACCCCATCGAGCTGCCCTCCATGCCTGGGAATATGGCCCCCGGTCGCCCCCATGTGGCCAATGCGCTGCTGGCGGCAGGCCATGTCACCTCTCAGCAAGAGGCATTTCAGCGGTTTATTGGTGACCATGGCCCCGCCTATGTACCCTACGAAAAATTCACAGCCCAAGAGGGCATCGAACTGCTGAGAAGCTGCGGGGCTGTGCCGGTTTGGGCGCATCCCTATCTATTTCGGGGGGGCATTGTGGAAGAGGTGCTGCCAGAACTGGTCCAGGCCGGTCTGATGGGTGTAGAGGTCTATCACCCACAGCACAACACCCGCGAAGAACGGGTGCTAGAAGAACTCTGCGAACAGTACGGTTTACTCATGACCGGTGGTAGTGACTACCACGGCCCCCAGCCAAAACAAAAGGCAGGGGATGTGGACCTTAATGGGTTAAAGCTACCGTTAGATCTGCTAGCGGTGGTCAAACAGGCAGCAGCAAGCCTCAACAGATAGCAGCGCTATTGGGGTGACCGAGCGGATGTGCCAAAAGCCCACTAGACAGATGCCGGTTCATCAGCCATGCGCGGATTCCAACGCGATCGCTGTTCTTCAATGTGCATATTTTTTCGATCTTTTTTAAGATGGCGAGGGCTGCTTTCAAAAGCCAGGGAAGACGGTAGCGCATCGGCCCCATACTCACCCTGGATAAATGAATTGACCTCCGCATAGGATGGAGAAAAGCCATCATCTGGCCCCACCGAAGCTATGGAGAGATGTTTTCTCAACGCTGTGGAGAACATGCCCGTGCCATCATCAAAAAATCGCTCGGTAGTCTCGCCATATTGCTCATAGGGATAAAAGGATAGGGCATCCTTTGCCTGGCTCGCCACCCATGAAACATAGGCCCAGTACTCGCTAAAGGTACCAAAGTCATTGGCAGAACGCATCATTAGCAACAGCCAGTGCTCGGTTGACTGGTAGTAGTTGCCAATCTGTTGGGTAAATGACTTCAGGTACTCTTGCTTAAACCACATATGGTGGGGAACAAACGTGCCGGTGGTGTCGGTAACCGGGGTGACCCCCAACACAGTTTGAATCCAGGTTTCCCACTTACCAACAATGGCGGGATTGCCCCAGCCGTTGTGCTGCAGTAGGGCAAAGGTGTGGGATGAGTCCCTAAACAGCGGCCAGGTTTCTGCCGGCAGCAGGTCGCTATCCCAAACAACGTACCACTCGCTCAGGTCAGGAATCCCCTCAAATGCCCCCAGCTTTAAGAGCTGCTGATAAAACCAACCGGGGGTATAAAGAGACTTGCCCAGGTTGAGTTCTGCACACACCGACGCTTTAGTAAATCCAACCGTTTGGAAAAAGACTTCCTCATTGTGAATATGAAGCGGTGCTGTCGCCCAATCTTGGGATAGCGTCTTTAAAGACTCTGCTTCAGCGGGCAGGGTAATAATGTGAATAGCGCGCGGTTGGTAATGTAGAGTCAGCCCCTCAAGTACCGCTCGTGTATTCCAGCGAGCACGAAAAAGGGGAATAACAATATCGAAGGGTTCCTGGGGCATCACAATAAAACTACGCGTCACAATCTTGTTGGGTTAGGCAAAATGCCAACACGCTACCCGGTCCCTTTCTTTTTATGGAGAAGGGACCGGGTAAGGAAGAACATCAAACAGTGAGAACTTCCGCTGCTCCGTTAGCATGGGCTGTAACGGTTTCCATCAGGCTGTGGCCAACGGTGGAGGGATCTTCTAGACCCACATCGCTACACAGAGGATCAATGCCCAAGCCCTGGCGGGGATACTCCTGGCAAATCTCCTGATAGGTACTGATGGCCTCATACAGCTCGTCCTGGGTTAAGACGTTGAGATAGCCACACTGACCAACTTCACCCTTGGGTAGGGGAGCTGTCAGGTTGCCACCGCGCTTTTGAACAATTTTTTCTTGGGAAGCCCAAAGGGTCTCCTTGTTCAACATCACATCATGCCAGAGGCTGAGCCCAAACGAACTGATCAGCTTCAGGATGCGATGGAAGGCATCGGCAGTAATCCAGTTGTTGCGGTAGCTAATGTAGGCACCAAAGCCCATACCAATAGCGACGGCGTGACCGTGTAGCAATCCCGCTTCAATCTCGAAACCGGGAGACCAAGTGTGACCGTAGGCGTGGGGACGACACTGGTGAGTTTCATAGAGATTGCCATATTCTGCCTCAACATAGCTTCTTAGGGCTGCACCAAGAATTTTTTGAGAAAGAACGCTGATCTCTGATCCTGGCTCACAGTTGAGAGTGCCAAAACGAGTTTCAATCAGTGCTGGGCCAGCTTGCTCAAGGTACTCAAATAGCTCAAGATCCTTGATCGCAGCCATTTTAATGATCTCGATAATGCCGTGGCGCAACCAGCCTTCCCGGAGCGTCTTGAAGAAGAAACGGTCGGTCAAAGACAGAACCGGAGCGTGGTAGGCACCAAAGAGATTCTTATAGCCAAACCCATCACAGCAGGTACGGGGAGATGGACCAGCGTCAATGCCTGCCACGATGGACGTGGAAAGCATAACGTAGGGAGTATTCCGATGGTAGAGAGCACAGGCAAGACCACCGGTATCGGCAATAACACCACCACCAATGATTAAAACGGGTTCGTGGCGACAGACACCAAGGCTCTTGAAGTCCCCTAACATTTTCTCGACCGTACGGATGCCCTTATCGACTTCCATCGCTCGGTACACCAGCTTGTCTAAATGGATGCCGTGGTGCTTAAAGTACCTGTTGATTTGCTCGCCATAGTAGGTTTCAACATTTTGGTCAACGAGGCAAACGCATCGTCCGTGGGAAACATACATGTCTCGCAAGACAGGTTGCTCAGGATCTAGGCAATTCTCAACGACGCGAATAGACGTGAACGTCCGTGAAGTCATTACAGCCTCGATGATTTGATCATCACCGGCGCTGACCACATGGGCTTCGCTCTCACGATAGCTGGAAGTTGGGTAGACCGCGTGGGGATTCTCATCTACCAGCCTAGCCGCTAAATCCGTGTAGAAACTGCCGTCGGCGCTTCGAATGAGACGTTCTAAAAGCTTGCTGGCTCCTAGATTTGACTGGTTCACTCGATTGGCAAATGTAGTCCATTCTGCTCCTGCAGCTGGATCGAATGCAGTAATAACCTCAGCCAGTAGGCCAAAAAATCTACTGATTGAGAAGTTGAGACAACTGCGTAAACTACGGCAGGCGGATAGACCTGCGATCGCATCTGCTTCCGCAAATTCTTTACCCAGCTCTTCAGAGAAGGCGGGACTATTGACCAGTGCAAGGATCAAGCTTCTAAACGATGTGCCACAGCAAATTGCCTCAACAGCATCGTCTAGATTTTGATATGCAAAGGGCTTACTGCCGTATGCCGAAATAAACGCTTTAACAGCCAGGGTGGTTTTTGCCATTATTGTTCCGAGAAAAATAGCAATCGCAATATAACAAACTTTACGATATCAGACAGAACCACAAAAAGTTGTAACAAAATCACCTAAAAAAACAAGTTTGCTAATCAGCCCCGAGAAGTAGCCTAAGATACATCAAATACGATGCCCCATAGGGTAGAAAACCTGAGCAACAGAATTTATTTTTTTAGTAGAATAAATGAAAACCATTGATGTGATTGCGGTATGGCCTCATTGAATCTGTATTATAACCACACTATTCCGCGATTAGTCTGTTAGCTAGAAGACTTTTCTGAGACATGACTAATTTCTAAAAATGTGCTAGTGATACTGTATTACGATCTACCTGTTTTGCTTAAATTCACTAATATTTTTAGAGATTTTACCGTAGCCGCTGTTTTGATAGGTGATTGCTGGGGTTCTTTGGTGTCTTTTAGATGGTTTCCCAATAAAGTTGGGATATTGCTATTCCTTATGGCACTGGTTTTAGAATGGGTAAAAACCATGGGAGAGTCACATGCTCACCTAGCGTTAATCAATCCCTGTCAAGCATGGAGGTTGAGTGCCTACTCAGTGATACCTTCAGTAACACCGCGCTCATTCAGCTCTTTTGAAAAATACCGCCTGTTGCCACTGCGGTGGTAAATAGGTAACAACAGTCTCTGGTGAGATGCCATGGGGAGCAGCTCCTTAATGAGAATATGGAGATCCCCTGAAGGAAAGATTTTTACCGACACCGCCGACACCTTTTACTACCGCTGTAGTCAAATATCACTCAGCGTTTCAGTGCCCGCATAAGGGCTCATACAATAGCTACGCATACGGTCTCCTGGCTAGGGCAACTGTCCGTAAATGAAATCCCAAGCAAAAAACAGTTAGGCAAAATCCTCCCCTGGGCAAGGCTACGGTGTACACACAAGTCATCGTAAAATC
>JBCDJC010000309.1:0-5289 GCA_038748225.1 Cyanobacteria bacterium P01_H01_bin.26 | reverse complement strand
CCGCGCCCAGCACTCAGAACAGGTGCCCGTGGTCTACACCAAACCAAAACATGTTTATAAGCCTAAGGGAGCCCGCCCCGGCATGGTGATCTACAAACACGAACAGGTCCTGTGGGGCCAGCCCCAGGCCGCAAAAGCCTATTTACAACAACAATCCTAGGTTGAGCAAATCCCGTGCTCCCCAACAACCCTATACCCGCAGGTTGGATCTCTCCGACAAATCCGATTATTCCGTCTTTTCCCATGCTCTCGAGTCCCCACCACCAGCGTCTCCATCCCCTCAGCGTGGCCCCAATGATGGACCGCACCGACCGCCATTTTCGCTATTTTATGAGGCAGATTACCCGGTGCACACTGCTCTACACCGAAATGATCACAGCCCAGGCCATTCTCCACGGCGATCGCAACAAGCTACTGGGGTTTGACCCGGAAGAAAAACCTCTCTCGCTGCAAATTGGAGGGGACGACCCCCGGCTGCTGGCCCAGTGCGCCACCATTGCAGAGGACATGGGCTACGACGAAATTAATCTAAATGTTGGCTGCCCAAGCAACCGGGTACAAAGTGGCAACTTTGGCGCTTGTCTGATGGCTCAGCCAAAGCTGGTGGCTGACTGTGTAGCAGCCATGCAAGCGGTGGTGACGGTCCCGGTGACGGTCAAACACCGGATTGGGATTGACGAGTGCGATCGCTACGAAGACATGGCCCAGTTTGTTAGCACCGTAGCGGCGGCGGGCTGCCGTCGATTTACCGTCCATGCCCGCAAAGCCTGGCTCCAGGGCCTAAGCCCCAAAGACAATCGCAACATCCCACCGCTGCGCTATGACGATATCCATCGCCTCAAGCGGGAACAGCCCCAGCTATGGATTGAACTTAACGGCGGGATCAAAACCTTGGGCAGTGCCCGTACCCAGCTGCAGCATGTGGATGCCGTGATGGTGGGGCGAGCCGCCTACGATACCCCCTATATATTTGCCCTGGCCGATCGTGAAATCTACGCGGCTGAGGCCCCCTTGACCCGCCACCAGGTGGTCAAGGCCATGCTGCCCTATATCGCCCGCTGGACCGAGCGGGGGACAAAGCTCCATACCATCACCCGTCATATGCTCCAGCTCTTTCACGGCCAGCCCGGCAGCCGTGCCTGGAAGCGCTACCTGACGGACCACAGCTGTCGGGCAGGGGCAGGGACCGATGTCGTAATGGCAGCCGTAGCCCAAGTACCAGAGCCAATGAGCAGCCCCACGCCACTGCCACTGTAGGCTCCAGGCTGATTGGGAAAAACAAATAATTTGGCCAAGAATATTTTGGTTCTTAATAAATTTTAATAAAATATTACATTCTGATACAAAATGAAGGGGTACACCTAGTCCACCCCTCAGATGTCAAGAATTAAAATTACAGTCCATGGTCGGGTGCAGGGGGTAGGCTTTCGATATCACACCCGCAAAAAAGCACAGGAGCTAAATCTAACAGGCTATGTTGTCAATAAACCTGACCGCACGGTAGAGATCGTGGCCGACGGCTCTGATGAGCGGCTAGAGACCCTGGTAGCATGGGCCCGGGTGGGACCTGAGCGCGCAATTGTCAGACGCATTGAGGTCGAGGACTGTCTGCGGGTCAATCGCTTTGATGAATTTGTGATTGAATCCTAGGGCTAGCAACAGCTTGCCGGGTCTAAATCTGTTGGCATAGCCGCAACGGCCGGATCGAGGCGGCACTGGGCAAGCCGTTTAACCCAAGCCTTGAAAATAAAACTCACCGGTCTAAAAGTAAATTTAGGTAAGAATTTTAGGCGTCTGCTAGCGTTTGTTCCACCATAGTCACAGGAGCGCTCACTTTTAGAGGGTAATTATGTCTGGACCCGGTATTGCATTGGTGGTTGGTCTGGCGTTTGTCCATGCGTTTGTTTCCAAACTCAATATTGCTGCTTTTGTTTCTGAATATCGGTGGATATCCTTTGCTGGTGGTGTTTCTATTGGCTATGTCTTTTTAGAAATCTTTCCAGAGCTAAGCCATGCCCAGGAAGCGCTAGAACATTCTGGTATTCCGGCTATTGCCTATTTAGAGAACCATGTTTACATGCTGTCACTGTTGGGGCTATTAGTTTTCTATGGGTTGGATAGTTTGGCCCTTAGCTCTCGACAGCGCAATAAACTTCAAAACAATCAGGATAGAACTCACCACCCTATTTTTTGGATACATATTGTAGCATTTGCTGTTCTCAACGGTATCGTCGGCTATCTGCTCCAGGAGATGAGCAACCATAGCCTGGTGCAATGTCTTCTTTTTTTCGTAGCCATGGCGCTACACTTTTTTATTGTTGATTACGGTCTGCGGGAACATCACCAGGCTCCCTATGACAGGTATGGCCGGTGGCTGTTGACGGCAGCCATCATTTTAGGTGCGATCGCAGGTCACTCCCTCCACCTCAGCGAAGCCGCTATCCTAGCTGTTTGGTCGTTTTTGGCGGGCAGCATTATTCTTAATATTTTGAAACGAGAACTACCGGATGAGAAACAAAGTTGTTTCTCATCTTTTGTGAGTGGTACAGCCATTTACACAGTTTTATTACTGCTTGTTTAGGCTGTTCTCATAAAGGCTTGCCATAATCCTTGTGCGTAAGATTTTAGGAGAACAGTCGTGCCTGATATAACAACCCAGTGGTACCGCGTTCTAGACCTAGATGAATTGCCCGAAGGCCGAGTCAAAACCGTGGTGGCTGGCCATAAAAGCCTGGCACTCACCCATTACCAAGGTCAATACGGTGCCCTTGACAATCGCTGTCCCCACCAGGGGGGTCCCCTGGGTGAAGGCTCTATTGAAAATGGTCTGCTGCGGTGTCCCTGGCATGGCTGGGACTATTGTCCTTTGACGGGGGCACCGCCTGGAGAGTTAGAGGTGGATGATGGTCTAGAGACTTTCCCAGTCGATGTGCGCTCAGATGGAGTTTATGTGGGGTTAGCGATAGAACAACCCCATACCCGCACCGTTAGCGATGTCATGGTAGAGACCATGGTGAACTGGGGGGTAACCCAGGTATTTGGCATGGTGGGACATTCAAATTTGGGCCTGGCCGATGCCATGCGTCGCCAAGAAACTCAGGGGAATCTCAGCTATATCGGCATTCGCCATGAGGGTGCTGCGGCGTTTGCAGCATCGGCCTATGCCAAGCTAACCGGCAAACCTGCCGCCTGTTTAACCATTGCGGGGCCAGGCGCTACTAACCTGCTGACAGGGATGTGGGATGCCAAGGTGGATCGGGCTCCGGTGCTAGCGCTGACCGGGCAAGTTAACTCCCAGGTGCTGGGAACCGGCAACTTTCAGGAGTGCGATCTCACAGCCGCCTTTAGCGGAGTGGCGGCCTGGAGCCAAACGGTGCTGAGCCATAGCAAACATGGTGAGCTGATGACTTTGGCGATCAAGCACGCGTTGTTAAAGCGGGATGTGTCCCATCTAATTTTCCCAGATGAAATTCAGGTGCAGACGGCTGTGGATGTTCCTGCGTCGGATCCAACAGGCCGCATGACACCTTTACAAATTGCACCACCGCCGGAGTCTCTGCGACAGGCTATTAACCGGTTAAAACAGGCTCGTCGTCCGGTGATTATTGTCGGCCACGGTGCTCGCTTTGATATGGCTGCGGTGACCGCCCTAGCAGAGCTGTTAGGGGCTCCAATTCTCACCACATTTAAGGCAAAGGGGTTGATTTCAGACCACCATCCGCTGGGCTGTGGTGTTTTGGGACGCAGTGGTACGCCCATTGCCAGCTGGTTTATGAATGAGGCCGACGTGCTGCTAGTGTTGGGAGCGTCCTTTTCGAACCACACAGGCATTTATCCGGGTAAGCCCATTATTCAAGTTGATTTTGATCCGTTAGCCCTGGGTAAGTTCCATCCGGTGGAGGTACCGGTGTGGGGCGCAATCAGCATTGTAGTCGAGCAGTTGCAAACAGCTCTGACCGGCCAGGTAGAAACGGAGGATCAGCGATCGCAAATCGCAGACCGCTGGGCCATCTGGCGAGCTGAAAAAGTACGGCGGGAAGCAGACAACCGTGGCCAAGGTATCAACTCCGCCAGTATCTTTGCCGCCATGTCCCGCCATGTCCCTGCCAATGCGGTTATTGCCGTGGATGTGGGCAACAACACCTATTCCTTTGGCCGCTATTTTGAATGTCAGGCCCAGTCAGTTTTGATGTCGGGGTATTTAGGGTCCATCGGGTTTGCCTTTCCGGCAGCCATGGGGGCTTGGGCAGCGGCTGGTCAGGAACGACCGATTGTTTCTGTGTCTGGAGATGGTGGTTTAGGGCAGTACCTGGCCGAATTTACCACCGCTGTCAAATATGGTATGAACATTACTCATATTCTTGTCAACAACGCTCAGCTAGGCAAAATTTCTAAAGAACAGCGAGCCGGGGAGTGGGATGTGTGGCAAACGTCGTTACACAACCCTGATTTTTCAAAATACGCTGAGAACTGCGGCGGTCTTGGCATTCGGGTAACCAAACAGGAGGACCTCAATGAGGCAATTATCAAGGCATTAGCCTACCAGGGAGCCGCATTAGTGGAGATTATGGCTGACCCTGAGTTAATTTAATCCATAGCCTGCGGCTGCCAAAAACGTCAGGAACTCACAATTGAATAAAAGAACCTCTCTACACCTTATTTTCTATCCCTCTTTCCCCTTTCCCTCTTTTCCCAACCAAGCCTTTTTTACCCATCCTTTCACTGTTCCCTAATCACATTTAATCTAATGACAGAACAACTTTCTAACATTACCCAGCACCAGTGTGAAAATGCACCTGCCCAGTATAGCGATCTTAAGGCGCTGTTCTTAAATTGCACCCTTAACCGGACACCGGTACTCTCCCACACCCGAGGCGTGATTAATATTGCCAAAGAGATTTTTGAGGCGAACGGTGTAGAAACCAAAGTCATCCGCCCTGTGGACTATGAGATCCCAGCCGGACTGGGGTTAGATATGTCTGAAACCCCGGAATGGGATAAGGATGACTGGCCCCAGCTGCAAAAACAGATCGATGAAACAGACATTTTGGTGCTGTGTACATCGGTGTGGCTGGGTGAAAAAAGCTCCGTTTGCAACCGGGTTTTAGAGCGGATGTATGGCTATACGCACCTGTTGAATGAAAAAGGTCAGTATCGCGACTATGGCAAGGTGGGGGCTACCCTTATCACCGGTAATGAGGACGGGGTGAAGCACTGTGCGATGAATATTTTGTTCTCTTTGTCCCACATCGGCTATACAATCCCACCCCAGGCGGATGCGGGTTGGCT
>JBCDJC010000308.1:0-5305 GCA_038748225.1 Cyanobacteria bacterium P01_H01_bin.26 | reverse complement strand
CCTGGACCTTAGGGATGCTTTTCAGCCGGTGATTATTGCCGCTGATTTGCCCCGGGGTAAACCCGACCCGCTGCCCTATCAAACGGCCTTAGCAAAGCTGAGCCTGCGGCCGGATGAGGCCCTTGTGTTTGAGGATTCTCCTACTGGGGTACAGGCGGGGGCAGGGGCGGGGATTGCTACCATTGGGATTACCTCTAGCCACAGCGATGCTACCCTGGTGGACCTAGGTGCCCGGTTTACGGTTGCTGACTTTACCGATGGTCGACTGCTTGCCTATTTAGATGGCTCCAGTGCGGTGGTGAATCCCTGTCTGTCTGGTTCCGCCTAGGACGGCCCCAGGTGGGGCAATGGTAATGATAGATTATGGTTGGATCGTGAGGGACGCCGCCGACCCTGAGATGCTAGCAATGGATTAACTTTAGAGTCCCATCATGAGCAATGCCTCTGACAATCAGCCCCAAACCGTCCAGGATCGTCTGGCTAATTTACGGCACCTAGCCCAGGCTTTTCCCAAGGAACAGCGTGAAGATGTGCTGCTGGAACTGGATGATCTAAGCGCTGAGCTGCAGGCTAATACCGATGGCTCTAGTCTGCAGACCCTCCATCAGCGGCTTAAACGTCTGGCCGCCATCGCTATGATGGCCCGCATGTTTGCCACCAATAACCAGCAGGCGATTGAGGAGTTTGCGGGGCATTTGGTGGCCCTTACTAAGGCGACCAATACGCAGAATCCGTGACGGGCTAGTAATAGTTTTGCAGGGGCGGCGGGGCATAGACCTGCTCCACCCAAATTTGGGTGGTGACCGGACCGTAGTGATGGCGCAGGGCACTTTCTACCCGCTCCGTAATGGTGCGGGTCATGCCTAAAAATTCCGGATGAACGGCCAGGTATAGCTCAATCCATACCTGACGGCCGACCATACCCCGCGACCGAATCCGATTGCAGCGGGTGACCCCCTCTACGGTGGTGACGACCTGGGCAATGGCCTCGGGGGCAATGGCGGTGGGGACGAGCAGCATGGGTAGCTGGGTGTCGAGCACGCGCCAAAAGCTGTGGAGGGTGAGGATAACAAGTGCGATCGCAATCAGCGGATCAAGCCAGGTATGGCCACGCCAAATACCCACTAGCCCCAGCAGCACCACCATACTGAGCCAACCATCCCCCAGCACATGCTGTGTCGTTAGCTTGAGGGCCACACCCGGCAAATACCGCCCCTGGTAGGACACCAGCAGTGCCAGGGTGAGGGCAATGGCCACCATGGCCGCCATGAGCTGCATCAGCGCTCCGGTTACCTCCATAGGAAACGGCATGGAGGCCCCCCCCATAGCCGCTTCAAATTGGCCCACCGCCACCATCAAGATACTTACGCCAAAAAAACCCAATACCGCCGCCAAAATCAGCGCCCCCCCAGCTTCTCCGCGACCGTGTCCCCAAATTTCTCGACCCAGGGGACGCCGGGGGGACGATACCGCCGTCAGGCTCAGGGCCGTGCTAAAGACATCGATCAGCGTATGTAGGGATTCCGCCAGTAAACAAACCGACTGACTTACCCAACCGGCTATAACCTCGATTGTCAAAATTACCAGGTTAGCCCACAGCATCATGAGCAACAGGCGGTAGCATGTTTGCCGTTGTTGCCCGGCGTCTATGACCATGGGTTACCCATCAACCAGTTGAGCATGTGCAATGACGTTTCCCTCTGCCAAGGGACCATAGCATGGTGAGTCGAGTGTCACCAACGCCAAGGCAAATATGGGGCTGACTGTTTGCTGGCTGGCTATCCCACAAACAATCCGTCCGGACTAAAACATCGGACCTATCCCAACAATGCTTTACATAGGTTAAAAACTTATCTTCGGATGCTTAGAACCCCTACTTGAGATGAACGGGGTTGTAGACGCCTAGTGTACTAAGTTAAGCATTAGCTACAGCATGAAAAGCTGTGGTGTGAAAAATTTAAAGGCAGAAAGGGTACCGACGACTGGCCGTGTTTCGTCTCGGTACCCTCACTGGTTCGCTCCTCACACACATTAGTAATATTAGACCATAGTCCAGAATTTGTCACCCCCAATATTTAGACGTTCACCTTAATGCTTCTTAAAACCGTGCTGCTGTGGAGTGCCCAAACTGTCCGCATATCAGCTGTTTTAGGACGATACAAGTGGGCTCGATCCAGGGGCTAAGGTCCTTAGCCCCTGGCGAAAACGGTCTTGTTACCCTCACACAGGCTTCCAGTGCCACCACCAGCTGTCTGGCCTGCCGCAAACGCTGGGGCGGGGAAGCCCTATCCCAGTAATCGCAAATGTCTAGCAAACAGTGAACTAGATTTTGAAGAGGAGCCGCTGCCTGAAACGGAGCTAGACCTGTCTCTGGGCAAGACTGAGGAGCGTTTGTCCGGGGCATTTCCCCCCGGAGCGCTTGCCATCGGCAGCACAGCTCGTACCCAGACTGTAGCTGCCAGAGAGCGTCAGCTGACATTGGCCACGGCGACGCCCTCTCTGAGCTTGCCAGCTCCCACCCGAGCAACTGTTGTCGCCATCGTTCAATTCCGGATTGGGAAATGCCAAATTCCAGCCAGCCGCGATCGTCACTGCAAATAGTAGCCCAGACCGGCTGCGTAGCTTGCTGTTCTAATACAGCTATCAGCGTGGATGCGATTTTACCTACCGGCTGCTGCCAAATTTTTTCTAACTTATGTGAAATTGCTGAAATATAAGTAACTGTTTCGTGATGTCTAACTTTTTTTAAGGGAATATTCTGATGACAAAGATGTGTAGTTTTACTGATGCTTAATAAAACCGTCGAATATCTAAGGGGTTTATGAAGGTTTAACCCAGATTCATATCGATCAGTGAGATTAAGAACTTCAATCGAGGAGGCGACGTCTGACTGTAATGTCCGTTTTAACGAAAACCATGTCATATTTAGATTGATTCGGTAGTAGGACAGAGTTCGCTCTGCTCAGACCCCTTTTGCGGGTCGGAGGTGGGTCGGAGGCTAGACTGCGGATTCATCTCACTGATTCAAAAAATGTTGAAGTATATATAAAGAAACTAATCTACGGGATGCCAACTAGATCGGTCATTTGTATTAATGTACTTAACGTATTTGTTTCGTATACTGATCGTGATTTTACGGTTGACAAGTACGGTGACTCCTTGATAGCTGGCATCGGGCTTTAGGTTGCCTTTTTTTAAAGTTGCATAAGTGATTGCTTTCAGGGCGCATTGATGGCTGGGGTTTTCTTTTACTGAAAGCCTTTAAGGCTGTTTGCATTGGCTCAGAACTCTATGGCTTGACACTAAGTAAATGACACTATCTGACTTATCGACAACTTCCAGCACGGTTCCCATGTCCTCATCTATCCCATCGGATGATGCTCGACCATTTCATGTGTGGCAACGCATTCTTGATTGGGCCCAAGAGCACTATCGATGTCGTACCTTTAGTAAGGATGAGCGTATTCCTACGCGTCCAGGATTGCTTTATCTGGTTCAACAGGGAGCTGTTCGCCTAGTCGGGAGTGCCCAGGTCAGCGCCACGCTCAAGCAGCAAAAAACGTCTTCTTCAAGGGTGCCGCTGGTGGCTGCCGAGGAAGCTTTTTTGGGATTTGTAGGTGCAGGGCAGCCATTTGAAATCGTAGCGCAGCCACCGTTTACCCTACAGAGCTTTTCCCATGTGGACAACACCACAATCGTTTGGCTCTATTGGAACGATTTAGACACATGGCCTCACTTTCGGCGTGAGGTTTTAGATGCCTTTCGACGTCAGCATCAGCGTAAACTGCTTTGGCTAAGTACCCTGGGCCAGCGTCGGACGATCGACCGTTTGCTGGGCTTTTTGACGCTGCTGGTGGATGAGTACGGTGAACCCTGCGACAACGGTTACTACCTTCCCTTTCCCCTGACCCATGCTCAAATTGGTAGCGCTATCGGGTCAACCCGCGTCACCGTTACTCGCCTGATGGGTAAGCTGCGCCAGCGTGGTCTGATTCAAAGCCATGGTGAAAATCTGATCAGCATTCCCTTTGGTGCCAGCCTCAAACAGCAGGGATAGGCGGCATCGGCGTTTGCCGGTGCCGGTCTGCTGGGTTTGTTCAATTAAGCTAGCCGCTACTGAAGTCGAGCAAACCCGGCAGCGTTTAGGGCGGTTTGACCTTCATCCGATAAAAGCAGCGCGGCGTAGGCCTGGCCAATGGGGACATCGGCATTACTGACGATATAAATCTCGCGGGTCAGGGGATAGTCACCCGATGCAAATCCGTTTAGGTTGGGTTGATTGCGCTGGCTGGGGCAATTTTGTAAATCAACATAGGGTGGCTGATAGGGCGGCTGCTGGTCAATGGAAAGTGGTTTAATCGTACATTGGTCAATCACTTCTGGAGCCGAGGCAAAATAGACAGCGCCCGGCGTATTCGCCGTCAGACGTAGCGCTTTGGTGGTACTGTCGCTGCGTCTGACGCTGCTTGTCAGGGGGCTACCACCGAGGACGGTTTGGCTAAAAAACTGGACTGTGCCACCCTCGTCATTGCGGGAAATGGGCACAATCGGTAAATCGCGACCGCCTAGCTGCTGCCAGTTGGTGAGCTGGCCAGTGTAAATATCCCTAAGCTGAGCCTGACTCACATTGGTAAGGGAGACCTCGGGATGGGTGACAACGGCCACCCCTTCGACAGCCACCGGAATTTCTTGCAGCATTAATCCCTGCTGCTCTGCCTGCCGCTTTTCCTCCGGGGTCAGCGGTCGCGATGTTTGGGCAAAATCTAGCTGGCCGTTGAGCAGCATTTGGATGCCTGCAGACGTCCCCGGTGGCTGATTAACGGGATCCTGATAGAGCAGCTGTAGCCCTGGAATAGCCTGCTGCAGCCGAGCATCGACGATGCCTCGGATCGGTGCCCAGGTGGTGCTACCGCCGTAGGTAAACTGCCCCTGGGGTACGTCAACATCCCTAAAACTGGCGGCCGGCTCAATCGATACCTGAGCGCTGTTGATACCCGATTGGCCCCTGGGTCCAAACCACCACCAGCCACCGCCTAGGACTGCCAATAGAACCAGCCCCAGCATCCAGGGGCGCACCGGTTTAGGGCCGGACGACGCTACTGTTGGCGGGCGAGCTGGTGCTCCGGTAGGGCCAGATGTCGTCTGTTGAGCAGGAGGGCTAGTCGGAGGACCCGATGTCAGGGCGTTTAAAGCCTCCTGGGCGCTGCTGTAGCGCTCTTGAGAACTGGCGTTCAAAAGCTTGTCAAGCACCACTGCCAGGGTGCTGTCCTGGAGCGTGATATGAGTTTGCCAGCGCCAACAGTTG
>JBCDJC010000307.1:0-5334 GCA_038748225.1 Cyanobacteria bacterium P01_H01_bin.26 | reverse complement strand
TCTAATTAGACAGGTCTAATCAGACAGGACGCCATACAGTAGTCTTCCGCAGAGCGTCGGCTCCAATCGACTCTTGGGTAATTTGTGTATTAGCCGGATTGGCGCGGCTGAGCCACACGATGGATTCATCCAGGTTTAGCACCGTTTCACCTTCATCCGTGGTGATAGTCAGGACCGGTCGATTGACCGTGATACTGTTGATGGGTAGCCAGCCAGATTGACCCTGCACCAACAGATCGCGACTGTGATCGTGGCGAATAAACAACCGCCTCAAGACTCGCCAGTCCTGCCACAGCCGCTTGGCACTGTTGCAGTTGAGATAATAGTCAGGTAGAACCTCAAGCGGTAAATATTCACGGACAGGGCGATAGCTAACGGTGGCATACCCGGTTTGGGCGAGCTGAAAAACAGTGTTCAAAGTATCATACACAACCTTGAGTAGCGCTCTCCATAGACTCAAACCTACAGAGCGTTCACTCTGAGACGACCAAACCCCATCGCAGGGGATGGGGCTGTGGATCGAAAGCATTCGCTTGAACCAATTTTTAACGCGGTACAATTTGGAACTCCTATGGGCTATTGACCTTGACATAGTTCAGCATTCTGTCAAAGCATCTGTGGACAGGAAAAAAACACAAAAAAAAATTGCCAATTCCGTATTTATACGGATTCCAATGGTCAGACATCTATGGGTAAACCCTATTGCTGATATCATCCCTGACATCAGTTAAGAGCGGTCTGCCAATCTCCTAAACGCCTATGGTCACTATCATTCGCCTGCCTCAAGCCGCCGATCTTGAAGCCCTCACGCAGCTTTATAATCACTATGTTCTAAATACCACCATCACCTTCGACATAGAGCCCTACACCGTCGACCAGCGACGGGAGCACTGGTGGTGTCACTACGCACCCCAGGGTCGCCATCGTCTCTGGGTAGCGGAGAAGGATCAGGTGGTAATAGGCTATGCTAGCAGCAGTAAATTTAGGGAAAAGGCCGCCTACGACACCTCTGTCGAAACCAGCATCTATCTATGCCCAGAGGTGCAGGGACAGGGTATTGGAACACAGCTCTACCGGGCTTTGTTCCATTCACTGGCGCAGGAGGATGTCCACCGGGCCTATGCGGGCATTACCTTACCGAACCCAGGGTCCATCGCCCTTCATCAAAAGTTTGGTTTTTACAGCGTTGGCTGCTACCAAGAAGTAGGTCGTAAGTTTGACCGGTATTGGCATGTGGAGTGGTTTGAAAAAGCCTTGCCTGCGGCTGATGCTTTCTGAATACCTCGGTAAAAAATGAATGATTATTAATATCGTTGTAAACAGTTGATATCCATGCTGAAGGTTATTGTGGGTCACAGTAACGATCCTGACTCAGCGTTTGCGATCGCAGAAGTTTTAGCCCAGTGTCACCAGCAGCTAGCCACTCTTCGGCCCAAGGCGGCCCTGCTATTTGCTGCCCCAGATTTTGACCACAGGCTGATTTTACAAACGATCCACCAGCACTTTCCTGATTTACTACTCATTGGGGGTACATCGGATGGCGAACTATCATCGACGCTGGGTGTTCAGCAAGATTCCATTATCCTCACACTGTTTTGCTCAGACGAAATTGTCTTCAGTGCGGCGGTGGGTCGCCACATTTCCCAAAATCTCCAGGGCGTTATTCACAAAACCGTTGATGCTGCTAAACAAACCCTCAAAGCAGAGGCCCGTTTGTGTATTACCACTCCCGAAAGCCTCACTATCAGTGCTGTAAACCTCCTAGATACCCTAACTAGCTGTCTGGGGGATAGCATACCGGTGATCGGGGGCACCACCACCGATCAGTGGAAATTTGGGCAAACCCATCAGTTTTTTGGCACAGAGGTGCTCAGCGACGCGATGCCCGTATTGCTATTAGGGGGAAATTTCAAGTTTGGCTATGGTGTTGCCAGCGGCTGGACACCCGTTGGCAAAGTCGGAACAGTAACCAAGGTTGATGGCAACGTGCTGTACGAAGTAAATGGCGAGCCAGCCCTGGATTTTTACAAGGGATACCTGGGAAATATTCGTCCATCCGCCGCCTATCGTTTGGCTGTATTTGCACCAGAGAGCGATCACTGGTACATACGCACCTCTAATGGTAGCTACAGCGAAACAGATGGTAGAATCGCATTCTTTGCCGATATCCCGGCAGGATCAACGGTTCAAGTAGTACGTGCCAACCGAGATGACATTATTGTAGCCGCAGACACATCCCTGCAGTCAGCCCTCAACAGCTATCCTGGAACTTGTCCAGATTTTGCTCTACTTCTATCCTGTGCGGGCCGTTTACAAGTTCTAGGGACTCGCGCGGACGAAGTCTATAATATTGTTGAACAACGCCTGGGGCAAAAGCCCACCTGCTGTGGGTTTTACACCTATGGAGAAATAGCTCCGCTCTTCCCGGGTCAACGATCGCACTTTCATAATGAGACCTTTATCACCCTGCTGTTGGGTAGCCAATAGCTTTACCCCTGCCATGTCTGAAAATGCGCGTCTGCTGGCCCTAGAAAAAGAAAATAGGATTTTGCGTAAACAGCTAGAGAGATCCAAAACCCATCGGATCACGCTAGAAAACTCCTATGAAAATCAGCAGACACTTTTATTTAAGGTAATTCAGGGGCTAGAGCAGTCGTTGGAAGAACTGACGTCAACCCAGCTGCAGCTAATCGAACAGGAAAAAATGTCAGCCCTTGGCAATCTAGTAGCGGGGGTGGCCCATGAGATTAATAACCCGATTTCCTACATTAGCGGCAATATTACAGAATTAGAACACAGCCTCTCGGAAATTTTTGACCATCTCAATCTGTATCAGCACCAGTTTCCAGCTGGAGTACCGGAAAAGATTGCCGCCCATGCTGACGAGATTGACCTAGCGTTTTTGTTAGACGATCTGCCAAAACTGATGGCATCGGTGACAACTGGGTGCGATCGCATCCATGCCATCAGTCGCAGTCTCCGAAATTTCTCTCGAATTGATCACAGCCACAAAATCCTCTCAAATCTCCATGAGGCTATCGACGGCTCTCTTCTCATCCTCAAACATCGGTTGAAAGCCAACAACTATCGACCGGCAATTACTGTCATTACCAACTATAGCGACATCCCACCAATTCCCTGCTTTCCCAATCAGCTTAACCAGGTGTTTATGAATATTTTAGCCAACGCCATTGATGCTTTAGATGGCCATAGCCAGGGCAAGTCCTATGGAGAGTTAGAAACACACCCCAATCAGATCGCCATTACAACAGAAGTGGCTCACCACCGTAAATTATCAGCTCAGACCTGCGCAGTAGTACACATCACCGACAACGGTCCAGGTATTCCTGACCACATGCACCAGAAAATTTTTGAGCATCTATACACGACAAAGCAGATGGGCAAGGGCACCGGCCTGGGGTTAACCATCAGCCAAAAGATAGTTACGGAACACCACGGTGGCCGTATTACAGTGGATACCCTACCTGGGCAAAGGACCCGATTTTCTATCTACATCCCCTATCCATCAGACGCGCTATCAGACCAGTGACCGCTTCTATCCTGAAATTCCCAGTCCCCAGCTGTTAGATTGGGCCACGCTAGTCATATCGCAATGGTCCTCAAATAGAACTGTTCCCTGCAAATTAGCCCCCCTTAGGTCAGCGCCCGTCACATCAGCATCCGTTAGGTCAGCATTGCCCAGGTTAGCGCCTTGGAGGTCGGCCCCCCGCAGGTCGGCCCCCCGCAAATCAGCCGACTGTAAACAGGCATTTTGCCAGTTAGTTGCGCTCAAATTTGCCCGTTGCAAACAAGCAAAACTAAAATCCGCCCCGCTTAAATCGCTACCTTCTAAACAAACCAAAGTTAGATTGGAGCGAGCACCCACGGTTTTTAGTAGCTGGCTCCAGCCGAGTTCCGCTTCAACAAGACAAGCGCCCGATAGGTTACCGCCAGAAAGATCAACACTTTGAAGACAGGCCCCGCTAAAGTCCGCCTGGGGTGCCCAAATGCCCCAAAGATTGGCCTCCTTAAAACAGGCATCTTGGGCTGAAATACCAGATATATCGGCCCCCGCTAGCTTTGCTCGAGTCAGGTTTGCCGATGTAAAATCCGCCATCTGCAAATTAGCGCAGCTGAGATCCATCCCCCTAAGATCCGCCCAGTGAAAATCGGTCCATAGCCCTTGTAACCAAATTGCCACGCTCTCTTGGAGATTAATGCCCGTGAGATTGGCTCCGCTGATATCAACCCAAATTAGATCGGCGCAGGGAAGATGGCCATAGCTAAAGTCCAACCCACTGAGGTTAGCCCCACAAAAGGCTGCATGGGGTAGTCGAATATGGGAAAAACGACGCTGCGAACTGTGGTACTGCTGCCAAAACTGTTGAATATCCATACTCTTGCTTTGAACAGTAATATTCAAACGCCATTTATCTTGAAGCTCTCTTTTCGCTCCACTGAGAGTCTATATCGCTTTTACAACAAAACCACTGCTGATTTATGCCATCACATAAACATTCTGAATGATAAGCATAAAAACACTTTTATACCTGCTGTCTCGGCTGAGTAATCAACATGGACGTTCCCTAGCTATCACCAGCTTGGCGCGAGATGGTTAAGCCGCCCTCAGACTTTCCTGCCCATTGGCACGAGCTTATACATCAACTGGCAAAATCCAGTTTCCATCGGGCAGAAAAACAGCTTCAGCCGGTAGCTCGCATATTATATACACCCAGGCCTCCCCCAGAGGCTGACCTGCCAGGTCAAAAACCAATGTTCGCTGACGTATATATGATTCATCCGAGTCATCGTAATCAGCCCTAAACGCCTCAGCGCCATTCGGCTCGTAGCCTTCCAAATAATCCAACCCCGATAGCGCTCCGTCATCAAGGGTAAGTAAATGCCCCTTAACCCAGCGATCGCCCACCGTCATGGCCGGATACCCCAGGGTCGGCAGGTCATAGAGCAGTCCACGTACCTGGGCGGGCTCAGCCTTTTTTAGATAAGGCACACAAAACTGCCGGTGATAGGTACCCCCAGGCTTGAGGGTGCCATAGACAAAAACATCAATCGTTCCCATGCAGCTCCCGTGACAAAAACATGGCTGAGGCCAAGGGCCTACCCTTAAAATTAGCGATCGCTGTACAAAGCCTACTGGTTTAGAGCCTGATATCCATGGTTTTTCCACTAATGTAAAATGCAGGGGAGCAACATCACCTTGGACAAAAATTAGACGGGGCCGATGGCGATTAGATTGACGAGCCTGGCGCAACATCTCGGACGAAAAGTCCAGACCAGTACCTTGTAAGTCAGCGTAGCCGCTAGACGATTCAG
>JBCDJC010000306.1:0-5352 GCA_038748225.1 Cyanobacteria bacterium P01_H01_bin.26 | reverse complement strand
CTGTGCGATCGCATTCTTTTCCCAAGCTTGCTTCAATGTCTGATTTTGCTGCTGATCAAAGGCGGTCATCTCGGTCAGACCAGACGTATCCCAGTCATAGCCAAACAGTAAGATTGAATCAGCCTCATCCAGCTGCGGCAGGGCTTCTATCGATACTTCAGCCACCGAGGTGGGGTCATCGGCTGCAACATCGTCCAGGTAAACGGGTTGAAACCCCAGGTCTTGCACCAACGCGCCACAGCGACTATTTGTATGGCTAATTGTGTTGAATGCCTGCATGTCTCCAGAGGTGAGCATAAGTACCTGGGGATGGTTGTTGACCACCGGGGCAAACTGGGCCTTGGCCTGCTCGACGCGAGCTTTTGTTTCAGCTAGAAGCGCTTCGGCGCGATCGCTGCGTCCCAAGGCTTGCCCAATAGCACTCAGGTTGCTGTTGCCGCCCCTAATATTAAAGTTGAGGGTGGGGGCAATGGTTGTTAGCTGCTCGTACTGATTTGCCTCCAAGCCAGGGGCCAGAATAAGATCCGGTTGGGCTTTGACAATGGCTTCAATGGACGGTTGGTAGGCTAACCCGACATTGATCGGTTGAGTGATTACCCGACTGCCTAAATAGGGGATTTGTTGACTAGGGTTGTCATAATCACCCTGGTGCAAGGCAACATGATCGCCATAGCCAGCGGGTTGTACCCCCAGAGCTAGGACTTGTTCTAATAAATAGGGACCCAGCACCACTATGGTTTGAGGCTGTCCGCAAATTTCAGTTTCGCCCATCTCATGCTGAACGGTGCGACAGTCTGTTGCCTCAGCAGATGAGACTTCGGGGCTGGTTTCAGACTGGGTGTCTGATTGCTGGATGTTTGCCTGACAGGCAACTAAAGCCCATGAAGTCAACAATATTACTATTGGCCTGCCCCATGCAAAAAATCTCACACGCGTTTATTCCCTGACGTTTAATGATTAGGATGGCATCATGACCAAGTAAATACTGTCAGCTCATTAAAACGTTACTGACACTGAGCCGACCACCGAAAAAGGAGCACCGGGGACATTATTAAAGAGGCGAGCACCTGTTGCATCGATGTAGTTGACATCAAAAATATTGTTGAAATTCAGCCCCAATTGCCAGTCATTCTGTTTGTAGAATAAGGCCGCATTGGTTAGAAAATAGTCCTCCACCTCAAAGCTATTGGCTAAGTCTCCCTGCCGCTCACCCAGATAGTTAAAGCCGACGCCAAAGCCCAACCCTTGTAAGTCTCCCTGCTGGATCTCGTAGGTGGTCCATAGATTAGCGCTGTGGCGGGGAGAATTAAATAGGCGGTTACCCACAGGGTTGGTATTGTCTTCTGTAATTCTGGCATCGGTGTAGGCATAGTTGGCAATCATGTTCCAACCAGGTGAAATCTCACCGACAATATCTAGCTCCACTCCCTGGCTGCGCTGTTCTCCTGTTGCAACTGAGAAAAGTATATTGTTGGGATCCGTCGTCGTTACGTTTTGTTTGGTAATGTCAAAATAGGCCAAGGTGGCAAACAGGTTGCCATCCAGCAGCTCGGCCTTGACCCCCACTTCAAACCCTTCACTTTCTTCAGGGTCAAAGGGCTGGCCCTGGGCATCAGTACCACCATTAGGCTCAAAGGACTGGGCGTAATTGGCATAGAGAGACAGGGTTTCTATGGGTTTATAAATCAACCCCACCCGAGGACTTACAGCCTCATCAAACCGGCTAGTATCGGCGGTTAAATCCCGAGACTTGACGCTATCGTATCGCAGGCTGCCCACCAGAATAAATTCGTCACTAAAGGTGATTTGATCCTGGAGAAAAATGCCCAAGCGATCGGCCTCCGTATCAAATGCAGGGAAAGGAGTCTGGTTACTCAGATCAGGACGGGGAGCACCGTAAACGGGGTTGAAAATGTTCACAATAGTAGGGTTAGCAAAGTCGAAGCGGGTAAATTTTTCATTAAACCGATTGAGATTCAAATCAAACCCAGCCAGGAGTGTATGGTCGATCGCTCCCGTCTCAAACTCTCCTACCACACTGGTTTGAAAAAGATAGTCATCGGAGACATAGTTCCGGTCTGCAAAAACGCGGGGAATATCACCTGTGACTTCATCGACCCCACCAAAGGTCAGAGCGCCCAGGATAAAATAGTCTTGGTGGACGTAGCGAAACCCGTGGTTAAGGGTCCAGTCATCGGTGAACCGATGTTTTAGGTCATAGCCTAAGGTAAGGGCGTCGTTTCTGATTAAATCATCCGGTTCATTCTGAATGCGATCGCGGGGCACATCCACAACACTAGTGCCAAAGGCAGGCAGACCCGTATCAAAGAGTATTTCTTCATCGGTATACTCCAACAGCAGAGTGAGGTTGGTGCGATTGCTAATATCCCAACTCAGGACCGGGGCGATGAAAAAGCGTTCCGTATCGGTGGTGTAGTCGCGATAGCTGTCCTCATGCTGATAGGACAAATTGAGACGATAAGCCAGATCCTCAGTGAGAGGACCCGATATATCAATGCTGGGACGTACTAGCCCAAAGCTCCCTCCCTGCAGTTCCAGCTCGTAAAAAGGCTCCGGCAAGGGGCGCTTGGTAACTAAATTAATAATTCCACCGGGATCGTTTTGTCCGTACAGCACCGAGGATGGCCCTTTGATCACCTCAATGCGCTCAACGTTGGCAATTTCTTGCGTGCTTAAATTGTCTCTGATTCGAAAGCCATCGCGCAGAATCGGCCCACCAGTAAAGGTATCAGTGCTAAAGCCTCGCAGGGTAAGCGTTGAGCTACCAGCAAAGGGTTCTAAAGTACCTACCACGCCACTGACGTTGCGTAGAGCATCATCCACCCGAATAATTTGCTGATCCTGCAGGACCTGTTGTGGCACTACCTGAATTGACTGAGGCACGTCCAGAATCGGTGTATCGGTGCGGGTGGCAGTGCTGGCATTGGGTACCAAATAATCGTCTTCGTTTTCACCGGTAACTACGATTCGCAGGGTCTCACTTGCCGGAGCTTGAGTGGTGGTGATTGGGGGTGCGATCTCAGCCGTCAGTCCAGAGTCCCCGATACTGAGATCAACCACAGGCGGTGCATCTAGACCTGTGATGGCAATGCGCACCTGATTATTAGATAGCGCTGTCACTCTGACTAGAGCGATCCCATTGCCGGGATCGCTAACGACAAAGTCTTCGCCGTTGGGCAACACCGCATTGAAAATGTCAGCAAATACGGTGTTGTCAGCTGTAGAGGTTTCGGGAGCCGCTAGCTCACTGCTGGTGTCTATATTCAGTGTCAGACCGTCTGCTGTTTCATTAATCTGAATATTGGTAATTTCGACTACATCTACCTGGGCTATCGGTATTGGCTGCGCTACTAGAATGCTCTGCGCTATGGCAGGCTGTGTTGCTAGTGCGATCGCGCCCGCTGCCCCATAAACTAATTTCATCATGCTCTACTCACCCACCTATCCGCTGTCCTAACTATTGAAATTAATTCTTATTAGTCAGGTGAGAGCATGATAGGAGCCAAAAGTGGTCTCCACCTTTGCGAGCCGGAAAAATTTCTTTGTGAGCCGGAAAAATTGCCGTTGCTGATTTAGGGGATGAACCGATCGCCTAGCGATGCAATCTATCAAAACCTTTAAGGTAAAATCATCTCGAGGATCAGCAACGCCGAAAAATCCTATCTAGCGGCGATGTTTTAGCTGATATGCCTTTGGATTAATAGCAAACTGACGTCGAAACGCCGTACTAAACGCCTCTGGGTTACGGTACCCAACTTGACGGGCCACCTGGGCGATGGTCATATAAGGAGACTGCAGTAGCGCTTGGGCCTTCTGCATCCGGCAGTCACGCAGGTAGCCAAACACCGTAGTCCCAAACAGCTGACGAAACCCACGCTTGAGGGTACATTCATTTAGCCCCGCCTGACGGGCTAGATCGGCCAGAGAGAGAGGATCGCACAGTCGCTGTACTAAAATTTCTCGAGCGTATTGCACCCGCTCTAAATCACTGGCTTTTAACTCGCGAGACTTGGGGGCAGGGATATCCGTTTCCAAACAGGCAAACTGCTGGGCCAGTAGTTCCAGTGCCTTGCTTTCTAGATACATACGCTGGGCAGACCCTTGGTAGGGACAATGGATAATTTGCTGCAGCGTCTGAGCCATGGCCGGGGTGATTTTGCCTAGCGATTGATGAAATCGTTTGGTGTTCTGCATTATACGCGCTAAAGGATGGGGCAGGCTATCACCCGCAACGCTGAGTCCCTGAAAGTACTCCACGCGGGCACTAATCATTACCATCTGGGTTGGCTGCGACGGCCATTCTTCTGTTTCTGTCAGGTCAGGCAAATGATAAAGATAGTTGTATCCAGTGAGTTCTTCATAGTCTGCTTGCACCCCTGGCACGTTTGGTGTTTTCACTCTAGAGCCACCGGCTAGATAGAACTTTGCGGTGATTGGAAACGCATCCTCATGCCGCTTTTTGACTGCCAGCGGTTGCTGAAAATGAGTATCGCGAATTTCGATGCTCAATCCTTTCCGTAACATAAAGGTAGAACTATCGCCCTGGCCTATTTGTTGAGGCATGGTGAGCTGATAGCCCAGATCGCTCGGCTGATAGATTGGCTCACCCTGCTCGTTGGCTTCCACCATTAGGTCGTATAGGTCGATCTCGGTCAGCTCAAGCGCCATGATTGCTTAACGCTCATGTAATTGAGAAATATTCTAAATAGTATAGAGCAAAGCATTGGTATGGTTTGCTAACCGTCTCCGACTGAGGCGACAAAAGCTGTCGTTGAAGCGGTTTGGAGTGGCGTATTGATGCGGTTTAGGTAAAAGTAGGCCAGAATTGAATCTGCCCCTTTGACCTCCAGTCGAAGCTGCCGGGGGATATGATTTAACAGTTACGGATGATAGAAATTAGAATATAGGCCGTATGAGTTCCTCAAATGAGCTAATTCGCCTGGCAGCTTTCGCCGGGTTTTCATTCTGGACCTGCTCTTTTGTCTCGACTGCCGTTGTAGAAGTCTCTCGCAAAGGTAGTGATTCTATGCCGACAGTATTGAAGATTATAGGACTATATATCAGTCAAGGATTTGCTGCGATCGCAATTTTTTCTGGAGTAATGTGGCTGCTGTTGAATGCGATTGATGTTCCTGCTTATCTATTTAATGGCATCTCATACGTGCAAGTTGCCTTGTTAGCCATATTTTGTGGAACAGCCACAGCCATAATTAGCATTGTATTCCCTAATCTGTTTTTACAAGGATATCCCAAAAAAGACTAGTTGTTTAACGGTTTTCTTCTCGATAATCTCATTGACTGAAACCGTGCAGATCCAGAGCCAACAATAGT
>JBCDJC010000305.1:0-5352 GCA_038748225.1 Cyanobacteria bacterium P01_H01_bin.26 | reverse complement strand
TTTCTGGATAATACCTTCAGCCTTGGAGTTATCCAGAAAGCTCTAACGTATCTTTTTAGTTCCAATGAACTGCTGGCGCTGTAGCGGCTAAGTGGACAGAGTTTTCATCAGAACCTCTAGCGCTATCTTGAGCATTCACTGAGCCTATAGCAGCGGTATAGCATCACTGGGCATGTGGCGACCAGTATCTAGGCTGATTTAAAGATCCCACAAGCCCATTCAAATCAAAGCAGTCTGCATCATCAAAGTTGAACTTTTGCAGACTGCATCGTAGGAAGACGCTTTCATGTGTTCGCCAGTTTGGTGAAAGCTAAATTTTCAAAAAACTATCGAAGGCGCTGCGGCAGTCTTGCGGCAAAGCACCTTAAAGAATCTTTGAAACTAACTGGGGTGGTAGGATTCGAACCTACGAATGACGGGACCAAAACCCGCTGCCTTACCGCTTGGCCACACCCCAACGATTTATTGATATGCCAGAACCATCAATGCAGAGTCAGCCTTGATTCCTGGCTAATGTATATTAGCAGTTTTTAGCCTGGCACTGTCAATAACTGCATCTACTTTATTTGGCAGCTGTGATCGACCTGGGGGCTGGACCGTAGCCTCAATTAGCGGTTGGTTGGTGAGCGACTGCCCCTAGGGGGTGGAGAGGGAGCGCCCACGCCAGGTCCAGCCCCAGCCGGTCTCGGTTTTGATGATGGAGGTAATTGCGATCGCAACCACCAATCCACCGCTGAGCCAGCCCAGCCACCAGTAGCGAAACGGCTGATCAAATACCCGCTGGGCCGCCCAGCGCATATACACCTGCAGACCGACGCTAACGATACCCAGACTGCACACCAGCCACCAGGCACCGCCATTAAGGAGCGTGCCCCCCAGACCGACCGCCAACCCCAGCCACGGCATCACAAAGATCAGGCTCAGGGCAAAGGCAGAATAAAGGGTAGCCCCCAGTTTGCGCCCACCCCCCATGTAGTAGTTCTTAGTCCAACCCTCCCACAGGGCCGCAAAGGAGCGATACATGCGAACTTTGACCAACGCGGTACTGAGCAGATAGCGTAGAGTCAGACCGCTGCCCTTGATCCGTTTAGCCAGCTCCACATCTTCCACCGGTTCAGTGGCGACAGTTCGATGACCGCCGATGCGATCGTAGGCACTGCGGCGAAACAGCATAAACGGCCCGGCGGCAAAGGCTGTGTTGATATCCTGGGGATCGTTGACCGCTTGAAAGTTAAAACCGACGGCGATGCAGCTCATCATGATGGGCTGCACCAGCCACTCGGCCAGACAGCCGCAGATAATACCGGGACCACAGCTGAGCAAATCGGCCCGGTGGGTTTGGCTATCGGTGACGGCGGTGGCAATGGCATCAGGCTCTAACCGCACGTCGGCGTCAATAAACAGAAGATAGTCCCCCGTGGCCTTTTCCACCGCATTGGTACAGGCCCAGTTTTTGCCACGCCAGGTAATATCCGTGGGGCGCGGCGGCACTGTCATCACCGTGACTCGTTTGTCGGTGAGGGCAACGGCGGCAGCCAGGGCAGCGGTGTCATCAGTCGATTCATCGTCGGCCACAATCACCTGGAGCTGGTCAGGGTGGGGCAAATGGCTAGCCAAAACCGCATCCAAACATTCGGTAATATTGACCTGTTCGTTATAGGCCGGAATAATCAGACTGACGGTGGGGAGCTCAGTAGGGGCTGTCTCTAACAAGGGCAGGCGGGGGGCCGTGGCCAGGGATGCCTGCAGCCGCCGATGAAAAATTGCGATCGCAACTGTCGCCACCGCTAACCCTAAACTCCATAGCCCGATCCATACCCCTGCGCCCATGCTGCTGTCCCCAAAATCTGGTCTTCTTTCAAGGTAACTTACTGTAAAGCTGCATTCAGAAGGTTTAATCCTAGACTGGAATAGCGCCTTGGCTACCTATGTTTCTCCAGTCCCTGCATCTCAAACAGTTTCGCAACTATGGTGACCAGGCCGTGGAGTTCTTGGCACCTAAAACTATTTTGCTGGGGGAAAATGCCCAGGGAAAATCCAACCTATTAGAGGCGGTGGAGCTGCTGGCGACCCTCAAGTCCCATCGCACCAGTCGCGATCGCGACCTGGTGCAAACCGACCTGGCCACGGCCCAGATTCGAGCTAGCCTAAAGCGGGAGCTGGGGGTGTCAACCCTGCAGCTTACCCTGCGCAGCGGCAGCCGTCGTACGGCCAGCGTCAATGGTGAAACCCTCCGCCGCCAGCAAGACTTTTTGGGCCATCTCAATGCGGTGCAGTTTTCCTGTTTAGATCTAGATCTGGTGCGGGGTGGACCGGGCCGTCGGCGCACCTGGACCGACACATTATTAATGCAGCTAGAGCCGGTCTATGTGCATATTCTGCAGCAGTATGGCCAGGTGCTCAAGCAGCGTAACGCCCTGATCAAACAGCAGGCCAAACAGTCAACCGATGAACCAGCCCCCCGACTAGACCCTACGCAGCTGGCCCTGTGGGATGCTCAGCTTGCCACCCTCGGCACCCGCGTGATCCGACGGCGGGCTCGGATGCTACGGCGGCTAGCGCCCATTGCCCAGACCTGGCACCGGGCCATTAGCGGCAGCGCAGAGCAGCTAGAGATTCGCTACAGTCCCAATGTGGATGTAGATACCGATGACGCCGGTCAAATCCAGCAGGCATTTTTAGATAAGCTACAGACCCGCGCCATGGCTGAATACTACCAGCGCACTACCTTGGTGGGTCCCCACCGGGACGACATTAGTTTTTTGATTGATGACACTCCGGCTCGTCAGTATGGCTCCCAAGGACAGCAGCGCACCCTGGTGCTAGCCCTCAAGCTATCGGAACTGCAGCTGATTGAAGAGGTGGTCGGTGAACCGCCGCTGCTGCTGCTAGACGATGTCCTAGCCGAGCTGGATCTAAATCGACAAAATCAGCTGCTTGACACTATTCAAGATCGGTTTCAAACGCTGATTACCACCACCCATCTGGGCTCGTTTGATGCTCAATGGCTCAAGCTCTCCCAGGTATTGCAGGTGAAGAATGGCTGTCTGACAACGCCGTAGGCGCGCTTTAGACAGCTCATATGCCAGGGCTGATCGCAAAAAGCCGATCCCGTAGGGCATTGGCGCGCTGGCGATGGCCTACCTGCTCATAGAGCTGGGCTGCGGTTTCCCAGTCGGCCACCAGGGCCTTGTGACTGTGGACCGTGTCACTACTAGCGGTGGCCTGGGCCAGGTAGGCGCTACCTCGCTGGGCATAAAAGTCAGCAATATCAGGATTTAGATTGATGGCGCGGGTGTAGGTTGCGATCGCCCCCTCATAGTCCTGCAAAGACTGCTGCGCTTGGGCTTCGAGCAACAGCCGCTGGGAGACCGTAGCGGTGGCCACCGTCATCCGATAGCGCACCGTCGACGGGGATGCCGCCACGCTTTCCCCATCTGTTTCGACAGCTTCGACGTCAAACAGAGGAGCGATCTCGTAGGTCACCCGACCGCTGCCGCGATCTCCGGGCAGGGTGAGGACCACCAGATGGCTGATTTGCGATCGCTGGTCCGGGTCAACTGTCCGGTAGCTTACCTGATTGTCCAACACCATCGGCGTGGACTGCCCCGCTACGTAAACAGCCACACGGCTAACAATGGCCGGATTGTTATTGGCCAGTTTGAGTTGAATGGCAATTGTTTGACCCGCATCAGCGGTCAGCTGATGCCGCAGGGACCGATGGGTATCAGCTGTTACCAGCTGTGTTTCCGTCGCACCGGCCTGTAGCAGCACGTCAGCCGATACGGGCATGGCTAGCCCAAGTAGTACACCCATTACACCTAGACTACCGACTATGGACCGCATGTTGGCCTCCTAAAAGCGTTAAATCGTTTCGATAAGGGATACTCCACGCAGTCGTGCCACGGTTCCAGAACAAGCTGGGCAACACAGATAAAGTTATGGGGGTATTTGATAAATCTTGGGCTAAAGGCCCCTGCCTAATCTGTACCTGGTAAACAGTTGCCAGCTCTAGATATAAAACAAATGCTCGTACCCGAGTACGACATCACCCACTCCGCTAACTGTGACCCATTCTTACAAACCGTTGCGAATCGTTGAGCGGTGACGGTGCTTTCCTAGGGACTCTCATATTCTGAAGATCGGGGAGCTGCCCACCCCAGATTTTTTTAGCCTTGGAGCGCTTTTTATGAAACTGGCCTATTGGATGTACGCAGGACCTGCCCACATCGGCACCCTGCGCATTGCCAGCTCATTCAAGAATGTCCATGCGATTATGCATGCTCCCCTGGGGGATGATTATTTTAATGTCATGCGCTCCATGCTTTCTCGGGAGCGAGACTTTACCCCGGTGACCACCAGCGTTGTTGACCGCCACGTGCTGGCCCGGGGCTCCCAAGAGAAAGTGGTGGATAACATTACCCGCAAAGACAGGGAAGAACGGCCCGACCTGATTTTGCTCACCCCCACCTGCACCTCCAGCATTTTGCAGGAGGATCTGGCCAACTTTGTTGAGCGGGCTCAGCTCGATGCCCAGGGTGATGTCATGCTGGCGGATGTCAACCACTATCGGGCCAATGAGCTGCAGGCTGCTGACCGTACCCTGCAACAAATTGTTGAATTTTATCTTAAGAAAGCGGCCAAAAAAGGAGACTTACCCACCGGGAAAACAGAAAAGCCCTCGGTCAACATTATTGGCATTACCACCCTCGGTTTTCACAACAACCATGACATTACCGAGCTTAAGCGGCTGATGGCGGACCTAGGTATTGAGGTCAATGCCGTGATCCCCGAAGGAGCTTCGGTACACGACCTCAAGCACCTGCCCCGGGCCTGGTTTAACCTGATCCCCTATCGGGAGATCGGCTCGCTCACCGCCGAATATCTGCAGCGTGAGTTTGAGATGCCCTATGTGGATGTAACTCCCATGGGCATTGTGGAAACGGCCCGCTGTATCCGTGCGATTCAAAAACTGTTGAATGAGCGCGGAGTGGATGCCAACTACGAGCAGTTTATTGATGAGCAAACCCGGTTTGCTTCGCAGGCGGCCTGGTTCTCCCGCTCCATTGACTGTCAGAATTTAACGGGCAAACGCTGCGTTGTCTTTGGTGACAATACCCACGCCGCCGCCCTGACCAAGGTGCTCTCGCGGGAAATGGGACTGAAGGTGGTGCTAGCGGGCACCTACTGTAAGTATGACGAAGCCTGGTTTAGAAAAGAAGTAGAGGGCTACTGCGATGAGGTGCTGATTAGTGAGGATAACGGTGCGATCGCAGATAAAATCGCCCAGCTAGAACCCGCCGCCATCTTCGGCACCCAAATGGAACGTCATGTGGGCAAACGCCTCAACAT
>JBCDJC010000304.1:0-5376 GCA_038748225.1 Cyanobacteria bacterium P01_H01_bin.26 | reverse complement strand
GTCATAGAGAGTTTAGAGAGTAAAAGTAATAGAATTTTTAGATGATTTTTCGAAGTATTGGTAGTGTAAAAAAGATGTTGTTTGGGACTCTTTCGGGTTCCCCACCCCCCTTGGAAGCCTTCCTAGGAAACAGCCTGAGTATTCTCAAGACCTTAACCGAGGTTATAGCGGGGTTGGCTATAGGTGTTCTGAACCAATTCCTACAGGTTAAAAATCACTTCATAATTAGGGTTCAATCTCTTACATAACCCCGCCGTAGCTAGCCCCCACCTGAATATTTGCTACTAGCGACACCCCTGTCGAGGGGTGTGGGGGAGTCTAGGCCCCCATGAACAGGAGGGTAAACCCCAGCATGCCTAGTTGGGGCTTGGAGACTTCCGAAAAGGAGGAAAGCCCTGAGCAACCCCTCTCGCCACCCATCAACCCACACCATCAAACAACAACCCCCACCTCAGCCAACGGATCCCCACAATAATCAGCCAAATACGGACTCCGATACCCATCCTCCCGCCAAAGAATCGGGAAAAAACTCTCATCCATATGGGTATCCCCCACCCGCTTGTAGCGCCCATAAATATATCCCGGCTCATTCACCGAATGAAACCGTGCATTGGACGGAATCGTATGCAACCCAATGCTATGGAATGTCCCCTCAGCCCGCGTCGTCTGACATAACCCATGCCACGTACGCCCGTGGTGAAACGCACAGCCCCCCGCCGGGACCTCCACCACCACTAGCTCTGGCTCCTCCACCCCAGCATTTTCAGCCGCCTGCAGCATCGCCCAGCGATAGTCCTTAGTGGGCGCGTGAAATTCACCCTCAACATTCACCAATGGCCACTTATGGGACCCCTTCACATAAACCAGGGTGCCATCGGCAGCCGTGGCATTATCCAACGCAAGCCAACAGGTCATCATAGCCGCTGGCTCTAAATAGTCGATGTAGGCACCGTCTTGGTGCATGGCAACGGGTTTTGCCTGGGGTGGCTTCATCCACATACTGTCCTGGCCGATGCGGGCACCCTCCCATCCGGCCAGGGTAGCGCTGAGACGACCGATTTCAGAGGAGAGAACCAGGCTGGCAATGGTGCGATCGCATTTCCAGGCATTACACATTTCCCGCGTAATATCGGGCAGGCTCAACCCCGGACGCCAGTACCACTCATCCGGATATAATCCTGTTTCAAATTCTCCGTGAAACAGGGGGCTCAAACGACTCACCAACTGTCCGACAAAGTCAGACGGCAGAAAGTTTTCCAATATCAAAAAACCATCCTCTTGGAACTGACTAATCTGCTCCGGAGAAAGGTGAACTGCCTGATAGACCATAAAAGCACCCTGCGGCTTTGACTATTTAGTGGTTGACAAAAACAATGCAAACATCCTCTACTTGTCATAATAAGTTCTACACTTATTCACGATGTGCGCTTTGTTACCTTTTATGAAATCTCAAGAATTATTAGCAGCCGATTTTACCGTTCGACCGGGTTATCTCAACATCGTGGCAAGTGACTTTGATGCCCGTCCCATGAGCTATGTAACCGCAAATGGAGAACGAACAGGGTATGAGCCTGAGTTGGCCCGCATAATCTGCAAACGCCTGGGTCTAATCCCGATTTGGCACAATTTACCGATGGCTGAATTCTATGCCTGTATGGAAACCGGCAACTATGATGTGGTGTGGTTTAACCAGGCCATCACACCCGAGCGACAACAGTCCGTCACCTTTACCCAACCCTACGGGTTATTTGATGAGTCTGTTTTAGTAAAATCTACCAGCCCCGCTAGCTCTCCAGACGATTTAGCGGGGCAGCGAGTCGGAGGATTGGCCGACAGCACCAATATTGCCCTGGTTGAAAATTTTCCAGGGGCAACGGCTGTTCCCTATCCCGGCAGCGATCGGGTTTTACCTGAAATGCTGGCCGCCCTCAGAGCCGGAGAAATCGATGCACTAATTGATGACGAGCTAGTGCTCCTGGTGGCAGAAGCCGAAGATCCTAACTTGCGAATGGCCTTTAGTCTGCCAACCCAAGCACCCTTTGCCATCGGTGTTGCCAAAGATCGAACTGAACTATCAGAGAAATTAGAGAGTACTCTTTCCGCCGTGATTAAGGATGGCACGGTGGCCCAACTTTGGCAGAAATGGATTCCTTGGAAACCGTTTCCCCTTTAGGGGCTGGCACGGCTACCCTCCAATATGACTTTGCCCAGTCTATTTGGTAACACTCGACACAAATATATTATAACAAGTTGGCTTTACTGTAGAAACTGCCCCATAGCTGGAGATGCCGATAGTGACTGGAGTTCTCACCCAGGAGTCCGCTTCAACAGAAGTGAGGCTGACAGATTTAGAAGCTTACGTTCAGGCCGATGGCCGAACGGAGTTAGTACAACAGGTTCGGGCTAAAATCAACGACCTGGGTATCCAGTACATCTACTACCAGTTTATCTCTATCACTGGCAAAATCACCGGTAAGGGCGCCCCTGCAGATCACTGGGAAACCATGGCAGCAAAGGGAATCCAACTGGTATATGGGGCAACAGTAAATCTGGCCATTGATCGAACTCAAAACTATTTGGGCTATGGTCCAGAATCCGCAGAGCTTGTTGCCATTCCCGATCCAGAAACGTTTTGTCAGCTGCCATGGGATAAACGCGTTGCCAGGGTCTACTGTTTCTGTTTTCGCAATCGTGAAGAAATTGAAAACCCAGGTGCTTTTCTCACCAGCGACTGTCGTGGGAATCTCAAGCGTATCCATGATGAGTTTCAGCTAAAGCATGGGTTACAGCTGCGCCACGGCTGTGAGCCTGAGATGATGTGGCTAAAAAAAGGACCTGACGGCAAGCCCAACGGCGGTGTTACCAAGCCAAACTGTTACCACATCGATCAGTTTGAAGAGCTGCGCCCGGTCTTTTTACGGGTGATTGAATACAGCCGGGCCATGGGACTGGATATGATCCAGGGGGACCATGAGGATGCACCGGGGCAGCTGGAGTTAAACTTTATGTTTGACGATGCGTTGCGGACGTGCGATCGCTTAACCACCTATCGTCAAATCTGTGCCCAGGTGGCCCGTGAATTTAATCTGATTGCCTGCTTTATGTCGAAACCCTTTTTAGGCGTATCGGCATCGGGCTGCCACCACAATCTCTCCCTATGGCGTGATGGTGAGGAGACCTTAAAAACCTTTGACCTGGAAACTCTACCTGGAATGGAGGGTAACTATACCTACAGCCAGGGCGGAGAGAACACATTTATGCCCGTAGAAGGGGGTTCTCCTCGGGTGCCGGGTCCCATTGGTTTAAATTGCATTGGTGGAGTGATTGCTCACCTGGGTGCCCTTACCGCCATTGGTTGTTCTACTGTAAACTCCTATCGACGTCTGTGGGATGCGGGTTTTTGGGCACCGGTTTATTCAGACTGGGGCTATCAAAACCGCACCTGCGGTCTCAGGGTTTCCGCACCGGGGCGATTTGAATATCGCGCTGTGGACTCCATGGTCAACCCTTACCTGATGGCAGCGGCGATGCTCAAGGCTTTTGACGATGGCATCAGCAACAACCTCGATCCGGGCGAACCGGAACAGCGCAACATCTATGAAGCCATGGAAGAGGGTAAGCAGGTGAAGAAGCTACCCATGTGCCTGGGGGAAGCCCTAGAGAGACTAGCAGATGACGAAGTGATTCAGTCGGCCCTGCCGGGGGAGATGTATCGTCTCTTTGATGAGTATAAGCAAGACGAGTGGATACGATTCCTGGCCACCACCAGTGACTGGGACGTGGAAAACTACATGCACTGTCTGCCTTAACGGAGGAAATTACGATGTCTGTTGTTGGCAAAATAGATAGTATTTGGCGCTATCCTGTCAAAAGCATGCGTGGTGAAGAGTTAGATGAAGCCTTTGTTGCCTTTGCTGGCTTGATGGGCGATCGGGTTTATGGCATTGTCAAAGGCGGTGGCAATCCTGGTTTTCCCTGGCACACTGGCCGTGAACAAGAATCACTGCTGCTCTATCGTCCCCGCTATAAAAATCAGGAAGCCACCCTCAAACCGGAACATCTAGCCGCCGCCCAGGGGATGGCTCCTGGCATTAACCCGCTGTATCCAGAGACAGAACAATTTGCAGTCGAGGTGGAAGCACCTGATGGAGAAATCTATAGTCTTGGAGACGGTTCATTTTTAGAGCATCTCAAAGCATTTACCGATGATCAGACTTTGAGTCTGAAGTTTACCCAGAGAGGCCAGTATGACTGTCGCCCCCTAACTTTGTTTTCTCTACAGCTATGCGATCTGCTCACGCAAGAGTTGGAGATGGAAATTGACAAGCGTCGCTTTCGATCCAATCTCTATGTGAACTGGAACGAAGATAAACCCTATGAAACGGAACTGGTGGGCAAACGCCTAAAGATTGGCGAGATGCTAGAGATCAACGTACTCGAACGGGATCCTCGTTGCAAAATGATTACCCTTGATCCGGATACGTCTGAGGCAAATCCTGAGATTATTAAACACGTGAGTAAGGCCCATGAAGGATTTGCAGGGGTGTATGGAGCGGTTTTGGTAGAAGGCGTTGTCAAAGCAGGGGATTCAATTCAGGTGCTCGATTGATTATTGGGCTAGCAGACTGGCAGATTGACTTGAGCTACGCTGTCAAACTTAGCCGATATTGTCTCCCCATCCCCAGCGGAGATGGTTACAACAGCACCGCTAATTTCTGAGTCCGCTACGCGGATTTGGCCCAGGTCACTTCTGGGTAGCGTATCGTCTACATCAATGGTGAAGCTTGCCCGACTGCCTGGAGCTAATGAAGCAAGCTGCAGTGCAAGTATGGTATCGCCGTCATTCAGACCCTCTGCGGCAAGCGGCACAATATCCCCTTCCTCTACCTCAAACGGCTGAAAAACATCGACGCCAGCGCCAGCGGCCGTGGTGGCAAATATTAGCTTGCCAGCACTTTGTGATAGGTCGAGTTCAAGCGTCAGTTCTTCTAACGTACAGGACCCCATATTTGTAATAACAAAGCGGTCTTTTGGTGCGCTTTCAATAAATGCGATTGCGATCGCAGAGTCTTCGTTGTCAACCGAATCTGACACTTCAACAACTGGAAGTATACACCCACTTAGAAAAAATACTAGTGCCCCTGAACATGTCTGTTTTCCTAAATTCATTTGCTGTTCTGTTGTTATCTAATAATCGCCAACAATCAAGATCAACGGGCGGGCCAGCACAAGTGAGCGTGGAAAAACCAATAACGTAGCCCGTTCCGGTACATCGCTCTGTTATGCGGACATTTTGCATTCGAGTGTAATCGTATCGGAGTAATCTCCATCACCATATGTGCTTGTTTGATCTGCGAGCGACAATCGGGATGAGCG
>JBCDJC010000303.1:0-5526 GCA_038748225.1 Cyanobacteria bacterium P01_H01_bin.26 | reverse complement strand
TTTTAGCTGCACGCTGCCGCCCTTGGCTTCGGCATCGCCCAAAATTAGGCAGCCCACGGCACCGCTGCGGTCGGCCCGCTTAAACTGTTTACCAAAGGCGCTACTGCTCAGGTCAATTTCGACGGAGCAGCCCGCCTGGCGAAGCTTTTGAGCTAAAACGGTGGCAGTGGGTTCGGCCTTCTCACCCCGCGAAACAATGTAAAAGTCGAGCTCGGGGGCGGGGGTGCTATGGAGCTGCTGGAGCAAAATGGTCAGCCGCTCTAGGCCGATGGCAAAACCGATGGCGGGGACCTCTGGACCGCCCAGCTGCTCTACCAATCGATCGTAGCGGCCGCCGCCGCAAACGGTGGCCTGGGCCCCGAGATCTGCTGACATAATCTCAAAGGCGGTGTGGGTGTAGTAGTCTAGACCGCGCACCAGCCGAGGGTTGATGGTAAATTCGATACCGAGGACGCTCAGCTGCTGCTGCACCTGGTCGAAATGACGTTGGGAGTCATCGCTGAGGTGATCCAGCAGGCTGGGGGCCTCTTTAATGATTGCCTGGGTACGACTGTCTTTGCTGTCGAGAATACGGAGGGGATTCTGGGTCAGCCGGTTCTGGGAGTCGGTATCGAGGTCGTCCTTGTAGGGGGTCAAATAGCTCACTAGGGCGTCACGATAGGCCTGGCGATCCGCACCGCTGCCGACGGAGTTGAGGTCGAGGGTAAGGGACTTGAGACCCAGGCCCTGGAGGATATCGGTTGCGATCGCAATCACCTCCACGTCCGCCCGCGGATCGCGGCTGCCCAAAATCTCCACATCCAGCTGATGAAACTGTCGCTGACGTCCCTTTTGGGGACGCTCATAGCGAAAGGCCGGTCCGGTGTGCCACAGACGCTGCACCCCACCGCTGGCAAACAGCTTATTACTAATAAAAGCCCGCACCAAACCAGCGGTAATTTCAGGCCGCAGGGTAATTGACCGACCGCCGCGATCCTCAAAGGAATACATCTCTTTGCCCACGACGTCGGTGGCCTCTCCAATGCCACGGGCAAACAGCTCCGTTTGCTCAAACATCGGCGGTCGAATTTCTCGATAGGCAGCCCGGTGGAGAATATCTCGAGCCGTTGCTTCCACATGCTGCCACACCGTTACTTCATCGGGCAGGATGTCACGGGTACCTCGCAGGGCCTGGATATTGCTCATCGGCGGACAAATCTAAAAAAATAATCGGGCAATGCTCACCCTATCAAACCATGCTGGAGTTTACGCTCGCTGGCTACGATACCAGCTCCTGCTGTCCGCCGGTGACGGGCAAATTGCAGCAGTTCACATCGTTGATACAGACCTTGCCCCACTGCAGTGCCCAGCGCACCAGGGCAACACGGTTACCCGTGGCCGTCTTGGTCAGCACGTTACTAATGTGATTATCAACAGTGCGCTTACTAATTTCCAAGCGGGCTGAAATCTCTTGATTTGTCAAGCCAGCGGCGACCAGCTCAACAATCTGCAACTCCCGCTCCGATAGGGGAGCCTGCATTTTTTCTTGGGATGGTTGTCTGGCTGACATGGAAATACCCTTCGCTCACTGCGTATTTATGCTTAGTACCCATTACATCATAACCATTTTCCCAGGCGGGTTGCTGATGAGCATTTTTACTTAATATCCCAGCTAGGGGAGGCTGCGGGAGCGGGTGTGGGGCACATCGGCTAGCGCTTAACCAATCGCTGGGTCCATTTCCACAGTCCGGTTAGGCGACGACCCAGGCTCAGCAGTTTGGGGGCAACGGTATCGCTCTCAACCACTGGAGTTAGCTGCTCTAGGAGCAGTTCCCGTAGCCGGTTGCTAGTCAGCGGGCGATTGAGGCGGCCCCGTTGGGCGATGGAAATGGAGCCGGTTTCTTCGGAAACGACGATACACAGACAGTTTTCAATCCGTTCGGTAATCCCCATGGCGGCCCGATGACGGGTACCTAACTGGCGTGATGCAATCCGTTCTGAAATGGGTAAAATCACCCCTGCTGCTACGATCCGAGAAGCGCGGATAAGAATAGCACCGTCATGGAGCAAGGTGCTGGTTTGAAAAATGGTTTGGATCAGCTCCCTAGATAGGTTGGCGTTGAGCCGTACCCCAGGCACCGAAAAGTCATTTTCATCAATGGGGGGACCAATTTCTAAAATAATTAGGGCACCTGTGCGTTTTTGGGAGAGTTCACGGACCGCGTCCACCAGTTCGTCAATGATGGTGTTTGCCTTGGGTACGGGGGTATTGGTGGAGGAAAACAGCTGCATAATTTCCCCACGCCCCAAGAGTTCTAGAAATCGCCGAATCTCGACCTGGAGCATCAGGGCCATGGCGACAGCGGCACCAAAGGATAAGTTGGTCAGCACAAAGCCCAGCAGGGATAGTCCCAGGTCATAGCTGATCACAGCTGCCAGCATCAGCACGATCAGTCCTCGAATCATCCATAGATTACGGCGTTCGCCAATAACCACCAGCATCAGGTAGATGAGAACGAGAACGAGGGCAATGTCAATGATATGGACGAACAGACCTAGCAAATGTCAGCCCCAACCTGGGTTTTCAATACAAGGGTTAGATATAAGGGTTTATTACACAGGGGTTTAGATGCCCAACCGCAGCCCCCAAACCGCTTTGCCCCAAATCGGTCTACGATAGCGAGTCTGGTCGCCGTGTATCCTGCGCCTTGCTTGGAGAAAGACCCTGCGGCCGGTGCTGCACGGTTAGCCAATGGCCAATACCCCATACTTAGCAATTACGAGATATCTAAGCCTGTGTCAGGATACGCCCGGCTCGAAAGTCCGATCGACTAGATAGTTTTAGAAACTGGGGCTGATGGCCACAGGGAAAGCAAATCTAATTGATCTAAAGACTACCCACGATGACCCATGGAGTGCATCTTGGCTTCTATTTTAGGCAACGCCCCGGGGGATGTCATGGATAAATGTTATTCCCCGGCGCCCTTGAGGCGGGGGGGTAATCGGTCGTAGCGGATCAAGTCCGCATCGGTTTCTCGCTCCACGATTAGAGCGGCCTGTCCGTTTTTGACCAGTACGGCGGCAGGTCGGGGGACGCGGTTGTAGTTGGATGCCATGCTGTAGTTGTACGCCCCTGTGGCTGGCACGACGACAATGTCGCCCGCGCTCAGGGTGGGCAGTTGGGCGTCGTGAATCAGCACATCTCCTGATTCACAGTGTTTGCCTGCTAGGGTGACGGTTTCACTGCGGGGCGCTGACATTTTGTTAGCGGCTAAGAGTTGGTGAATTGCCCCATAGGTAATGGGGCGGGGATTGTCAGACATACCGCCGTCCACCGCTGCATAGGTACGAATGCCGGGTACCGTCTTTTGGCCACCGACGGTATAGGCGGTGACACAGGCCGTGCCGATCAGGGAACGACCGGGTTCGCAGATGAGTCTGGGCAGGGGGACTTTGGCTATCTGGCAAGCGTTGACCATGTGCTCGCAAACCACCCGTACCCAGGCTGCAATGCTAGGGGGATCGTCAGCCTCGGTGTAACGGATGCCGAGACCGCCACCGACATCGAGTTCGCTAATGGGTAAGCCATGGCGTTTGGCGGCTTCCATCCAATTGACCAGCACCCCCGCTAAATCTCGATGGGGCTGTAGCTCAAAGATTTGGGAGCCAATGTGGGCATGGAGACCGATGCAGGTTAGCGCGGGCTGCTGGGCCACATAGGCAAAAACCGCGTCTAGCTGTTCTGGGTCAAAGCCAAATTTACTGTCCAGGTGGCCGGTTTGAATATACTCGTGGGTATGACATTCAATCCCCGGTGTCAGCCTTAGCAGGATGGTGGCTGGTGTGGTTTCCCTGGCCAGACGGCTCAGGGTCTTGAGTTCGTGCCAGTTGTCGACAACAATGCGGCAGCCAGCGGCGATGCCCTGCTGGAGCTCGCTCTGGGACTTGTTGTTGCCATGGAAGTAGAGGTTTTTGGGAGCGGCTCCGGCCCGCAGTGCGGTTAACAGCTCCCCGCTGGAAACAACGTCAATGGCTAGACCTTCTTGGATTGCGATCGCACATACCGCCAAGCAGTTCCATGCCTTTGAGGCATACATCACCAGGCTATCTCCCGGATAGTTCTGGGTAAACGCCTGACGATAGTGCTGGCAGGCGCTACGCAGGGTGATTTCATCCAGGATGTACAGCGGCGAGCCAAATTCCTGGACTAGTTCAACAACATCACATCCACCAATCTCCAGGTGGTCATGTCCATTAACGCGAGCACCCAGGGGAAGCCGTCGCTGGTTGGGGGATTCAAAGTCGTCGCTTTCCACATATTCTCGGCTAGAGGGGATGGGCGAATCGGTAGAAGGCAAGGTGGAAACCATGGAGTGTATGTCAGGAGTTGTCAGGGCTCGTCAGTCGTTACGCTCACCCGAGCATGCCGCTAAGCATGCCAAACTATAGCCAGGCTAGCGACCGAGCCCGGTGAACGTGGTCAGCACCAGTGTACAATTCACCCTCGATCACCCCGTAGGCTTCTTTCTAGAAAGTATCAATTTCCCAGCTGCGCCCGATGCTGATTCCGCTGACCTGCCAAACTTTGACCGAGGAGCTTTTGCCTGATGTGCTCGCACTAGATCGGGTATGCCTGGGGGGGCTGTGGACCGAAACCGGCTATCGGCGCGAGATTGAAAGCCCGAACAGTGATTTGCTTGTGCTGTTAGCCGGAGGTCGCGTTGTGGGTCTTGGCTGTGTGTGGGCCATTTTGGACGAAGCCCACATCACCACCCTGGCCATCCATCCCGACTACCACCGGCAGCGACTGGGCCAGCTTCTACTAACCCAAATACTGCAGCTGGCGCGGCGCCGTGCCCTGACCCGCGCCACTCTGGAAGTACGCGCTTCTAACCACAGGGCCTTGAGTCTTTATCAAAAATTTGGCTTTCAAACAGCAGGGCGACGCAAGCGCTATTACGAGGACGATGAAGATGCCCTGATTCTATGGCGCAGTCAGTTGCAAACATCCGAGTATCAGCACCGGTTAACTTGTTTAGAAAACGACTGTGAAACCGCATTAGGTAGCCACCGATACCAGTGGTTCCCGCACGTAACATTTGCTAATTAATACGTAGCAATTATTTATACACAGAAAATGCTACCCGCAGGCGGTGGAGCAAAATTGTCTAAATTGATGGCCTTTGGGTCATAAACCAGAGCGGTGTCAGGTTTAACCCTGCGTTAATGTAGCCATTCGTCAAGGTTGCACCGTGGAGCGGATGCGATCGCATCCGGTCTAACGATGCCCCTGGCCAAAAAATCTGCTTTACTGCGAGGGGGATTTTATTTATCGCTAAAGCCATTGCAAGTCGTGAATACCGGCACAGTTTCACCAAAAATGCCTGTGCTAGAATCAGGTCAACTCGCACAAGCCAGGTGATGAAAAGCCGCCATGTTTGAACGCTTTACAGAAAAAGCCATTAAGGTGATCATGCTCGCCCAAGAAGAGGCCCGCCGCCTGGGTCACAACTTTGTGGGTACTGAGCAAATCCTTCTCGGTCTCAT
>JBCDJC010000302.1:0-5539 GCA_038748225.1 Cyanobacteria bacterium P01_H01_bin.26 | reverse complement strand
TCTCATCGGTCCCTCCCATGGAGCCGACCAGCACAATCTGTTGTACGCCTGAGCGTTTAGCCGCATCAATCTGATTCATTTGGCCATGGTAGTCAATCTGTTCCGGCATTTCCCCAGGGGCAAACGTAAACTCTGGGCGCTGTCCGGGCTGGGGTGGGGTTTTCATCTGTGGTACGGCACTGGTGAGAATCACCAAGGCATCACAGCCCTGCAGGGCAGGGGTTAAATCATCAGAGTTGAGAATACTGCCAAAAAAGAAACTCTCAGTGGAGTCAAACAGATCTGCTGCTTTTTGAGGCGAGCGGGCAAAGCCGCTGACGGTAAATGCCTCCGGTAGTGACTGCAGTTTTTGGACAACCAGAGAACCGGTCCGCCCAGTTGCACCTGTGACTAGGACTTGAAGAGGATGAGACATGGGGGGCTCCCTGCCAATACTAGTGGTTAGTTCCCAGTATAGGGACTCCAGCTGCGTACTCAAGCCGGTTATAAGTAGACAGATCGCTATGGCAGCAAGTGGGTCTTAGATAGATTTACCAAAGCTTGATGCCACGGTTGCGGTTGCTCAACTTTTCTCTATCCCCAAACGAGTACGGTAGAGTCTATGGATTTCTTATTGACGAGGTCTTCTATATCGTTTGGTTAGATCCCGACGACCTACTTTATCCTGCAAAAGATTAGTGAAGGTTATCTTGTCGAACGACTGTTTAGCTTTATGGTTCCGCTACTCATAGCGCACCCCGTTGTGCTCCAGCCAGCCGTCGGCGTGCCAGTCCTTGGGGTCATCGTGGGTCCAGTGTACCAGGCCGCCCTGCTGGTTCCATTCATACTCACCACGAAACCTTACCTGATCGCCGACGCGCAGCGCATTGATCCGAGGGGCGACGTCGATATTGTGGCTAATCAGCAGCGACTGACCTGACCCTAGCCGCAATATAAACCGCTGGTGACGCGAACCTTCTAAATCGTCCGATAGCAGCCGCTCCACTCGACCCACCCCTTCTACAATCAGGTCAGATGTGCGATCGCGATAAGCTGCCATCAGTTCAGCATCGCCTTTGATAGCGGCTCGACGGGGGGCGGCATCAGCCATAGATATGGACCCAAGAAACAACAAGCTTGGATTAGATAATACCGGCACCAGTGTCATTAAGGTGACTAAAAGGCTGACTGTGTATACTTTCTTGACCATTGTTCAAAAAGTCGAATTTAGCGATTTACCACTCCCTAAGGTTGCCCATATTCTGTTGGGCTGGGTTCACGCGGTGGCAAACCGTATACGGTAGTGTCGGTGTAATTTTACGCCATCCCATGGGGGGCATCACCACCTGCGCAGTTTGTTGTAGTTTGCGATTATAAGATTGTCGAATAAAAGAGACACCACCTGAGAGAGACATTCCATGAAGACATCGGCCCAAAAAACTATCATCGAAAACGTGCGCACCTGGTATCGTAATGCTATCCGCAATTCCAAATATCGTTGGCTAGTTATTTTGGGTAGCCTGCTGTACTTGGTCAGTCCCCTCGACATTTCTCCTGATGTTTTGCCTGTTATCGGCTGGCTCGACGATGGACTAATCGCCACACTGCTAGTTACTGAAGTGTCTCAGCTGCTGTTTGAGCAGGTCAGCGCCTCTAAAAAGAAAACCAAAGAAGAGGTTGATGAGACCACAGCTGCAGCCGTTCATCCCACCGAGCAAGTTATCGACGTCCAGGCTGTCACCGTAAGCTAAGGGATTCGTCATTCAACAACCTCCCCTTTCCCCCTTCCCCTTTCCCCCTTCTCCCCTTTCCCCACTCCCCCGCTAGCCACATCCGTTCCTGCCTGCGCTTGTTCAATTTAATTCAACCAAGGACCAAAACCCATGACATACACCAACACTAAAGCTGTAAACGAGAACTTTGAAGCTATCAAGACTGAAGGTGGTCAGCGCTCTCGCAAGATTGCCACCATTTTTAAGTCGGCCTTTGCAGAAGCGATCGCAGAAGTTAAAGATGGTAGCACCACCGTTCGTCCCCTGGCCAAGGATCTTGCCGGTAATGCTGTCCAGATTGCTAAAGAGAAAGGTCAAGAAGCCTATGTGAATGCCAGCAAGGCGGCTAAAGAGACGGCGACTGAAGAGCAGGACGTCGTTGCTCAGCTCAAGCTCAAGCTGCAGGCGATTATCAAGGCAATCAAGGAAACCCTGTTTGCTAAGGATCAAGAGGACGAGATTGAGACAGTGACGCTACTAGAGCAGGAAGCCGAGGCGGACACTGTGGTGACCGTGGACTCCAATGCTGTCTAGGTTTATGGCAGATAGATAGATCCTTTAATTTGTTAGGTACGTATACTGGCGCTAGTCTCCCTGGGGAGGCTAGCGCTTTTTTCTGCTGTCTATGGGGCGACGGCTTCTTTTTGCCGCTCTTTGATTTCTAGGTGTACCAGCAACGCGTTGATATCGGCGGGATTAACACCGCCAATGCGGGTAGCCTGGCCCACCGTGAGGGGTTTCATGGCGGCCAGTTTTTCTCGGGCTTCCATGGATAGGGTGTCGATGGTCATATAGTCGATATCCTGGGACAGCTTGCGGTTGGTTTGCTTGGCGATCTGTTCAATCTGTTTTTGCTGTCGTTGGATGTAGCCTGAATATTTGATGTCGATTTCGGCTCCTTCTTTTTCTGCCTGCATCAGCTCCGGATTGCCGAGGCCGTAGTGTTCCAGGTGGGTGTAGTGAAACTTGGGGCGACGGAGCAGATCAGACAGTGCGATCGCATCCTTAATCTTTTGCCCCGTATCCGCCACAATCTGCTGCCCCGCTGGCTCATGGGCCTTGACCCGAGTGCTGTGCAGCCGGTCTTTTTCCGCCGCAATGTTAGCCTGCTTACGGGTATACAGCTGCCAGCGCCGGTCGTCGATCAGGCCAATCTCACGACCCAGCGGTGTCAGCCGCTGATCCGCATTGTCCGAACGCAGCACTAGCCTGTATTCCGAGCGCGACGTCAGCATTCGGTAGGGCTCCCGCAGATCCTTGGTACACAGATCGTCAATCAAGGTGCCAATGTAGCTACCCTCGCGGGGGAAAACAATCATCTCGTCACCCCGGCCATAGCGCACGGCATTCACACCCGCCACAAACCCCTGGGCCGCCGCTTCTTCATAGCCCGTGGTACCGTTGATTTGCCCGGCGCAAAACAACCCCGCCAGCTTTTTGGTCATCAGCGTAGGAAAGCACTGGGTGGCTGGCAAAAAGTCATAGTCCACCGCATAGGCCGGACGCAGCATCGAACAGTTTTCCAACCCTGGCAGGGTGCGCAGCATTGTCAGCTGGAGACTCTCCGGCAGCCCGGTGGAAAACCCCTGTACATAGATTTCAGGAATCGTGCGACCTTCTGGCTCTAAAAAGATTTGGTGACTGGCCTTATCCGCAAAGCGAACAATCTTATCCTCGATGCTAGGGCAGTAGCGCGGTCCCTTAGACTCGACCCAGCCGCCATAGATGGGCGACCTATGGAGATTCTCCTGGATAATGCGGTGGGTTTCAGGGGTGGTGCGCGTCAGGTGACAGTCCATCGGTTCACGCTCGACCCACGCTTCCGGGTCAAAGCTAAACCAGCGCACCTCCGGATCGCTAGGCTGTTTTTCCAACACGTCAAAATTGATCGAGCGACGGTCCACCCGAGCTGGTGTGCCCGTCTTTAGCCGACCGGTTTCAAACCCCAGCCGGTTCAGCGTTTCGGTCATCCCCGTCGCTGCAAACTCACCTGCCCGACCAGCAGCCATGGACTTGTCTCCGACCCAGATCACCCCGCCCAGAAAGGTGCCCGTTGTCAGAATGACTGTTTTACAGCGAAACGCCACCCCAAAGTAGGTTTGCACACCGACCACATCGTCGTTGTCACCCAAAATCAGATCCGTTGCCATACCCTCGCGCAGCACCAGATTTTCCTGGTCCTCGACGATGGTTTTCATAATGGCGGCATATTCGCGCTTATCGGTTTGAGCCCGCAGCGCCCACACCGCCGGACCACGGGAGCTATTGAGCACGCGCTTTTGTAAGTAGGTGCGATCGGCCATTTTGCCAATCTCGCCCCCCAGGGCATCCACCTCATGGGTGAGCTGGGACTTGGCCGGACCACCCACCGCCGGATTACACGGCTGCCAGGCAATTCTATCCAGGTTGAGGGTGAGCAGCAGTGTCCGAGCCCCCAGCCGCGCCGCCGCAAGGGCCGCCTCGCACCCGGCGTGGCCCGCGCCAATCACCACCACATCAAACTCGTCACTAAACTCTACCGCGCTGCCCATATGGCCCACCTATCCACAGGCTTCTATTCTAGGCTATCCCCAAGGCATGACCGGCCCCAGGTCAAAAAAGCTGACCCCATGGTTTACAGAGCCGCCCGGTTGAGTGCGCCCTTTGTCTCGGTGATTGTGCCAGTTTCAACCATAGAAAGTTGATACAAGATAACAACATAGCCCCTTGTAGTTTTCTATGAAGCTCGCCCGGTTCGTTGGCAATCAAAGGGTTTAGCCATTTAAGCCCAGGGGTATACGATAGCCAAAGGGCCAGTCATCTGAAATCAGCGCTTCGTATCCGAGATGTGGACTATGCCACTTCAAAAGGCGCAACGATACCGTTCGAGTTTTGCAAATAGGTCTTGTTAGAGTCAAATCGTTTCAGGGTCTCTACCACCTTGTTGGATAGCCTACCTGAGGCATTCAGCAGTTTACTCTTAAGGCTTGTTAAATCTTAAGCTCATGATCTAATCATGATGATTTCGCCAAAGAGAATGGGACAATTTCTGCTTTTAGGATTTTGTCGCCGCGCGCAAATTCCTAAACCGCCCTACCAACCGTTTAAATATGCACGCCATTGAGGATAGTATGAGTGGTTTTCCGTTGGGTTGTAGGGCGGCGGAACGCCCTGCTCAGGGGAAGCCCCGTTGGCGATTTGGGATAGCGCCTATGCTTCCGGAAAGGGAACTCGGAGGGACCCCACGCAGTCGGTTTTGCGAATGACCAACTTCCTTATGCAACTTGAGAAGTTGATCATTCGCGGTATGGGCTGCTCAGGGCTTTCCTCCTTTTCGGAAGTACCCAAGCTATCCCACTTAGGCATATTGGGGTTTACCCTCCCTTCGTGGGGTCCTAAACTCCCCTTTTGGAAATAACTAAGTTGTCCTAACTAGGCATACTGGGGTTTCCCCGAAAGGAGGCTGTTGTTCATTGCAACGATTCAGGCGTGGTGGGGGTTACGGTGAGGTCAGGGTACATATTGCTGCGCCTAACTATGAATTTGTTTCTTGACGGATTCTTGGGTACATATCCTCACCTCGACGCATCTATCTGTTGACGAAATTCAAAGCCTGAGACTTTAAGCTCTTTTGTCTTTTAGACATATTACACAACAAGTTTTTGGCCACTACAGCTATGCCGTTCTCCTGACTCGGAAAGCGGCCAGTGGTTTTGCTGTGCATTGAGAATCTTTCATTTTTGAGAATCTTTACTATGCTAACTATGCGACGTTTTCAGACAACAACAGCTTTATTGATCCTTCTAGGT
>JBCDJC010000301.1:0-5585 GCA_038748225.1 Cyanobacteria bacterium P01_H01_bin.26 | reverse complement strand
TCTTGAACTTCATCCGCGTGGCAGCCTGTAAATTTCCTCAATGGAAAATCAACTGCACGCGGGTCTATTTAAGAATTGTTCTCAATATAAAGGTGTCAGTAGACAGACTCCTAGGCGTTACTGTCTTTGAAAACTAGTGTTTTGTCTTCCGGAGCGATTTTTTTAGAATTTTCAGCCAGTTTTTGCTGAGCGGCAGAGGATTTTTGAGTGACGACCCCTCTGACAGTGGTTGGCTATGGGGCAATAGCGCTTTAGCATTCAAACGGGTCAGTTTGAGGCCGAGGGAATCATTAGGTAGCCTGGAGCGAGCCCCAGCAATATCGGCCAAAATCAGCCACGCGGTGACTCCCCTAGAGGTTGCATCGATACCCCTGCTGGTCCATCACATGATATTCCTACACTAGAGTGCTTCAAGCCTAAATATGATAATAGACCATGAAACCCTTACCCTTATTTGGATTGTCCTGCCCCTGTTTGTGGGGTTTAGCATCTATCTTTTGCCCAAATTAGATCGCGCTCTGGCAATCATAATTTCCCTGATTTCATTGGTCTATGGGCTCTGGCATGTGCTCAATCCAACCCCCGTAAGTTTTCAACTACTTGATAACTTTGGCGTGAGCTTGCTCATTGATGGGTTGAGCGGCTTCTTTATTTTGACTAATGCCGTCGTCACTATGGCGGTGATCCTTTACTGCTGGCAGGGTGGAAAAATCGCTTTTTTCTATACCCAAGCCATCATTTTGCATGGCAGCGTTAATGCAGTGTTTGTCAGCGCAGATTTAATTAGCGTCTATGTGGCCTTAGAGGTTATCAGTATTGCCGCATTTTTGCTGATTTCCTACCCTCGGACTGATCGGTCCATTTGGATCGGGCTGCGTTATTTATTTGTTAGTAACACAGCCATGCTGTTTTACCTGCTGGGGGCCGTACTGGTCTACCAAAGCAGTCATTCATTTGCCTTTATGGGGCTGGCCAAGGCTCCCGCTGAGGCCATTGCCCTCATCTTTATTGGCCTTTTGACTAAGGGCGGTATCTTTGTTTCAGGGCTGTGGCTGCCGCTCACCCATTCTGAATCGGAATCACCGACATCTGCGTTGCTGTCGGGCGTTGTGGTGAAAACCGGTGTCTTTCCCCTGGTTCGGTTTGCCCTGATGGTGCCTGAGATTGATCCCATCGTTCGCTTTTTTGGGGTGGCCACGGCCCTGTTAGGCGTTGGCTATGCCGTCCTTTCTAAGGATACGAAGCGCATTCTCGCATTTCACACGGTTTCTCAAATCGGGTTTATCTTGGCGGCACCGGCTGTTGGGGGCTTTTATGCGCTCACCCATGGCCTAGTGAAGTCGGCCCTTTTTCTGATTGTGGGCAAGTTGCCAAGTCGTGATATTAAAGTGCTTAAACAAAATCCCATTCCCACATCCATGTGGATTACGCTTGCGATCGCAAGTTTTTCGATTTCAGGCTTTCCTTTGCTGGCGGGGTTTGGGGCTAAGGTGCTCACCTCCAAAAATCTAGTGCCTTGGCAGATCGTCGGTATGAACATTGCGGCATTGGGCACGGCCGTTTCATTTGCTAAATTTATTTTTCTACCCCATACCCCAGAGCGCTCTCCGGATACGGTCAAAACGGGCTTTTGGCTGTCGTTAGTGCTATTGCTGGGTGGCTTAGTGCTGGCCAATGGTCTCTACTATGAGGCCTACAGCGTCGCCAACATTGTAAAACCTCTGCTTACCATTGCCGCTGGTTGGCTGGCATATTTCTTGATTTTTCAAAAGTTATCGATCAAATTACCCCGGGTGGCCGAACAGTTTAACCATTTGATTGGGGTAATGAGCCTGATGTTAACCTTTTTATTTTGGATGGGGCTGGCCTGATGGGCTGGGATCGTTTTTAGGGATCTGCCAAAAAATAAAATCCCTGGAGTAGAGTGGGGAAGGGGTAAAGGGAAAAGGGAAAGGAGCTATGGTTGGGTATCCTATTTACCGGCAAGTCCCTTAGATATCAATTTAGAGAGTCTGTGTTGCCCTGCACTTTGAAATATAGCAGCAATACAACAGCACCCAAAACGCTCAACTGAGGAATTCTTCTACAATAAGCAAGACTCTTTAGAGTTGTTGTCTATCAGATAAATCTGAGAACAACAGGGCTCTCTAGTACAAGTTAGAAGAAATGTCAGTGATGCGTTTGGGTGCTGTCTTTGATCCGTCAGATGATTCTATCGAGATATCTATCGTTAGACCTCCTTTCGTTGCAGCCATGGGCCTTTCAACCCATGTCCTTAGGATATTCCGACAGAAGGGTACTATCTTTTTTATGATACAAACGTTAATGTTGTTTTTCTCACTGTCATTCTCGCCCGTCAGTGAGAAAACTCTATGAAGAAGTCGGATGGCTGAGGACGAATGTCTCAGCTAATTCTTTTCAGGTAGATGCTGGGGGCCGCCTTAAACTTCTTTTTGAATGCGGCAACAAAGGAACTACGGCTGGTGTAGCCAACGCTGCGGGCGACCTGTTGGATATTCAAACTGCCTGTTCGCAGCAGCTGGCAGGCCTGTTCCATGCGGTAGTTGTACAGGTAGCCAAAGACAGTAGTCTCAAATACCTGTCGAAAGCCCTGGGTGAGTTTTAGTTCATTTAGATGCACCCGGTGGGCCAGCTCTGCTAGGGAAGGGGGAGTCACGACATTTTGAATTAGGATATCCCGTGCTTCATAAATCCGGTCAATATCCCGAGCTTTGAGCGGTGTAGACCCTTCGGATGAGCCAATGATGACCTGGTTAAAGTGCAAGGCTAGCAGCTCTAGTACCTTGCCTTCTAAATAAAGCTGACGGGCAATGCCCTGGTAGGGCCATTCCAAAATCTGTTGCAAGATCTGTCGCTGGGCCGGGGTGATCCGACTGGGGTGATAGAGGATTGTATTTTCTGGATGTTCTAAGGTGTTTCTGAGCTTGGTGGGGAATTCATGGATGCGATCGCAAAATCCATGGATCAGCTCCAGCGCCACTCGAATCTGGAAAAAACAGATGCGTTTCCCAGCCGGGTATTCCTCAAGTTCTGCCGTATTGGGCACCCGATACAGATAGCTTTTCCCTGCGATTTCTTCCTCGGCACCGGCTAAGCCGTCATTGTCCACCCGGCAGCCACCGGCCAGATAATAGTTAAACGTTAACGGCATAGATGGCGAATGCTGCTGAATTTTGTACACATGGGTCTGATGCTTGGTAATGTCCAAAACTCTTAGCTTCAGGCCCGGACGCAGCTCTATCTGACGGGCCCAACCCTGACCCAAAGCTGGGGGTGTCTGAACAAAGGACTCAGCCCCTTCGGTATACTCTGTCAGGCGACCGTCAGCACGACACTCTGATAGAATTCCGTTGACCTCAGCACCCGTCAGAATTTTAGCCATCACACAGTTGCCATCATACTTTTGACTAGTATGACACTAATGGCAATGGTTCTCAATATTCCGGCGGTACGTACGGGGTAGCCTGCTTTGGCTCTAGTCAATTCAAACAGGCTTCAACATCTGCCAAAATCTGATTTGCTGCCAGAATATTACGACCTGCAATCCAAACATCGTTGTCTACCTGGCAAACGTTACCTTGTTGTACAGCTTCAAGCTGAGACCAGATGGGGTCAGCTACAAAGTCAGCTTTTGATAATCGTCCCGGTCGGGAAGCGGAGTAAATCAGAAAAATATAATCACTATCAAGGGTGTCTAACGCTTCAGGAGATAGCTTCAAAGCATATTGTTGTTCATCATCTTGTGCTGGGGTTCGTGAAAAACCAACATCTTGCAGTACCGAGCCGGAAAAGCTGCCGGTGGTATGGGCTCTAACGACATCCTTAGAAACTAGTAGCACCGAAATCTCTATTGCTTGGGGCTGGCCGATTGTTGCTTTCAGCTGTTGCACCCTTTGCCGATAGTCTTGTAATAGCTGATCTACGGCTTCGGACTGGCCTAGCACCTCCCCATAGAGCTGGAGGTTCTCCGGCCAGTCATGGGCGCGTCCGCTCCCTTCTGTTAAGACCGTTGGGGCAATTTGAGAGAGTTTGTCGTATATTCTGTTATGGCTAATGGCTGACCCCAAAATTAGGTCTGGCTTGAGTGCTAACGTTGTTTCCAGGTCGGGCCGATTGCCGTCACCGATAATTTCAATGCCATCAACTTGATCTCCCAAATATTGAGGGGGCTGCCCATAGACAGCGGTGCCGATGGGCTTAATACCTAGAGCTAGTGCTGCATCTAGGGGGGCCGTATCTAGGGTGACCACCCGCTGAGGAGAGACGGGGACCTCAACCGTTCCCATGGCATGTTCAACTGTTCGTGTAGGTCCCGGTTCAGTCGTTAAGGGGGATACTGCCCTCGACTGACAGCTGGTTAGCAGTATCCCCGCCGCTAACCAGCCAACACTATTTCGACAACGTAAATCGAACATATTATCGCTTAGAACTGGATGGAATATCCCAGGTTTAGGCTAATACCCGGTGCGGCAAAGCGTCGATCTTCGGTACCACCCACCCGTTCTTGAGAACTTAGAGGCAAGTACTGATTGTTCAGAAGATTTTGCACCCCGACTGTCAGTGTGCCATCCCCTATCTGAATGCTGCTAAGCAAATCCAGGGTTATATAACCGTCAACATCAAAGCTATCGACATCATCGTCAAAGGCGCGATCTCGACTGCCGACGCCCAGAAATTGTAACCGGTTGGTCCAGCCAGGGGCGGTGTCGTTTTCCACATACAACCCCACCTTATAGGGCTGCACCTGCAAGCTACTTAGCGCTAAAAAGTCACCATCGTCATCCACATCACTTTCCCCTTCGTTCCAACTAAAGTAGCCCCCCAGACGCCACACATTACTGGGTTGCCAGTCTAATGTCGCTTCTACACCGTAGTTGCGCTGGGGAGCCCGCACCAACTCAGTCAAGCCATCTTCATTCACCTGTAGATTGCTGCCGAGATCTGACTCGTTATAAAACCCCGATAAGCTGGCCTGCACCTGCTCAAATTCAGCCCGCACACCCACTTCAAAGTTGTCGACCTGCTGGGGCTCCAGCTCCACATCGTTACTAATATCGACATCTACGGGCAGTCGAGTCCCGGCACTCAGCCCAATATCAGGAATCGAAAACCCCTGAGAAAAGCTCGCAAATAGACCAATCTCGGGCACTGGCTTATAAATGATTCCGGTGTTAAACGACACATCATCCGCCCGAATATCTCCCCCAGTGCGGACATCATCTTCATTCCGGCGAAACGCCAAGACGGTATCGTCAACGGTCGCATCGAATTCGTCGTAGCGCAGCCCACCACTGAGCTGCCACTGCTCGCTGATGTCCCAAGTAGCCTGGGCAAACAATCCTAAGGTTTCCAAGTCATATTTAGGCGTTTGGCCTAATTCGTCTGCGATCACCAAGCTACCCGTTTCATCAAAGCTCGCCTCATCCAAGTCGAACACTAGACGCTCATTTTCCTCCTGACCATAGTCAGCGCCCCACAGCAAACTAAAACTATCGCTAAACTCAGTATCAAACTGGGCTCGCCCTCCCCACTCTGAGGAATCTAGAGCGGTTTGGAAGAGCTGT
>JBCDJC010000300.1:0-5591 GCA_038748225.1 Cyanobacteria bacterium P01_H01_bin.26 | reverse complement strand
GTAGAAAATATTCACGCCATATTTCTCCACCACGTCCCAGAAACAGCCAGGATTAGACGCCCGGGGTGCCCCCTCATACATGACGCTGGTCGCCCCGTTAGACAGCGGCCCGTAGACAATATAGCTGTGCCCCGTAATCCAGCCCACGTCCGCCGTACACCAGTAGACATCCGTTTCCTTAGCGTCAAAGGTCCACTTAAAGGTCATGTGGGTATAGAGGTTGTAGCCTCCGGTGGTATGTACCACCCCCTTTGGTTTACCGGTGGTGCCACTGGTGTAGAGAATAAACAGCAGGTCCTCACTATCCATGGGTTCAGCGGGGCAGTCCGCCGAGGCGGTGGGCTGCACGTCGTGCCACCACACGTCGCGACCGTCGGTCCACTCCACCGTCTGCTGGGTGCGCTGCACCACCAGCACATTGGTCACACTGGGAACGGCACCATCCGCCAGGGACTGATCCACCGCCGCCTTGAGCGGTACGGCTTTATCCTTCCGAAAGCCGCCGTCAGCGGTGATTACCACCTTGGCCTCAGCGTCGTTTAAGCGATCCCGCAGTGCCTCGGAGCTAAAGCCTCCAAACACCACCGTATGCGCTGCCCCGATGCGGGCGCAGGCCAGCATCGCCACCGCCGCTTCAGGAATCATCGGCATGTAGATGCCAATGCGATCGCCCTTAGCCACCCCCATGCCCTTGAGTACGTTGGCCATCTGACACACTTCCCGATGCAGCTGGGCATAGGTCAGCGTGCGGGAGTCCCCCGGTTCCCCTTCCCACACCAGCGCCGCTTTATTACGTCTGGGAGTCGTCAGGTGCCGATCGAGACAGTTATAGGAAATATTGATCTGGCCACCCACAAACCATTTAGCAAAGGGCGGCTGCCAGTCAAGCACCGTGTCCCACTTTTTAAACCAGTGGAGCTCTTGCTCCGCCAGCTCGGCCCAGAACGCCGCCGGATCAGCCGCCGCTTTATCATAAAGGGCCTGATACTGGTCAGCTCCAGCAATCATCGCTGTCTCAGCAAATTTAGCAGGCGGTTCAAACAGTCGCTGCTCGTGCAAAATCGATTCGATAGCGGGCTGTGAGTTAGGGGATTGTGCCATAGGTCGTCTTACTAGCGTTTCTACTCGCGGTCCTTTTGCAGACTATAGGGCGTAGCTGCAGCCAGTCCGAAACCGTCCATGTTTTTCAATATTTTTCGACGTTATGGGGCTCGGGTTCCATTTTGGTTGGAAAACGTAAATTAAGCCGCCAAAAAGAACATCTACCCACACAAAGATTTACAGATTGTAAAACGTCAAACCCAGCTAGTACCAAGTTCTTCCGTGTCTTTTAGCAACACCTCTGTTGTCTATTAACGGATGTCAAGATCATCCCCCACATCATCAGAGACTGGCTAGATTATTGAAGACACCTCAAATACAAACTACCTGGCTCACCTCAACTCAGCCAGTAGTAAAACCGCCACAAGTTTCCCTCAATATTTTTGGAGAACTCCTCGTGATCAAAGCTTTAGTCGGCATTCTGGTATTTGTAATCAACACAGTCTACAAAAACCGACCCTTTCCCCGATTTTATGTCCTAGAAACCGTGGCACGAGTGCCGTATTTTTCCTATTTATCCGTATTGCACCTATACGAAACCTTAGGCTGGTGGCGTCAGATTGACTGGCTCAAAGTCCACTTTGCCGAATCCTGGAATGAGCTACACCACCTGCTGATCATGGAAGAGCTTGGCGGCAGCGATCAGTGGATCGATCGCTTTCTCGCTCGACATGTCGCCCTGCTCTACTACTGGATTATCGTTGGCATCTACATCGTTAGCCCCCGCTCGGCCTACCATTTTATGGAACTAGTAGAAGAGCACGCCTACGCCAGCTACGACAAGTTTTTGACAACCGACGAAGCAGCGCTCAAACAGCAGCCCGCCCCCCAGGTAGCCCTGAGCTACTATCGAGACGGCGATCTCTACATGTTTGATGAGTTCCAAACATCTCAACGGCTTTCAGAGCGTCGTCCCCAGATTGATAATCTCTACGATGTGTTTGTCGCTATCCGTGATGATGAAAAAGAGCATGTCAAAACCATGGTGGCGTGCCAGCAGCCTAACGCTCATCTGACCATGCACAGCCCACACGCTCCTGTCCTCGCAGCCGAATAAGGGATCAGCGCCATGTCCGACATAACCACACTGCTCCAAAACTATAGTCGCGGTCAACGAGACTTTTCCGGAGTTTGCCTAACCGATGTCAACCTCAGCCAGGTCGACCTCAAAGGGGCGGATCTCAGCTACAGCGATTTAAGCAACATCGACCTGAGTGAGGCCAATCTGCGGGGTGCTGACCTGAGCTATGCCAAACTCTGTAGGGTCAACCTACACGATGCGGACTTGCGGGGGGCCATGCTAATCGGCACCGATCTGCGCGATGCTAGCTTACAAAATGCCAACCTCAAAGATGCGGACTACGCACCGGGGACAACTCGATTTCCCAATGAGTTTGACCCAGGACTAGCACAAATGTGTTCTGTCTAAATACCCTGTTCTAGCCTGAGCAATATCCAAGAGCCCCCTTCAAAGCGTTTGGAGGGGGCTCTTGGGTGAATATTAGGCGCGGGTGGGCACATCACCACCAGCTGCTTGAGCTACTTCTGTAGCGAAAGAGAATAGCAAAAACGATCGGCCCGAGAGATTGTTTCTCCATACAATATTGGACGCTGTTTTCGAGTGTAGGCTGTGTAGCGATATACAATCAGTGGCTGGCCTAGGGAAACTTCTAGGTGGCTGCTCATTTCGTAATCGGCATGGGTGCATTCAATCACAGCATCAATCTGCTCGACGATTACACCGTTTGCTTCCAATGTAGGGAACGTCATTTGCTGCTTGAGCTGAGGACCAAATTCCTGCCCCAACGCTAATAGGATATAGCTCATATCTACTGCTCCAACAGCACTATCCATATACAACAGTTTTTTTTGAAGATAAACCATTGACTTATCTGTCAGCGACAGGGTTGTTTTCACACTTTGAGGAGGGGTTATCTTTCTAAAAGTAAGGTTTTTAAACGTAAGCTGAATACCTTTACCGGCAAGATCTTGCTCTATAAAAATCAATGGACTTGATAGTGAATAAGCAACTTTTTTCTGGGGTGTGACAAAAACGCCTTTCCCTTGCTTTGACTTGGCAAGACCTTGATTAACCAAGTTAGCCACGGCGCGTCTAACCGTAATCCGACTGACATTAAAGGTTTCCATCAGCTGATGCTCGCTAGGCAGCTTTTCCCCAGGCAAATAGTCCCCTGCCTCGATCTGCTGGCGAAGTCTCTCTGAGATACTGATGTGTAAAGGAACAGACGACATGGCCAAACGCTGATGTCAGGGTTTAATAAAATATGGCATGGCCTTGTTATACCAGCTCAGGTATGCTACTTTTTACTTGTTATAACAAGTGCCAAAAAGATTGCTCGATCTAATCCTGTCAGCGCTTGTTTCATCAGTGTTCTAAAGATGTTAACTAAATCGGCTCAATCTTCCCAGGTCCCAGTGTCGCATCCCCATAAAATCTTAGCCGTAAAGGAGCTGAAGGCCCTGAATACGCGCTCCGATGCGGCAGGTTTTGTCAGACTTGCTTTGCATTTGGCTGTACTTGGGGTTAGTGGCTTTCTATGGGGAAATGCGTCCGGTTGGCTGAAGCTACCCGCGCTCTTGGTCTACGGGATTGGGCTTGCCATGATGTTTTGCCCTACCCATGAGTGTGTACATCGCACAGCATTTGCCAGTCCTAAAGTGAACGATATCGTAGCTTGGTGGGCCGGGTTGCTGTCGTTTTATAACAGCACGTTTTACCGGTACTACCATAAGTGGCACCATCGCTATACCCAGATTGCCGGTAAAGACCCTGAGCTAGACGATCCCAAGCCCGAAAACTGGGGGCAGTATTTGTGGAGAATGAGCGGTATTCCCTGGTGGCGTGACAAGATTGTAGGGTATGTGCAAGTGGCCCTGGGCAATGTGGACGGTTGTTATTACTTGCCGCAAAGCTCCCATGCCGACGTTATTCGCTCCACCCGCCTACAGCTGGGGGCGTATATTGTTGTTGGACTGGTTGCAGCTGCGCTGGGTCATCCTTGGTTTATGGTCACCTATTGGCTGTTGCCACTGGCTGTCGGCCAGCCAGTTTTGAGGTTTGTCCTGATTGCTGAGCATACGAATTGTGCAGATGATAGCAATCCGCTGACCAATACGCGTACGACATTGACCCTATGGCCAGTGCGTTTTCTAATGTGGAATATGCCCTATCATGCGGAACATCACATGTATCCGTCGATTCCATTCCATGCTTTGCCGAGTGCACACCAGAGCCTCAAGCAGTATTGGGGACAGCTGGACGTGGGGTATGTACGGGTAAATCGAGATATTGTTGCAGGGTTTGAATAACCCCTTCCATTGCCTCTTCCAGGAAGGCTACCGTGTACACTCAAGTGGGCAAAAATTGCGTTTGCGTTTGCATTACCCCCTCTAACTCCCCCTTGGTAAGGGGGAGGACCGGAGTTTCCCACCTCACCTTATGCTTTAGCTCATGGCTAAAGGGTTTTAGGGGGAGGTGGGGGTGATGCAGGATTTTAAGTCCCTTTCCGAGATACGTATACACGTTAGCCCAGGAGAGGGTGAAGGTTTTGCGTCGTGCGTAAAATAACGTGTTTAAATCTTGTTCTGTAGGTAACAACAATGGCATCCCCCAGCAGTTTTGTTCTGAAGGATTTTTCTCTGCAGTGTGGGATGGTGTTGCCCGAGGCGGAGATCATATACCAGACCTATGGGGAGTTGAATTCTGGGCGTAGTAATGTGGTGCTGTATCCCACATCCTATGGTGCGCAGCATAGTGATGTAGATTGGTTGGTGCGTCCGGGTGGGATTTTAGATCCGACGGAGTGGTGTGTGATTATGCCAAATATGTTTGGCAATGGTCTCTCCACATCGCCGAGCAACTGTGAAGCGGCAAAGAAACCAGGTTTTTACTTTACCCACTATGACAATGTGCGGGCTCAGGCAGCGCTGTTAGATAGTTTAGGGATTGAGCAGCTGGCCCTGGTTTATGGCTGGTCCATGGGGGCGCAGCAGGGGTATCACTGGGGGGCGCTATATCCTGCGCGGGTGCAGCGGATTGCGGCGCTGTGTGGTACGGCAAAGACCACTGACCACAATCGAATTTTTCTATATAGTCTGAGAGCCGCGTTGCAGGGCGATCCAGCTTGGAATGGTGAACGGTTTGAGGGAGTGCCGGAAAAAGGCTTTCATACATTTACGCAGATCTATGCCAGCTGGGCGGCATCCCAGGCATACTATCGGGCTAAGCCCTATTTGGAATGGGGATATGAGTCGTTAGAGGACTATCTGCTACGTAGCTGGGAGGCTGGCTACCGGCGGCGGGACCCCCATAATTTGCTAGCGATGATCGAGACATGGCTGCACTGCAATGTGGGAGATAATCCGGTGTATGGGGGAGATTATGCTAAGGCGATGGGGGCGATCACAGCAAAGACCCTGGTGATGCCTGCCAGCACGGATCTATATTTTACGCCGGAAGATTGCGAGGC
>JBCDJC010000299.1:0-5604 GCA_038748225.1 Cyanobacteria bacterium P01_H01_bin.26 | reverse complement strand
CGCAATCGGGAGCAGCTGTGGTGTTTGTGGGGCTAGGCTGCCCCAAGCAAGAAGAGTGGATGGCTCGTCAGCAGGGACAGCTCAAGGCTGTGATGATCGGCGTGGGAGCCGCCTTTAGCTTTCATAGCGGTGCGGTGTCCCAAGCGCCCCGGTGGATGATGGCCTGGGGGCTAGAGTGGAGCTACCGTCTATGGCAAGAACCGCGACGACTGTGGCGACGCTATGTGGTGAACAACACGGCATTTCTCCTATTATTTGGGCTGCAGTTAATGAATCGAGCGATGCGGTCTATCCTAAAGCCATACTCGGGCCGTTCGTCTAGCTAAGACAGCAATGGCCTGGGGGTGCAAAGAGCGATTTCCCAAGGCGTTTAATGAAAGAGTCGTCCTCCCTAAAGCCAGGCCGTAGACAAAATTTGCTAGCCGCCGTGGGGGCGGATATTCGCGCCACCCCCAGTCTGAGGGTGGTACGACGGCTAAGGTGGCGCAGCATTCGGGTGTTGACTCTACTCCTGGGCGATGCCCTGGCCCTGGGAGTAGCCTGGCAGCTGGCCCGGTTTTTAAATCAGTTTTATTCTCCGATTCCTGGGCAGCTGGTGTGGTGGATGTGGCTGGGACTACCCAGCTTATTTTGGCTCTTTGCCGGGGTGACGCTGCTGCTGTTTGCCCACTATGGCCTCTATGGGGCGACGGCGCGGGCGCGGGACTATCTGCGGGCAGCCCAGCTAGTGAGCTGCGTTTATCTAATATCCCTGGTGTTGGCCTATTTTTATGACCCCAAGCTAGATGCGCCCCGATCGCTTTTTTTTAGTGCCTGGGCGAGCAGTGTCGGTTTGGTCTTGGTGACTCGGCTGTGTACCAGCGGTCTGCTGGCCCATTGGCAAGGTGTGCGGGCACCGACGCGGGTATTTCTGATTACCAATGCTAGTCGTATGCACCAGCTGTCAAAGACCCTGGAGCGGCGGTCCCGCTATCAGGTGGTGGGGGCGGCCATCGTCTCAACAGCCAATGCGGACTCAACGTTTCAGCGCATTTTAGCCGCCCAGCCCGATGAGGTCCTGGCAGAGGATGTGCCCGATGTGGAACTGGCCTCGGGGCTGTACTGGCGGCTGCGCAGCGCTAAGATTCCGCTGCGGCTGCTGCCGTCCAGTCGGGAAATGCTGTATCGGCGGGGCATACCGGAAATCGTGGCCGGGTTGCCAACGCTGATGATTGAGACATCGGTTTTTCAGAGCGTGGACTATCGGCTTAAGCGTTGGTTGGACTACGGGATGGCGGCCCTCGCCATGGTGATGCTGAGTCCGGTGTTTGTGGGGGTTGCGATCGCAATTCGTCTCACCTCCCCCGGTCCCGTCTTCTTTTGTCAGGATCGTATGGGTCTTAGGGGTCGCGTATTTAAGGTGTGGAAATTTCGCACCATGGCGGTCGATGCCCCCCAGCGTCAGGCCCAGCTAGAACAGCAAAACCAAACCGCCGATGGAATCATGTTTAAGCTGCAGCACGATCCACGGGTAACATCCGTAGGGCGGTTTCTCCGGCGCAGCAGCCTGGATGAACTGCCCCAGCTAGTAAACGTGCTACTGGGGCAAATGAGCATAGTGGGACCGCGTCCCTTGCCGCTGCGGGACGTGGCCCAATTTGAACCCTGGCACCACATCCGCCATCAGGTGCTGCCGGGGATTACCGGGCTGTGGCAGGTGTCGGGTCGGTCCGATATTGAAACCTTTGATGACGCCGCGCGGTTAGATTTACACTACATCGACAACTGGTCCCTCAATCTTGATCTAGAGATTTTGGTGGCCACCCTGCGGATTGTTTTGACGGGGCTGGGGGCCTATTGAGCCTTTGATTCTTGCCTGGGGGTCGTATCCCCCCTAAAAACCCATGGGAGCATCCAACCGGTTAACTGTATATGATGGCCTGCTAGGGCTGGGGCTGCTGGGGCTAGCCGTATTTGCATGGCTGCCCGACAGTTTTTTTCGCATGGTGAGCTGGCCCTGGATATTGGTGTGGCAGAGCGCTTTTTTGCTAGGGGCAGGCGGCTGCCTTTGGCAGCTGCGTCGATTGTCGCAGCCGTTTTACGGTCTGGGGTTTGGATTGGACTGGCTGGTGGTGGCACTGCTAGCCAGTCTGGTGGTTAGCAGTGCCGTTTCGGCCTTTCCACGGCTGGCTTTGCAAAACAGTTTGGTGGTGGGCTGCTATGTCAGCTTGCTCTACGGAGTACGCAACAGTCGATTTAACCCAATGCAGCTGGGTCAGGGACTGGTGTGGGTGGGGGCGATCACAGCCGTCGTCAGTCTGGTGCTGTGGCGACCTACACCGGATATGTGGCTCTCGGATAATTTCTATGACGCCATTCGCAACCGCTTTCCCCTGGGGCATCACAACTTTACGGGGGGCTATTTTGTGCTGGTGCTGCCGCTGGCAGCCGGGATGGCATGGCTGCACTCAGGCTGGCGGCGGTGGGGCTATGGCGCACTGAGTTTGGTGATTGCAGCCGCCCTCTATGCCTCTGGTTCGCGGGGGGCGTGGCTGGGGGGGGTGGCCCTTGTCATACTGGCGCTGGTGTATGGTATCTGGCGCAGCCGGGGTCGGGCTCGGCTGAGGGCAGTGGTGCTCTCAAGTCTGATGCTTTGTTTGGTCCTGGTGCTGCTAGGCAGTAATCCCCGGATGCGATCGCTGGTGCCGACTAGCATTTGGAATACGCCAGAGAGCAGTGGTGTGATTGCCGATGGTCCAGCTCGGGATCGGTTTTTTATGGCCCAGGCTGGTGTGAGTATTCTTAAAAATCGGCCCTGGGGTCTGGGGCCAGGGAATCTTGGCCGGGTCTATGAGCGCTATCGTCCCCTGGCGGCGGGTACCGGGCTCAACCAGGTGCAGCAGCTGCACAATACGCCTTTGCAAATAGCGGTGGAGCTGGGGCTAGCGGGGGTGCTGCTATATCTGGGGCTGGTGGTCTGCCTGGTTGGTCTGTGGCGGCGGCTGCAGGCCCAAACCCAAGAGCGACGACTTAGTCTGGTGCTCGCCATGGGATTTGTCGGTTATGGTGTTTCTAGCCTGAGCGACTATCAGCTGGAAAATATTCCCATTGCGGTGACCCTAAGCGTGCTCCTAGCCGCCCTGACCCAGCTAGGCGGTGCCCTTGCAACCGTTACAATTTCGCAGCAAACCCGACGGTGGGGCAGTTTGCTAGCCCTGGCCGCCCTCGCCCTGATGGGGCAGTTCTGGCTGCGGACAGATTTGGCCCTTTGGATGACGCATCAAGGGTTAGCGGCTATTGATGAGGGTGCTCTGATTCGAGCAGACGAAAAATTTTATACCGCCGCCGCTGTCGCTCCGTGGGATCCCACCCCCATTGCCTTGGGGGCACAGCAGCTGAGCGACCTGGCCCAAACTACCACCGGCGATAGCCAGGATACGCTGCGTCAGGAGGCGATTAATCTGTATCGGCAGGTGCTACGGGTGGCCCCCAACGATATTTGGTTTAACCAAAATTTAGCTGTCCTGGCTTGGCAATCGGGGGATGTGGCAGCGGCCCATGGAGCCATTGCCAAAGTGGTGCAGCTTAGCCCCAGGAGCAAAAACCACAGCTACTATTTACTGGGGCTAACCTACCAGGCTATGGGCAATCCTGATGCCGCGATTGAGGCCCTGGCGCTGGAATGTTTGATCAATCCCCAGGTGGTCACTTTTGAGAGCTGGTACCAGGAGCTAGCGCCTGTTCGAGAAGCCGTATTTAACCGGGTGCTGCAGCACTACCAAACGGTTTTGACCGGCCTAGGAGCAGAGCATCCTTTACACAGCGGTCTGGAGATCCATATGGCTACCCTAAGGTGGTGGGCTGGCATTGATGCTAATGCTGGCCCAGTCCCTAAAGTTGTTGAGGGTCGACCGCTGCTGCACACGTTGTTTACCCTAGGGAAAAATCCTGACCAGGCCGCTATTTTGCTGGAGCGCTGTATTGCAGATTTTCCCAGTTATGGGTCAAGGTGTCGTTTACTCAGGGCGTGGTTCCAGCCCGAGACCTATCTAGGTGATTACCTAAAGAGCGCTAGTCTCAGCTCCGATGAGCAAGCGGCGTTGCGATCGCACATCACCACCCACCGCCGCGTCAAAGACTGGCTGCGCTCCACCACTATTCCCGTATCTAACAATCAGCGGGTAGCCCTGGCCCTACTCTATCGCAGCTACTACGCCCGAAAGATTTCATCCCTTTTGGTGCCTGAAAATCTGCGTCAGTTTTCACTGCCCACCTCCCTGGGGCTGCTTACCTTAGCATGGCCAAGAGAACTTCCCCCCTTAGATAACCTGGTCGAAACCGTGCGAGCTGACGCCCTAGGGCTGCCCCATCCCACCCGCAACGGATTTGAGTTTACGACCCCATCAGGCGCTAACGCTTCTTAACCCTTAGGACATGTCTACTTCACCACCAGTAACGCCAACCCCAGTTCCCGCAAAAACCGCAGATGGTACTTTAATCGGGCTGCTCACAGTTGGCTTCTACGGTGTGTTTACGCTGTTGCCCAGTAGCCATTCGCTGATGGTGTCCTGGCCGTGGGTTGCCGTTTGGCAGGTGACCTTGGCCCTACCCATTGTCTGGCTGCTCTGGCAGCTGTGGTTTAAGCCGGTTGCCCAGTTTAGGTTGGGGTCAGGCTTGGACTGGCCGGTGGCGTTGCTAGCTGTAGGGCTAGTTGTGTCTACACTTTTTGCCCCGTTTCCCAACCAGGCGCGCTGGTATGCATGGGCGGCCTTTGGCGGTATTGCGGCTCTTTACGCCCTGTCCGGGTGGCTCCATACACCCCACCGGGGGCGGCGGCTGCTCAAATTCCACGCGGGTCTTGGCATGGCGTTTATTGGCCTCAGCCTGGGTCTGTGGCTATTTCAAACCTATCTGCCCGAGTTGAATAGGCTGGCCGCCTTGGCACCCTATGGCGTTGCCCAGCGTTTTGACTTTGGCGTGACCAGCCTCCGCAACTGGTATCCCCTGGGGCATCAAAACTATGTGGCGGGCTACCTGGTGTTGATGCTGCCGTTGCTGTTTGGTCTTGCTGTGACCACCAAAGGCTGGCAGCGGTGGCTGTGGGCTAGCGGCTGTGGCCTCGGTCTGCTGGATTTGTATACGGCTAGTTCGCGGGGGGGGCTGTTGGCGCTGGTGGCGACGGTTGCGATCGCGCTTGTCGTTGCCCTAGTCCGCAGTCGGCTATCCCGCCGGGTGATCCTGGCTGGGGGTGGGCTGATGCTGCTGGCCCTGATTGCCGTCACCCTGGGCAATAGCCGGGTTCGACGCCCGCTACTGGCCCTATTGCAGGGCAAAACCAGCAATAGTGAGCTGGGTTATCGTGCCATCACCAACGTCATCGGCTGGCGTATGGGGCTAGACTATCCCCTGACTGGGGCCGGACCTGGCAGCGTCCTACACCTCTATCAAAAATATCGCCCCTACTGGGCCGGACGCGAGGCCGAGCTGCACTTTCAGCTCCACAGCACCCCCGCCCAGCTGTGGGCCGAACTAGGGCTGTGGGGTATTGCCGCCCTGGTCAGCTTGGCTGGGCTGTTGGGCTGGTTGACCTGGCGGTGGAGTTGTGGACTTCAGAGATCGCGCGTT
>JBCDJC010000298.1:0-5672 GCA_038748225.1 Cyanobacteria bacterium P01_H01_bin.26 | reverse complement strand
TGAGCAGGTTTACCATCTCAAAGGCGGCATTCTCAGCTATTTAGAAACGGTACCCGCCGCAGAGAGTCTCTGGGAAGGCGAATGCTTTGTATTTGATGAACGGGTAGCCGTGCAGCATGGATTAGAGCCAGGCAGCTACGCCATGTGTCACGGCTGCGGGCATCCAGTTTCTGAGGAGGATGTGCAATCGTCCCACTACGAGCCAGGAATTGCCTGCCCCCACTGTTACGACCAGCTGAGCGAAGACCAGCGGCTGCGATTTACCGAACGGGCCAAACAGCGCCAGTTAGAAAGAGACCGAAAGTCTCTTAGACAGGAAAGTTAGAACTCGTTCAGAAACAAAGCTAGAATTCGTCAAAAAACAAGTTCACGGTTGGGCGCAGCAATGTATGCTCTGACCTCGCCGTAACCTCCACCAAACCTGAATCATTGCAATGAACGACAACCTCCTTGCGGGGGGTGTGGGGGCGTTGAGGCCCCCACGAATAGGAGGGTTTCAGGGAGGAAAGCCCTGAGCAGCCCATACCGCGAATGACCAACTTCTCCGTGCAACCTGAGAAGTTGGTCATTCGCAAAACCTGTTGGGTGGGGGCCCACCAAGTTCCCTTTCCAGAAGTTATGCGCTCTCCCAAATCACCAACGAGGCTTCCCCTAGTCAGGTCTTTCCATCACCCTACGACCTGACTCAGAATCAAGAATTTAACAACATGTCGTTTTCTTCCTTCTTTGACCATACAAGGGATACCGTAGGCGGAGTGGGTCTCGATCGATGACGCTAGCGGTCAACCCACCCCACGGCCCCTCCTAGGAGGGAAAAGATTATCCTGCTTGGTCTCAAGCAAAAAGCGGGCAGACAAGGAGACAATTCCTGGACTGCCCCGCTATTGGTTAGAACCTGTTGGCGCTAATCAACCCTCACGCGCCGGGTCAAAATCGCCATCACCTCATGGGGTCGACCGGTGGGTAGCGGTCGACTCCAATCATTAGGTTCGGCATATTGCTTGCTATGCAAGTCTAGAATCGTGAGCTGTACCGCCGTAAGGCTGCCGAGTAGCAGATGACGGACAGGCTCATACTGGTGCTCCGGCAAAACCTCAGAAGCAGCCTGAGCGGTGGGCGCAGCTGCGCCCTGGTTCGGATCTTGAAACATGGTTCTGGTCTCCAAACAGTACAAACGACAAGGAAAACCAGAACCCAACACCCCAGCCCCCCACAAAGATGCATTGCAAATCGCAGAGGGTGGGGCATAATAGCCCCATCCCAAGGATTGCGTGTGAATCCGCGGGTAGCCGTAGACAGGTGTCGTTAGCACCTGTCTACGGTGCCAAGTTATTAGGTTCTAGCAAAACAGGCGCGACAGAAAACGCGACCTAGCCAAAACTGTAGACCGGATTTAGAGTGCCGTCAAGCATGTAAGACGATTGCATATAAATAAAATCTCAGGCAGAAAATGTATCTACAATAGTCCTCCCCTTACCAAGGGGAGGTGCCGTAGGCAGAGGGGTTCTCGACCGTTTGCGTTCGTTATCCAAACCCCTCCCTGACGGTTCCCCTTGGCAAGGGGAACCAACTATCGCCAGGCCTTAAACGGTGGATTGTTTATTTGCGCATCCCTAATCATGAGCTTTTTACTCATTAGAGCTAGGACATCCCGGTGGATGCGTGCTTTAACTCTTTTGGCGCACTCACTGGCAAACGTTAATCTCTGTTATCATCGCACCCAACAAAACAGGTTTAATTTTGTGGAGGGTTGTTTTCATCCAGGCCAAAGGCGACGCTAAAAACAATCGGGTCGTAGTACTCTCGAAATAGCTGGATTTGGCCATCTACAACCTGAAAAAGACCACCATACTGCTGTTCATAGAGCCGTCCGGTGGGCAGGATATCGACCACGCCGCGCCACTCAGCAAACACCATGGTGGGATCGGCCATCGGATAAAACACCAGCTCGTCAGTAAAGTTAGCATTACCACTGATCTCGGGCCAGGCCCCATAGTGTCGAATCAGATTATCTCGCCCTTCTACCCGTTTTGGAAATCCTTCCGGGGAGAATGGCATATCCTGCACCGCATCCTCAGCCCAGACAGCGGCAAAGGCATCCATGTCTTTTGTTTCTAAACTGGTTAGAAAATCTCTCACAGCCTGCTCGGTTTGTTGCTGTTGCAGATAGCTTACCGACTCAGCGGCAGCGTTTTCTAGGGCTCGGTCAATGAGAGTACGATCGCCCGCCTCGTCCGCTAGGTTAAAGATCATGTGGGTAATTTTCCACCGGTCCGCCTGTTTGATAAAGCGGTACTCGTATTGTCCAGATACTTGCCAAAAGCCCGCCCCCAGGTAATGGTCGGCGATGACATCGGCTGTCGCGGTGGCCCGGTTGTCTGCTAGCTCGACCTGTACGTTGGAAATATTGTGAAAGGTTTGGTCAAAGCCGGGGAGAACGCTGGCCCAGGCTGTCATTAAGCTCTCTGGCGTATGGGTTTGCACATCGCCGCCCCAAAGGGACGTGTAGTCGACCTGAATCTCGTCTGCGTAGAGCCCCGCTATGCTGTCAAAATCGCCCTGGTCAGCAAAGGTGGCAACGCTATTGATAATAACTGCGATCGCAGCCTCATCAGCTGGGGATGGGGCTGCTAAATCTTGAGATAGTGCCACCGCCCGAGGGCTGTAAATAATTGCAGGTATGGCATTGGCGGCAAAGGCAACCGCCAATGCGCCAGCAAACAGAGGTTTCATCACAAACTCCTGGGGAAAAGATTAATTAAACGAAGAGGCGTTCAACGCCTGGACATCAAACATAGAAACCAATTAAATCGGCACGTTTAGGCCAGCTGTCCACCGGTCACATCTAGATCCATACCGTTGATGGAGGTGGCCCCATCGGCGGCCAAAAACATGACCGCCCGAGCCATTTCATCGGTTGTCATTATGCGGGGAGTAACAAAATTGGAGGCCATTTGCTCGTAGGTCAATCCCTGATACTCAAAGGAGCGTCGCAGCATCGGGGTATCCACGGCCAAAGGGGAAATGGAGTTAATGCGGATATTGTGTTTAGCGTTTGCTGTGGCGGCCGCTTTGGTCAGACCAATCACACCATGTTTGCTGGCGTTGTAGTGGGGCGTGTTGGCAAAACCTCGATGGCCAGCCACGGAGGCCATGTTGATAATGATGCCGCTGTTTTGCTCGATCATAATCGGTAGCTCATATCGCATGGAATAAAAGACCCCATCCAGGTTAGTGGCGATCATGTTGCGATAGTTGTCGAGATCCATGTCCTGAATCTCTGCTGGGGTCATAAAAATACCCGCATTGTTGAAGGCAATATCCAGGCGACCATGCTGCTCCAGGGTGACATTGACAAACTGTTCCATCTGCTGCGGGTCGCGTACGTCGGATTGGACATAGATGGCTTCTCCACCAGCGCTACGGATGTCGCTTTCCACCTGTTGCCCCAGATTGGCACGGCGACCGTTGAAGACAACCTTAGCCCCCTCCTGTGCAAACGCTTTGGCCGTCGTTTCGCCGATGCCGGAGGTGGCACCGGTAATTAACACCACCTTGCTGGCAAATCGACCCTCTGGATTTACGGCCATGGTTTCGGGTTCAGGCGGGTTGAGGGTATTAGCCCTGCTGGAAGAGGCGGCAACCGCCAGTCCGGCAGCGGAGATAGTACCTGTCGTTAGCAGTCTGCGACGGGGGATTTTTGACATGGCGTTTTTAAAGAGCGTTTTAGAGAATGGGTTGGCTAGATTCACCTGGGTGCAACCAAGGAAAATCCCTAAAATTTTATGGCGGCTACAGATCAAAGGCTAGGAAGATATTGCGGTCTGGCCGACATAATTTCCGGGGGTGGTCCCCACCTGACGTTTGAAGTGCCAGCCAAAATGGCTCTGATCGTAGAATCCGGTCATGGTAGCCACAGTGGCAATGGGTAAACCCTGGGCCAAAAGCTTTCTGGCCTCGGCAATCCGCAGCTGGGTTTGGTAAACGCTTGGGGATAGGCCGACCGTTTTGCCAAAAATGCGGCAGAAGTGGAATCGACTCAGATCTGCGATCGCAGCCAAATCCTGCAGGGCAATATCGTCAGCATAGTGGGCCTGGAGGTAGTCAACGGCACGCTTGATGGCCGCATGGACCGGCTTCACGGGCGGAACGGTCAATCGATGGGAGGCATGGTGTGCCACTAGATAGCTTAGAAACGTCCAGAGAGCCGTATCTTGCTCTAGCTGGGACGCGCGGTGGTCGATCACAGTTTGTAGGTTTAAAAACAATCGCTTCAATGTCGGGTCGGCAATTGTAACCGTTGGAAAAAATGGGTCACTCGTGGGCTTTTCGACCATCTCGGCCCCGACGGTACACAACCACTGCGGGTCAATATGGGCCATTAGAAAGTGGGCCGCTGCCGGTAGAAAGGTGCGATCGCTAGGGGCATGCACTTCACCAGAATGAATAATGCTCAAACTACCTTTGGCAATAGCATGGTAAGCACCGCGATAGTGGTACTCACCCTGGCAGTCTAAGCTCAGCCCCAACTGATATTCATGGTGAGTATGCTTAGGGAGAGGGGTAACGGTCCCGGCAGTATAAGCATATCGCTCCAGCAGAATGCCATCGGCCTCCCACGCTTGAACAGAGATCGTTGCCGCTTGAGCTGGCATATTACAACCCTCCGGTGCAGAGTCTACTCAAAATGCTCGGTGACTAACCACGTGCGTTCTGAGGTTACTCACGGTTGCGCGTGGATCGCAACTGTCGGTTGCAAGGCAACGCTAGGCAGCAACACGAAATACTCACTATGAAATTTGCTACAACGTGACCATCTAAAGAAACCTTACCGCACCTGAAACCCGTATTGAAGTTCCTGGCGTTTCAGCCAATTCAGCTCGAATTAGTGATCGGGAGCCCATGTCCTCCCCTTGAACAATATCAATAGCACCACCGTGACCCCATTGAATATCTCTTAGGTATCCAGCAAAGGCAGCTGATGCCGCTCCGGTAGCAGGATCCTCATACACTCCACCTGACGCAAAAGGGTTTCTTGAATGGAATAGTTGAGCCGATTCAGAGTAAACCAACATAACAGTAACTAACCCTGCACCATTCATAAACTCTCTACCAGCATCAAGCTGATAGTCCATCGCGCTCAATGCTCGCCTTGAATTTAGACCTAGGATTAAATGATTGGCACCAGCATTTGCAAATGCTGGAGGAATATCTGAGCTAAGATCCGAGCCCGAATAGCCAAACAGCTCCAGAGCACTCGACACCAATTCGGGGTCTGCGCTTCTGGAATGTGTTCTAGGCGATTGCAGCGTCGCTGCATATTTTTCATCCTGTACAAAGCCCTCTACAGTTATTGAGGTCTCATTGAGAGCAAGCTGAAAAACACCCGCGCCCTCTTGCTTTGCTAAAACAGCACCTAGAGCAATTGTCGCGTGACCGCAAAACGGCACCTCTGATTCCGGAGAGAAATACCTAACACGCCATCCTTGTTCCCAAGGCTCCGCAAACGCTGTCTCGGAGTATCCAACCTCAGCGGCAATAGTCTGCATTTTCGATGTAGATGGATGTTGAGACGAGATATGTACTCCTGCTGGGTTTCCCCCGATCTCGCCGTCTGAAAAGGACGCGACTCTAAATAGTTCTGTGCTCATCCTAAAACTCTAATTCCCCAG
>JBCDJC010000297.1:0-5714 GCA_038748225.1 Cyanobacteria bacterium P01_H01_bin.26 | reverse complement strand
CGCACCACTGCCCTACGGGCTGGCTCCGTGGCTGCGTGCGCAAGGCTGGCAGTCTAAAGCAGTGGCCGCTGACCGGGGACAGTATGCGGCGTTGCTGGTCGGTGGGTGCGCGGTAGAGCTGCTGGGGTGGGTGCCTAGGCCAGAGAGTCATGGAAGCCTAACCGCTGGTAACTATTTGCCTTGGTAACTGTATTCATCCGACCTAAGCCATCCTAGGCCAGACTCCTCCCAACCTCGATTCCATGCTCGGTCGGTACCCTCCGCATAGGATGAGCGATTGTAGCATATAGCTCCAAATTGGTTTGTTCAGGAGAAGGGCTGTCGGCTGCCGCCGAGACCCGCCAGGGGCGACAGAGCGACTGCTGACGCACGTAGCCAGCATCCAAGGTCTGAGGGCGTAGAAAGCTACTGGAGCTGAGCTATCTAACGGCTAGAGTACTGACAGATACCCTTACCTCTCCTTTCTCTTTTCTCTTCAAACCCCCAACTAGCCGCTGGCACCCCAAGAGCATAAGTGCTCACAGCTGTGCTGTGATAAGCTGCCGCTCGACGGTGACAGTGGCGAAATAGCGTGAGCAGAGCGAACAACAACCGTCCACGGCGTAGCGATGTGCAGTGTGGCGGCGCAGGCGGACGTGTCAGGTTGCTGGTGTTTTTTCACAGTTGGTGTTTGTAGGGGTTGCGACGCAACCTTCAGAAACGCTATGATGCCCTGCGCTGAATCGTCTGAGATGCTGTAAGTGCTCGATGATCGGGCACGCTACGGTAGTAGCCCATACAGCGGTGGCATAGAGGGCAGAGGGCGGCTACTAGCGAGGGACGAGTGAAACTGAGAAGTGCTGGTGTGAGTACACGGGCACAACAACTTTTTTTAGGAGGGGTTAAACGTGTTGAGGTAGCAGCTGGTGGTACTCCACGGGCTGCGGATTGGATAGGCTGAGATGAATTGCGGTAGCAAGTGGGCTTACTGAGCTTAAGTCATCAACCTCCATAAGTCATGAAGTCTTCAATTGCCAGCATTTTCACTAGTTCTTCTGGGATCATTATGCTTCTTGCTGGGGTAGCTTTATTACTACTAGGATTGCTACCTCTTAAGAAGTTTACACTAGGTAAAAGTTCTCTTTTTCTGAGTGGACCGTTAGCTTTTTGGCAACGAGCTACTTGTATTGCACTAGGCCTCTTATTTTTTGGGATACATTTATATTTTAGTTCAGGTATCATTGAGTCTAATCCTCCTTTAGAAAGCTCAATCTCTTTTGCTGGAAAGGTTTGTAAAACGCTAGAAGATTATCGCTACCTTGAAGGGGAACGAGTGTTTCTGCGCAAAGGAGAATTTGATAAACTAGCTCTTCCTATTGGTAGTCAAGTTACTCTTAGCACTACTGTACAAGGAGTCAAAAAAAGTATAAATCTGTTCCTAGACAGTGATACTCACATAGCCACTTGTGCATTAAGGTTAGACCTAAAAACACGCGAATCTTTAGCTATTAATTTTGATATAGAAATTGAGAAACCAAGCGCTCGACCTGAACGAGAGTGGAAACTTTCAAGTCGATAACCTAAATGAAGAATTATCGATCTGGATTCACTTTTATCGAAGTGATGACTGTAATAGGTATCGTGCTAATAGCATCTCTTTTGATTACACCGACATGGGAAAAATTTGTTCATTTTTCACGTATTAACAATATTGAAAATCAAATAGTGATTTTTATTAAAAATCAGAGAATTCAGGCTCAAAAGGCAAATCAAAATATTAATATTCGATTTAGGACAGAACACGGAATACCTGAGGTTTCAGCTTCAGTTTATCGTCAAGAAAATTGGCGTCATTTTTATGAGTTAGCTCTTCCACCTGGGAAGGTTGAAATTTTCACTCAACAAGATAACCTGGTTCTTACATTTGATCATCGGGGCTACGTAACATCCAAGCTTCCTTATGTTATTAAAATTGCCACCCCCTCGCGGGATATTACACCTTCGTATCGAGGCTGTGTTGTTGTTTGGACATTGACAGGGAGTATTCAGACTGGTGACAGTCCTGCCGAATGTCCAACCCGTGACGGAGCTCCGCCAGCACCAGTACCACCCATCTATCCTAAGAAAAACTAATAAACTTCGCTGATCTCCAACAGCCCTCTTAAAACGGCACCACCACATCCGACAACGCAATAAACCGCAGCACCGCCGCTGGCCACTGCACCACTAACAACTGCTGACCATCTACCATCAGCACCTCATACAGCTGTTCAGACCGCTGCCGGTGGCCAACGAGGTCGCCTAGGCGTAGCGATTGGATTACCTGCGTGCTTTGGGGCGTTGCGTCCATGGGTGGATCGTTAAGCCTGGCCTCAGTGTAAGAGAGTATGCGGCGTTGCGAGATCAACCACTTCCCACCGCCACATTGAAAACATCACCACTATAGACAGCCCTATGTCTAGAATCCTTTAGCTAATATCCAATCGATTTACCCCACAGTGATCGCTGACACAAACCGAGCAAACTTGATGGTTGTGTGATGAGGCGATGGGATTATCCTGCACAGGCTGTCATACGCATCTCACTCGCTTAGAGTGGAACCATAGAAGAACGATTTATTGAATACCACTCTATATCTAAACCGAAGCCTCCATGAACCTTAGCGTCCGTGGGGGCTTCTTATATTAAGTCGATATTGGGCGATTGAGATCGCAATCTGACATCAGCTAAGTCTCCCCGACCATACTCAAACTAAAAGTTACCGCTCTCCATGAACACTATTCAGAAAATAGGTCAAACGTTCAATACCTTTCACCATTTGATGACCGAACTCGAACCATTTGTTGAAACGCAGGAATTACGGCTTTCTTTTACCCCTAGCGGCCAAGCCTTTCTAATGGGTCCTGGCTTCTGTGAGCCATTGCAAGCTGACCCAGCGCTACACCGCAAAGTTCAACAGGAGATGCGTGAGATTATCGCTAAGCATGTCCCTAGACGCGTATTGCCTGGACAAACGTTTTCATAGATTGCGATCGCAACCCCGCAACCCACCTGTGACCCCCATCACTAAACTTACTCAGCCAATCTCAGAAACCCCTTAAGCAACCCTCAGACACCGGTCAGACGACGTTCAGGTAGCTCCCGCATTCTTGGAATCAATGAAGCAAGTAAACACACTTCACTGATTCCCCCAAGGAGCTTTAACCATGAAACGCACACTTCTTTCCGCTTTAACCGTTCTCGTTGCCTCCGCTGCTATCGCCCCCGTTGCCTCCGCCGTCGAGCCCGCTAGCTTCAATATTCAATCGGCTCGCCTCGAAGAACTCGATAGCCGCACTAAGAATTCCGTCCACAAACTACGCATCGAACACCTCAATAATCAGTCCAAGGCCATTGAGGATATCCAAGCCACTCGCCTCGATGCGTTAGACGCTCGCACCAAAGCCGTTGGCAACATCCAGGAAGCACGCCTAAATGCCCTCGACGCTCGCACTAAGAATTCTGTCCACAAGCTGCGCATCGAGCACCTGAATAACCAAACCAAGGCCGTTGAGGACATCCAAGCTGAGCGCCTCAGCGCCCTGGATGCTCGCACTAAGAATAGCGTTCACAAACTACGCATCGAGCACCTCAACAACCAGACTAAAGCCGTAACGGATATTCAAGCCGCTCGCCTGGAAGCGCTGGATGCTCGTACTAAGTCCGTCGCCCACTAACGGAGCTAGGCGTATTTGGGCTAACCAAGCTTGGGTGCCTAGTGCGTCTCCGTACATCTGTGAAGCTTCATTTTTCATGAGGCACCCTTTCTCTCTCAGATTCTCTCCAACAACACACACTCCAAGCCTTTGCCGATTGGTAGAGGCTTTTTTGTTGTCGTATTCGGATAAAAGGGGCCGAAGCCCCACGCCGCTAGTCAGCCTCGGGCCGATGAAACACCACCCGAACACGCCCACCGCGCTGACCACCCGACAACCGGATGGACCCCTGAGGCACCGTGACCGGCACCGACACCATGAAGCGACCAGGCCCAGAAGAGACCGACCGGACTAGAACCGAGTAGCCCACCACCGCCGCCCAGCGCTGAGCGAAAAAGGTGGGCAAGAAGCCAAACCAGCACTCAGCCACGTAGCCGGTGAAGGACCGCTCAGACTCGCGCCAGTAGCACTCGACCGCGCCAAACTCAGACGCTAACTGACTAATAAACTCAAATGGAACAGAACGCATAACGCTAAAACCAACGCAACGCGCTCCATTTACCCAATGTCTTGCATTGCTACCCTCTGACTCATGTCAAGCGCACTGACAGACGGAGTACGATTGCGATCGCAACTATCCAACGCCTTGATAACGGAGGCTGACAGCTTGGCTTGAACAGCGCGATGACGGGTAAACTTGGGCGGCGGTGGTGGTGCTAAATCTGTTGGGTGGAGGTAGACCTACGGACGACGGCAACCAGCAAAAAGCCCCAGCGATGGCCAGGACTTAGTTAGTACTAATTTACTGATTTTAGCAGCAGATGACGTCGTATTTTAGCGATGGTTGGGGTTGCGATCGCAACTTAGAAAGTATCTACCAAGGAAGCCACTTACGAGTCTGTTTAGCCTGCTGTTTTACCACCGCCTCGATTTGTTCGTTAACGTCTCTCTGCGATTCACCCCCAATCGTTCCCTCTAGCTGCTCTAGCTGATTTGCTGACAGTGACTCATTCACCATGTAGGCTTCCTGAGCCGCCTGGGGTAACGTATTTCGTCTACCCCGTTTAGCACCAGTACCCCGGTAAAGCTCATCAACTTCGCAGTCAAATAATTCTCTCGTTTCTTCAACAATAGAGTTCTGATAGGCATCCTCATCACCTCCATTCGCCTGGATAGACTTGGTAAAGCGCTTGAAGACAATAGCGCCATCAACTCGCTTACGCGGCGGTGCTAACTCCTGGGATTGCCGCAGCAAATCCATCTGTGTTTCCGAATCTTCGAGTTCGTCCTTCTCGCTCTGCCACCAGTTCAAAAAACCCATTGGCTTCTTCTCTTTCTTGATTGCTGAAATCTTTACTGTACAAATCTTCTAGGCCACCTTTGATAATCTCTAGAGCGTCGGGATACATCAAAAACTCATCTAAAATCTGATGCCGATACTCATAGTCCCAACGGTCGGGCCTAAAGTTAAACGTGATAGTCAGCAATGCCCAGGAATCTAAGCAGCTCTTGTAGGCCAGCATTGCCCGAAACCGACAGAGGGCTTTAATCCAGGTATCTTTACGCCTACGATCACCAAAGCTAGCTACTTCGCGCTTAAAATTCTCGGGTTGTAGAACACCGTCATCTTTCCAGGAGTTCAACGTATTCCAAGTATCTCTAGCTCTGATTTTTAGCTCCGGCAGCTTCATAGCGTCCAATGGTTTTATCTTATCCATAGATTAACGCGCTCCTAGTCGCCTGAATCACTAAATCTCAGTCCTGTTGCTGTCGTACCTGCGTACTGAATCGCTGCCCATCGACCATTGGGCAGCTTGTAGTAGTCCGTAGTGCTGTCTCGATAGGCCGGAAAGCCAAACCGATCAGAAATGGCGTTGTAGCTCTGGGGAAACTGGAGATATAGCAATGCCTCGATTTCAGCTTGGCTTAGTTCTCCATCGATACCATAGGGCTCTAAGGCTGGTGACGGCGCGGCAGACGGCTCTACTGCCTCAACGGGCGCGGGCATTATTACGTCTAGTTCTGAGCAATTAGTCGTTG
>JBCDJC010000296.1:0-5719 GCA_038748225.1 Cyanobacteria bacterium P01_H01_bin.26 | reverse complement strand
CGTACCCTAAGTACGCCAATATCCAAAGCGGTTAGCAACGGTGCGTGACCGCTCAAAATACCCAACTGTCCGGTTGTGCTAGGCAGCACAACTTCCTCTGCTTCAGCATCCCAAATCGTCTTATCAGGGGATATGACGCGTACTGCTAATGTCATAAAACACTCTCTAAAAAACTCAACGTGAGGGGTGAAATGTTTGCAATTTTACCCCTCACCCAGTTGTCATCTCTACCGGGTTGGCTCCGGTAGCTAGCTCTCGGCCTTCATCTTCTCAGCAGTTTCCAGTACCTCGGCAATGTCGCCTTTGAGGTAGAAAGCCTGCTCAGGAATCTCATCCAGCTCACCCCCAAGAATCATATTGAAACCCTTGATAGTATCTTCAAGGGCAACATACTTACCAGACAAACCGGTAAAGATCTCGGCAACAAAGAAGGGCTGGGAAAGAAACTTCTCAATCTTACGGGCGCGAGCCACCGCCAGACGATCGTCTTCAGAAAGCTCGTCTAGACCCAAAATAGCAATGATGTCCTGAAGCTCTTTATAGCGCTGTAGGATGGACTGCACGGCGCGGGCTGTCGCGTAGTGCTCGGCACCAACGATATCCGGCTGTAGCATAGTAGATGAAGAATCCAAAGGATCCACCGCAGGATAAATCCCTTTGGAAGCTAGTGCACGGGAAAGTACCGTAGTTGCATCCAGGTGGGCAAACGTAGTTGCCGGTGCCGGGTCGGTCAAGTCATCCGCCGGGACATAAACCGCCTGAATAGAAGTAATTGATCCTTCTAAAGTAGATGCAATCCGCTCCTGCAAGTCACCCATGTCAGTGCCCAACGTAGGCTGGTAACCTACCGCAGAAGGCATGCGTCCCAACAGCGCAGATACCTCAGAACCTGCCTGCACAAAGCGGAAGATGTTGTCAATAAACAGCAGCACATCCTGCTTGTTGACATCGCGGAAGTACTCGGCCATGGTCAGGGCCGACAGGGCCACACGCATACGAGCACCGGGGGGCTCATTCATCTGACCGTAGACCAGGGCCACCTTAGACTGGCTCAGGTCGTCAGCATTAATTACACCAGACTCAATAAATTCGTTGTAAAGGTCGTTTCCTTCACGGGTACGCTCACCCACACCGCCAAACACAGACACACCGCCGTGCTCCTTGGCAATGTTATTGATTAGCTCTTGAATCAGGACGGTTTTACCAACACCAGCACCCCCAAATAGACCAATCTTTCCACCCTTACGAAAAGGACCTAGGAGATCGATCACCTTAATACCGGTCTCAAATACGGAGGGCTTGGTCTCCAGTTCAGTCAGTTTGGGAGCAGGGCGGTGGATCGGAGAGGTGGTGGACATATCCACATCACCCTTCTCATCCACAGGCTCACCAAGCACGTTAAAAATTCGGCCCAGGGTGGATGCTCCAACCGGTACGCTGATGGGTTCACCCATATCAGCTACCTCCATTCCCCTAACCAGACCGTCGGTGGAACTCATCGAAACGGCTCTTACTTGGCTATCGCCTAGCAGCTGCTGGACTTCACAGGTAACAGCAACGGGCTGACCAGCCGGATTTGTACCTTCAATCTTGAGCGCGTTGTAAATGTTGGGCAGTTCCCCAGTTGGAAACTTAACGTCTACAACAGGGCCAATAATCTGAGTGATATAGCCAGTATTTGTCTTCTCTGCAGTGGTGACCATGCTTGCGCCTTATCCTAAGGGTATTAGCTACTGCGGCGACTTTTAATTTTGTTTTTTACTTTCAAAGTGCCATCTTAAAGATTATCACTAGATGCATCATCCATAGCACTTGTATTTGCTATGGCTAGGGCACTTTTGAGCGGTTGCTAAGCCCGCAATTATTTGGCTGGCCATGGTTTTAGGCTATGGTTTTGATTGGCATAACCAACGGCATTTTTGGATTGTCCTACCCAAAACCATGGCCACACCTCCCATGATAGATGTCGAACCGTCAGGCACCGATTTGGGTACTGGAGCAGAAACAGGGCTACCCAGCGAAGTTGGAACAGGGTTGGGCGGCGGTGAGACAGGTACCTGGGGCGCAACAGCATGTGGTGCAACAGCAGGCGGTGCAACAGCAGGCGGTGCAACGGCAGGCGGTGCAGCAGCGGGCGGCGCAACGGCAGGCGGCAAAATAACAGGCGGAGCGGCACTTGTTCTATAGTCGGGACGTTGCCGAATGTAGAACTCATCAATGGGAGTAGTATCGGTGACAAAGTAATCAAACCGAACGGTTTCACCCGGGGATACTCCAATCCCTTGATGGAAGTTAATAAAGTCTCGAACATCGGTCACTTCATCGGCACTGGCATAGTGGCTCGATTGATAGGGCCGGACAGGACCGATACCTTGGGCAAATGACAGACCGTCTGTTTCACTGCTAGCGAGGCCCGCTGATTGCTGCAGCTCATGGTCATAGAACCGCCAGAACGCCCCTGTCAGGTTGCGTGACACAATGCTGATGGCAAAGCCTGGACGATTAAATACCGAGTGCTGCTTAGCATCTTTCAAACCGTTAACCGCCAGAGAAATATCTAGACCCCACACATCCTGATAGACCACGAAGGGCCGCTCGCGAGTGCCTATCCCCGTGACGTCTGTAACCTTAAAACTGCTGGACGCTTCACTAAATACCAGACCGTTTTGACTACAGCCGCCGGATAGACAAGCCGCCTGGGCCGTAGTACCGAAAACGGCTAACAAACCGGCACTCAGAAGGCTCGCTGCACCAGCGTGGTGAGCAACAGTGACAAATATTCGCATAGGTAAACTCTCAGGGTCTAAAAAAATGCCTTAGGCAGGACATGTATCAAAAAATACTGATATGCGACCTGCTGCTGCTGGCTTAAAAAGAGGGGTTTCACGGAGGAAACCCCTTTGATTAAGGTCTACAGCTCTATTGATAGAGTGACATTTTTTGCTTGACTCATCCATGAAAGTACGCAAGCTTTATAAAAAATAAACATCAAACTTGATTGAAATAGGGTGATATTACGGAGATTGCATACACGCGATCTGGCATTAAAAAAGCGGGCCGTTACCATAACGGCTCCGCTGTAATAGCTGTGGGGGTGTAGTCCTAGGGCTGATGGGGCTGAACGTTATCGAGCGCAGCTATCGGATATCAACGACGTTGCCTGCGTCAATGGAGATAGTCCCCTCTGAATCGGGGGATTCTCCTGTCACCACCGCATCGCCATAAAACCGTACGGTATCGTCAGCCCAAATATAGATACTGCCACCGTTTCCGTCTGAGGCGGTAGCAGAAAGTTCAGAGTTGCGATCCACCAGAATATAGGCAGCGCCAAACCCATCGGCAGCAGGCATTCCCCCGATGGATAGGGTGCCAGCCTGACTGATGCCATTGGCGTAGATGCTGCCGCCCACCAGGTTGATTTGGTCGCCGAGGATACTGACATGGCCAGGGGTGCCAGCCTCCTCCATGGGGGTACTGTCAGAAACATCTATGATTCCCCGTACCAGCACCGAACCTGGAGATGGGGTCAGGGGCGGAGTCCCTGTAAGCGTTTGGGTGCCATCGGAGTGAGTGTCGATTTGGGTGGCGCTTTGTTCATCCCCCCCGGTCAGCATCTGCGCCAGCTCTGTGGCAGGCAGGGCGGTGACGGACGAAGTCTCGGCCGCTGGCGAGAGCACTGTCAGAGCATCCGCTGGCAGCACATCTAAGGTCAGTAGGGTGCCTGGTTGGCTGAGCCGCAATAGCTTCTCTCCAGAGGTGGCAGCTAGATTAGCGGTACCCCCGGGAGCCACCAAGTTGCCGTCATTTTGAACATAGTGGCCAATCAGTGTGATGCTGGCCTGGGGCACTACTTCAAGGATGCCTTGGTTTTCGATAGTGCCGACGGGCAGCGCTGTCGAAAGTGGGTCTGAGACTGAGCTGCTAGCTGAGTCTGAAAGTAAGAGATAGCCGGTGGGGTCTCCACCCAAATTTTCCACAGAGGGGACAGCTTGGGTGCCTGGGGCGGCGGGCTTGCTATCGGGCAGGGCAATCTCGCTAACGGCTCCATCGATGGAGAGCAGATAGGTATCTTCAAACAATAAGCCTGAGGCGCTGGTGGCAGTTAGGTTGGCGGGTATATCGAGGCGTACATTCTCACCAAACACAATGCCAGCGGGGTTGACCAGAAAAAGATTTGCCTGGCTAGCAAAATCTGGATCGCTGCTGGTCAGGGTCAGCAGACCATCTATGACTGATGGATGCAGACCATCAATCAGATTAATAACGTTAGCAACATTGGGGTCGACCACAAAGTTAGCCGTATCATCGGTACCCAGGTCAAATTGCTGGAACTGGTGAATCAGGTTGGGGGTCAATCCGTCGGATAGTTGTCCGCCCAAAACATCGAACTGATCGGCCTGGTGGACAACGGTGGTATCGGACGTAGCGGACTGAATGTTAGTTTGTACAGCACCTGATGGTTCGAGTAATGGGATAGCTAAAGCCTCAACTCCGGTTGATAGCTGGGCAGAAGCTCCTTCTTGGAGACCGAGTAGCCACAGTGGAACGGTCGCCAGGAGTAGGTAGAAAAATTTGGGGGTCATGGGGTTAGCAATTGCTAGAAAGCATGTCAGCACATGCGCCAGGCGAAGATGTATCAAGAACTACAGATGTCACCCACTCATACTAAATAATACGGTGATTTTTTTAGGCAACCTGAAGGAGCCGTAAAGATACCTGTATTGAAATCATGAAGTTAACTTAAGTGTTTGAAGAACAACCAAGTTCGGGAACATGAAGTTAGCTTAAGTGTTTGAAGAACAACCAAGTTCGGGAACCCGTACTTCTTGGAGAGTTGCGATCGCAACTCTCCAAGCGATAAATTAGCACTCGGCAATAGAGAGTGCTAAACCGTATCCAGGTTGCAGCTTCTTTCCCTAGTTAGACCCTGCAGTTGGGAAAAGGGACTGTCCAGGCAGGCTGATGCCGCTCTGGTGCAATTGCCGAATGATGGATATATCAAAGTTCGGAGAAAACTATGGCAGCCATTTCTTTGAGTGTTTCAAGCGTTACTCCCCTGGGAGATCGCGTTCTTATCAAAGTCAGCGCATCTGAGGAAAAAACCGCCGGTGGTATTTTGCTACCCGATACGGCAAAGGAAAAGCCCCAGGTTGGTGAAATTACTGCTGTTGGCCCCGGTAAGCGTGGCGATGACGGTAGCCGTCAGGCTCCCGACGTAGAAGTGGGTAACAACGTCCTCTACTCCAAGTACGCAGGTACCGACATCAAGCTCGGTGGTGACGACTATGTCCTGCTATCGGAAAAAGACATCCTGGCCGTTGTGGGCTAGGCGAAGCCGTGGGCTGGCTAAATTTTGAGTAAGGCATCGCCCCAAGGGCAAAAACTCTGGACTTTTCTACCAGGCAAACTAGAGCCCCAGGGCATTAGCCCAAGACTCAAAGCTAGCAGCTTGAAAGTCTGCTTTTGGTCGATCCATCGCACCCCCCTCGTAAAAACGTTCTGAAACATAGGTTAATTCATGGCTAAGCGCATCATATACAACGAGAATGCTCGCCGTGCCCTGGAAAAAGGCATGGATATTTTGACCGAGGCCGTTGCCGTTACCCTTGGCCCCAAGGGTCGTAACGTCGTCCTCGAAAAGAAATTTGGCTCTCCTCAAATCGTCAATGACGGTATCACCATTGCCAAGGAAATCGATCTAGAAGACAACATTGAAAAT
>JBCDJC010000295.1:0-5765 GCA_038748225.1 Cyanobacteria bacterium P01_H01_bin.26 | reverse complement strand
TGCACCCACCATGCTATCTCCCGAAATCTTCAACACGTAGTCATTGTGTTTACGACCGCCGTACTCAATGTTGAGATAATCATGGTCTGCTGTCGCGGGGTCGTGGCAGTAACCAGCGGCAATTTCACCGCGAATAGGTAACCCTTCCGGGATGGGTTGGTCAGTGTAGGAAATGACGGGCGGCTCAGGATTGACCAGTTTAATACTGCGCGATGTTCGCTTGCGGCGAGTGATGTACTGGTTTGTCTCCAACCACTTCAGACTGTTTTGGACGCTGCCGTGGGAACGATCGGTACCCGCTCTAATTTCCCGCACGGTGGGGCTGTTTTGATGCTTGCGCCAGTACGCCTCAATGAAACTTAGTACAGTTCCGTGGGGTTTACGAACAGCCATGGGTCAACGTCATATAGAACATAAGTATTATAGTCTATATGTTCTATAAATGACTAGCTGTGAAAAGATGTTCCATGGAATGTCTGTACGTAGGCATGAAGAGGCGTTCCATGGAACGCCTGTACGTTCAAATTGGGTTGGCCGCGCTAGCGCCGATGGCGGTCTTCGATATTGACAGGGAGCAGCTGACAGCCTGCAATTCGCCAGCTGCAGTCTGCCTGTTGTTGCATTATGTAGAGGGCGCGAACCAGGGTTCCCGTTTGGGTCATCAACATCATTTGTAGGGCGGGACGCTGTTGAATATAGAGAATGCCTTCAAAGACAACCGAACGAGGTCTATAAACCGGTCGATAGCTGGTTTTGATCATCTCCATAAACGTACGCGGTCTCCGAAACTGGCGCTGCAGTTCCGGGCACGCCAGGGAAAATGCTGTTGTTGCATCGTTGTCTTGAAACGCTTGCAGCTGACGCTCGACAACGGCACGAATAGCGCTTTCGTCTTGGGTTGACACGTTTTTTCTATACACAGGTTGTTGCCCTAAATCTGCTGCGGTAGTGTTATTTCATTGGGGATTACCCGGTGTAAAATAAAATAAGCCGCTGCACTAACATTGTTCTTGATTCACTTAACCTATCACCATTTTTTAGGCTGATGCCCTTGTAATTAAAGACTTTCGTTATTTGCTCAACAACTTATAAATTGTTGCTAAAGACGTTTATTCATTCATCTTGATTCAAGAGACATCCTTCATTAACTAGACACCCTGTTGTTTGTCTCATCAGGATGTTTTTTGGGCTGGATGCTGAAAAATATCCCGGTGAATTAGACTGGTTATGTCCACTATTGACCTGCACATTCAGCAATCTAAGGATTTTTGCTGTTCTTAATCCATAGAGCAGCATTATGCCGACATGCTCCCAGGGTGGGCCGTATTCCCAGGGGACAGCGTAGAATGAGCCCGCCACCAAACCTATTTGTTGCGACGCCTATGTCTGCTATAGAGGTTAAAAACTTAACAAAGGTTTATCCCGTTGCCATTAAGCAACCTGGGATCGCTGGAACATTGCGTCATTTTTTTCAGCGCCAGTATCGTCAGGTTAAAGCGGTTAATCAAGTATCATTCACCGTTAAACCTGGCGAAATAGTAGGATTTTTGGGGCCTAACGGGGCGGGTAAGACCACCACCCTAAAGATGCTGACCGGTTTGATTTATCCGTCTTCTGGGCAGGTCAGCGTGGCTGGCCATACCCCCTTTCAGCGGCAGCGTTCGTTTTTAGAGCAAATTACCCTGGTAATGGGGCAAAAGCAGCAGCTTATTTGGGACCTGCCCACCTTGGATTCGCTACGGATCAATGGAGCTATTTATGGTCTTCCTGTTCAGGAAATGCGCCATCGGATCCATGAGCTAGCCGATATGCTTGAGCTGACGGATAAGCTCACCCAGCCTGTGCGTAAGCTCTCCCTAGGAGAGCGGATGAAGGCGGAGATGTTGGCGGCCCTGCTACATCGCCCCCAGGTACTATTTTTAGATGAGCCTACCCTGGGTTTAGATGTCAATGCCCAAATGGCAGTTCGACGGTTTTTAAAGGTTTACAACCAGCGCTATCAGGCCACCATTGTTTTGACCAGTCACTATATGGCGGATATTACCGCCCTGTGCGATCGCGTCCTCTTGATTTACCAGGGGCAGCTAATTTACGACGGTTTATTAACGGGTCTAGTCGACCAGTTTGCCCCCTACCGAGAAGTCACCGCAGAGTTGGCCCAGGAAGTTTCAGCAGAATCCTTAGAAGCCTATGGTGAAATCCAGTCCATTGACGGCTGTAAAGTCGTTCTATTAGTACGGCGGGACGAGCTGACTAAAACCGTATCCCAGGTCCTTGCCCAGCTGCCCATACACGACCTGACGGTAACCGATCCCCCCATTGAGGATGTCATTGGGCGAGTCTTTGACGCCGGGGTCGTTTAGGAGCTAGCAGACCGATATATTGGACGCTTAAAGGCGTTACCCGCCGATGAAGGGAGTCCCCCAAAATTTCCAGTTTTCCTTATTAAATGGCGAGCGCCACTTATATATGAGCGCCGCTTCAATCGCCTGGCGAGGCAGACGTTTGGCCGGAGCATGTCGCCAAAACGCAATACCCAGCTGACTATCTAGGCTGTGGTGGTAGTGGGCGTGGCGATAGTTCATTAAATAGCGTTTACAATCATGCTCCCCCTTCCAGCGCTGGTTTGATTTGACGGTTTCCCCCACATAGAGCAGCAGCTGACTTTGATAATCAATCACAAAGTAAAGCGCGGCCACCCCCACATCGCTAGCCTGCCAGCGCCAAAATTCTGTATTTTGCTGAGGCAGACCAAACGGATCGATGGCCTCAGCCGGATCGATCGTCGGCTCAAATAGACTTGCCTGCTCCATGGTCGGTGCCGTTTTGACAGCCGTTTGGAAGGTGGCAATCTTATCTTTCCAAGCCGTAAGCTCATGCAGCCCCAGGACCGTTTGACACTGCAGATTCTGAAATCGAGACTGGCTCGCCGCCCGCAGGATCTCATCGGTGAGTAGGGAGGCTTGTTTTTGAGTACCCATGGGTATACCCCAGTCAAAACGCTAGATGTAGGATAACTATCGTTACCTAGAACGATACACCTCTATATCTAGCATCAAGAATACCTGTTCTATCGCCGTAACAGCAAAATTGATCAGGAATACTCAACATCCAGGCTGTAGTGATAGGGATAGGGCCACCGCCCTTAGCCCCAGCCCATAAAACCTGCCAAACCACAACGTAAAAGTCGCCCAAATTGTGAAGACATCTACCGAACCTAACGGACAGTTTGTATTGATTCTGTAGATACTCCCTTTTCTACCATCGGGTTCTGTTGTTGTTACTTAGAATTAATCTAGCGAAGGGCGCTACCCAGTTAAACGCTGTCTGATCTGGTTCTGGCTCGTTAAGCTAAGCAGGTTGAGCAGTATATAAATACCCTGTTCAATAAAACTTTTGGGCAATCTAGGGTTGCCGACGATTCCGAAAATCTGTTGTAAGTATTGCTATTTAAGATTTATGGTCGATAGTGTTAAGACGTCTTCTCCCGCGTCAGCCGTAGTCCAATCGGAGTTTCAAACTATTCAGCTGCCCATCAGTGTGGCCGTCGTTGAGGCAACAGCATTCAAAAAGCAGTGCCAGGCCCTCTTTGCCAATCACCCTGAGCTGTCTGAACTGGTATTAGATTTCTCGGCCACTCGCTTTATTGACAGCAGCGGTATCGGAGCCTTGGTTATCTGCCATCGCTTGAGTGCTACCCATGGTTCAAGGTTGCGGCTGATCAACGTGCCCCCCCAGGTGATGATGGTGCTGTCCTTGACCGAGCTGGATAAGGTGTTTGACATCACCTTAGCCGCTCCCGAAGAATCAACGGAAAAGGACCAGGTTTTACCTGAAACCCACCCGTCGGTAAACTCTAAAGCAAAACGCGCCCTGGATATTGTCGGGGGCCTGGTGGGTCTGATTTTGACGGCTTTGGTCTACGTGCCGGTTGCCATCATTATCAAACTTGATGACGGTGGTCCCATTTTCTTTGCCCAGACCCGCTGTTCTTGGTTAGGCAAGCGCTTTAAGATCTGGAAATTCCGCTCCATGGTGACCGATGCCGAAGCCCGTAAAAACGAGGTGGATAATCAGGTTGAAGGGCCACTCTTTAAGAATGAAAACGATCCCCGCATCACTAAGATTGGTCGTTTCCTACGCAAAACTAGCCTGGATGAGTTTCCCCAGTTTTGGAATGTGCTTAAGGGTGACATGAGTCTGGTGGGAACCCGTCCCCCCACTCCGGATGAAATTGAGCAGTATGAGGTGGGTCAGTGGCAGCGTCTAAATGTCAAACCTGGTATGACCGGGGAGTGGCAGGTTAATGGTCGCTCTAGCATCACCAAGTTTGAAGACGTCATTAAGCTAGACCTGCGCTATCAGAAAAACTGGAGTTTCTTCTATGACATCCAGCTCATCGTGAGAACGGTGCTGGTACTATTCAGCAAGGAATCCGGCGCCCACTAACCCTCAGATAAAAATCAAACTTAGAAAAAAGGTGATGGAAGCTGACTTCCATCACCTTTTTTTATTGATGAGCTGCAGAACGAAACGCTCCATTAGAAATGCCGTACATCAACATCTTTACAGGGCGCGAACGTTTCCTTTTATTGGAACTAACCAACCTCTACCTGGCTGGTGTCAACGGCGGTGGTACCGTCGACGCCTTTGGCAACGGTGACCATCTTATCGAGAATAGCCTGGCTGGGTACTTTACCCTTGAGAACAACCTTACTGCTGAGCTGGGCTACCCAAAGCGTTTCCACATCATCTAGGTTAGGCTCCTCATCAAAGGCCAGGGTAACGCGCTTGGCTAAACCACTTTCATCGAACTCGCCCGTGAGGCCAATTTTATAATCAGGGATATCATCTTCAGCGTCAGCGCTGTTGGCGACTGCCTTGGTGGGAGAGGCAGGTGCTGCCGCAGTTTTGGCAGGAGCGGTCTTAGCGGTCTTGGAACGAGGGCGACGTCCAGCTGTGGTGCTGGCCCCGGCAGGCTTGTCCTGCTTGAAAATGCGACTTAAAAAACCCATAAAAAAATCCTACCTCGAGTAACACAAGTGAGTAGAGCAACTTGCTCACATCCAATAGAGTAGCGGTCGGTCTCTGATCCCACATGCTTCTTCAGGAACAAATAATTTTGATGGCGGATCTTTCTGGGCCAGATGGCAGAATTTTATGCGATCGCAAGTAACCACCATCCTAGGAATCACCATCCTAGGCGTTGAAGGAACTTGCTATAGTCTGAACACATCTGAACACAATTGCATTGGTGTATAGTTTCGGCGGGGCAAACCATGGTACGAAACGGGCTACAAACGTTAACAAATCGCTATTTTGGTGGACGTCGGGTGTCGCCCATGGCGTTGAAACACATGCGCGATAGCCTGATGGATGATTCAGAGCTAAATCGTGACTATGTGGTCATGACCATCGGGGCCTGTATTATCGCCACGCTCGGTTTGTTGTCAAACAGTGCGGCGGTGATTATTGGGGCCATGCTGATAGCACCGCTGATGCTACCGATTCGCGCCATGGCCTTTGGCTTTTTGGAAGGCGATATTAAATTGATTAAGGAAGGGGCCAAGGCCCTAGCCGTGGGTACGGCAATTGCGATCGCGCTCTCCGTTGCCCTGGGACTGATGCTGGGTCTCTCGGAATATGACTCGGAGGTGTGGGCACGCTCAAAACCGACGCTGCTGGATTTGGGAATCGCCATCACTGCCGGGGGCATCAGCGGCTTTGCTAAGGTACAGCCCAAGCTATCAAATACCCTGTCGGGA
>JBCDJC010000294.1:0-5771 GCA_038748225.1 Cyanobacteria bacterium P01_H01_bin.26 | reverse complement strand
GTTCCCAAAATAAGGCAGTGGCTTAAACCTCTGTGCTTAAAGGCCATGCCGTAGGGCACCCAGTAGGCACCCAGCGCTCCCCAGCGGCGCTTAGCATTGCACCCATGCCTGTTCTCGGCAAGGTCCAGGTCTGGACTCAGGAACAACCCCCAAGCCCAGGTTGTCAGCGTTGTGGCCGTTGCCAGTACAACTAATTGGGCATTGTCGACACACAGTGAGCCAACAATAGAACCAGTTGAGATCGCAACCCATTTAGATGCTCGGTCGTGGGTCCTGCCACTAGCCATCTTCGGTAGGCCACTGCTGAACAACGCAGCCGCCATGCTGACCGGAGGTAGTCGCCGTCTCTCTGCCAATCAAGGCAATATTTAACTTGATCATATCCACACTGTACTGGGTATGAATGCGGTGGAGTTCGACCTCTGCTTTGGCACTTTCAATACACCTTTCTAGCTCTACAACGGTTTTATCGTTGGCTTTAAGCTCCAGTAATTTTGCCCTTCTTTTGTCAGAATTGCTAAGCGTTTTGTCTGCGGCAACAGCCGCATTTAGATCAACCAAATATAAAGCTAGCTTCTTTTCATCCTGGATTATTTTTTGATTCAAGCGATGAATTTCAAGACGGCAATTGTGCGCCTGCTGAATATAATCAGCCGCTTCTTGGCCTGGGTTCTTAGCTGTTAGATCACTCATTATTTAATCCTTAAGTACTGCCTGTTTTTGTGGACTTAACCACCTCAAAAAGGGGCCTTATTGGTCTAATTCTTCAAATTCCCATTCGCCGTCTTCAAAGGTGGCGACGCACTGAATTTCGTCGTATTCCTCATTGCCTGAGATCGTCACGACGAAATCGCCATCTTCGTCAAAATCGACCTCGACGTCTTTCTTGTTTACTTCAAACTCGGCAGCGGCAGCAGCAATGATACTGGGTTCAACCCGACTTAGTTTCATTTACATTAATCCGACCACAATTTATCAAAGGCGTCGGCAACGAAGTTTGCAACGAAACGGTACTTTTCAGCCCCGGGCGACGTCCCTCCTTTTTTGGTAAGACCCCAGCCCCACCAAACAGCAAACTCAATGGGAGTCTTGCCGTAGCTTGCTCTGAATTCTCTCAAATACTGAACGGCTGCTATTCGCCCTTCTTTGGCGTTTAGATCTTGAGGATTTAATCCGCCCCCCTCTGGACAAAGCTGAGATTTGAACTCGCTCAATGTCAGTCCGCTGACATAGGTTTTGCAGTCTTCAGCTGTCACCGAGAAGGTGTCACTTCCTTGCTGTGACTGACGGTGACAGGCATTAGACTGATGATTTTGAGCAAAACCGTTGATTAAGGTGTCACTTGCTGTCACTTTGCTGTCACTTTTGGGTGTCACAGGTGTCACCGGAAGGGTGTCACCACCAGTCACCGAGGGGGTTTCATGGGCGTGTGGACTGGTGCGCGCCGCAGCGGCTGAGCGCACCCAGTCAGGCGTCTGATCGCCCAACAGATCAAGCAGTGCGTCGGGACCTTCTATGACAAGATCGCGGGCTTCGTTGTAGGCAAGGGTGTTGAGCCGACTGTTGACTGCAGCAGGTGTTGGTGTTGAAGGTGGCCACTGTTGAGCATTGGACCCAGGAATAACATCAAACCCCTGTTCAACCGCTGTATCAATCCAATTGTCGGGACTGTCTGCTTTTAATTGTTCGACTGGGTCAACCGCCGCCGCATCGGTGTCAATGGTTTCGCCATCAAAGTCATCACCCTCCACATCTTCCGTAAAAGCCCATCTGATGTCGTTAGCAGTAGCCGCAGCAACGCCAGCTGCCAAGATCCAGCCAGCGCCAGGAGCAGCTAGCGCAAACAGCGACAGAAGCCCGCCCCCAAGCAGCAAATGCAGTGGGTCATCAAGCACGCGACCCAAGAGCAGCGGTTCATCGCCGAACTGGGATAGGTCGACCTCTACTGCCTCATTAAGCCTGCTGAGTTTGCCGTCCATTGCCTCTGCCTTCTAGTTTTTTCTGCTGAGATTCGTACTGGCTTTTCATTTGACGGATGTACTCATGTCCGTAAAGAAACAAAACCTCAAACAGGAGCACTGAAATAGCCGTCATCATTGCCCCTTGAACGTTTACGTAGTAGGGGTCAAGGTAGGGAAAGTCAGCCAAAAGGGCCTCTATCCCCCCGTCGTAGGGTGCGTGGTAGTAGACGCTTACCAACAACTCAAACAACCCACCGATGCACCGAATGATCCACTGCAGCATTGTCGCCTGCATTCCATTGACCACCTGGGTGATATTGATGGTCAAGCAGAGGGCAACGCCGACAATGCTCACGGCCGTGTTGTTGGCAATGTCCTCAAAAAAGAAGAGTATGCCATTCAAAACCGGCACCTTGGATAGCACCCCATAGAACGGGATGGCATGGATTCTATCTACAGCAATTTCGCCAATGGCCATCCATGGCTGCAAGGCAAACACAATGGAAATGCCCAGCAAAATCCATAGCGCCAAGGTTGCCAGGGTAATTTCTGTTTTTGTAGTCGTTTGCTGGGGGCGACGCTGCCGCGCCTTTGGGCGCCGTCGTCGCCTACTCTTCGCCATTTAGTATCCTCCGAACGTCTTCTATATCAGACAGGCCGTTGTCATCGGAATCGTGACGAGTTGCAGTCGCAACGTCCGTGGCGCGACCACTTTCATCAAGAATTCCGGTCCAATACCGAGAGTTGCAGACGACGGTTCCTGTCGGCAGTGGAAACCCGGTGTCTCTATCCACAAAGATCGTGTCATCTGTATGAATAGCTTCTTTGTTGGTCTCCCTGTCGACCACAGGCAGACAATTAGCCCGGTAGCGCCTCAGGGCAACTCCAGAAAGCCGCTTAGCGTCTCGCTCGCGGTCTTGGGAGGCCCTCACGCGCTCAGATATCCTTTGGCTGTCTTGGCGTCGACTAGCCGCCCTCTCGGCTTTTTCTGAAACATCCCCACCGCTGCTGATGGCGTACAGCAGCAATAGCGCTGCTCCTATGTGCCATGGCTTCATCTTTAGTCTTCCTGGAATACGCTCATTTGCTCTTTCAGTTCGTCCACCAAAATCGCCTTTTTGGTCTCCATGCGGTGCGTTTTGGCTTGATGTCGCTGTACGTTTTTTTGGTGGCTTAGGTGCTTTCCCCGCAATGCTTCTAGCGTATCGCCTACCTTTCTAAGTTCCGCCTTGCGTTGCGCAATATCGTCTTCAATTACCTCTCCAGCTCCCCTGTAAAACTGATCCGCCAGGGCTAGCACCTCTTCGCAGCCGCCAACGTGGACGACATCGCCTCGAACGGCCCTAAGGTCTATTGCGTAGTTTTTCAACCCTTGAGCCAGGTCGGTCACCAGAGGCTCATCTCCAACGATCGAGACCTCTGCCGGCTCAGGGTTTAGTTCTTTTACACCAAGGGTTTTGGCTGGCTCATCAACACAGTGAGCTGGGCTTACAAAGAGGTCAGGTCGCTGTGTCGGAAGCGTTTCCTTGTACAAATGAGCTGTTCCGTTAGCAAAATAAACGGCGACCACCTTAAGCTGCTCAATCCCATACTCTGTAAGGCGTCCAGCAGGACTAACAACCTCAGACGAATGATTTCCAAAAGCGTCCACCAAAATACGTTTGTACCGCTTAATAGTGGCCAGCGATTTTCCAAGTATTTTACCGGCCTCTCGATTGCTGTAAATTCCAATTCCATAATCGGGGGTCACAGGCGGCTGAGCCGTGTCACCGCTAAGCGCAGTCTCTGTTTTAGCCATATCCAAGCTTTCCTAATGAGCCATGGCTCAGCCTATTGTGAGCCACGGCTCAACAGTAACACAGGTGATGCGCTGTTGACACATCGGCGAGACCCTATACCACTCGCAAGTGTCTCAGCCCTGTTGTCAGCCAAAGCTTTTTGATACGCTTAAACGGTATTTGAGAGTAACTGCAATGACAACTTCACGACGCTATCTGACCATGTCAAACGACAACTGGGATAGGCTAGATAGCCTAACGCAGAAGCTTGGACTGCTGGACTACGGAGACTTGCTACGCCAGCTGGTTGCGGACGGGATTAACCAAGCCGAAAGCGAAGTGCTTGCCACCGAGAATAAACGACTTGTCAACCAAAAGCTCAAAACACGAATGGGAGCAATGGGAGCAGCCACAGCTCTTCTAAAGTCTCACTTGGTAGGCGGTGAGCCGATTGACACTGGGGTGTTAAGTGAGGCGATCTCAACCCTGGAAAAAGGGCTAATCGATTAGAATATCGACGTCGATGACACCATGGACACGGCCCGTTAACTGCGGGCTTTTCTATTTACGGGGCAACAGTGGCACAGCGCCCCGTAAATCTTGGCACATAAAAACGCGGCCTTTGGCGGGCCGCGTTGAAGTTCCTGAAAATCGTCACTAGCCAAATGATACCTTCTGTTCAGGGGCGATTTCCAATAAGCTGGCGTGCAGGTGTTCAATCTGCTCTAGATCATGACTGAGTCTTTCAAGCTGGATAGCTGTCTCGCGCCCCAGCGAGTCGGTCACGGCTGGATGCCTAAACCGCTCATTGGCAAGCTTGGATAGTTCAGCTGCCACCGTACTTAAATCGTGATCGCTCAGGAATTCGTGTAAATCGTTTTTTTTCACAACAACCACCTATTGATTTTTTGACACTGGGTTTTGCTGATGACTGGATGCACCTTGACCAGGAGATCTGCCTGCGTCGGTCCTGGTGGTTTTACTCAATGCTCACGCCCTTAAACTGTCGGCCAGGACGGCCAATAGTGACTGGCGCTGAGTCAGCTAGCTCATCCAGGCGTACAAGGAACCTGCTTACCAAGTTCTCATCCGTAATGCTGGGCTGCTGCTGAATCAACTCGGTCGTGATATCGTATGCAGTTTCCTGCTGAATGTACCGACGCTTGACTGCATAGTCAGTCAGAAGCCACCGCACAAGCTCCCGGACCTCTGAGTCGGTGAGCGTGCTACTGGGAACAGGTCGGACTTTGCGATCGCAAATTTCCTTTGCCTCAGCCCAGTTATGCTCAGTGACCTTAATAGCCTGGGCGATGCGGGCCTGATTATCATTGCCACTGTCCGGCATCACTTCAACATTGATGCGCTCCATGGGCTGAGTATTGCCGATCGATTGAGTTGGCTCGTAGTCGGCATCAATGATGTCAACGCCTTCAGCCATAGCCTGATCCACTGCAAAGTAGTTACTGGCATTCGCCGCCAAGATGACAGCCCCAACAAAAGCACGTTTTTGAGCCATCTTCATGATGGTGTTGACCTGATCAAACACGCGCTCATTGGGCACACGCCCCTCTTGCTGAGACACAATCGACTGGTCGGTGCTGTGAAAATTGGCACCGCAGCCACCAGACCTCTTGTTGCAATACCAGCCCTTATCTCCTGTATTCTTGTCAGGATATTTTGAGCGCATGATAGTCGACTCGCCACACTGGGGGCATGACCGAGAGGCTTTTCGATATCGGTACTTTTCTTCCCAGCTGTTGCAGCTGCCTTCACACTGGGCAACGATAGTGCCTTCTCGATTCTTTAAAGTAGCTCGATACTCAAATGCAAAAAACGGCTCAGCTCCAAATTCTTTTCCCGTGTAGTCTTTGACCGCCTCTAATCGATCAAGATTTACATAAAATCCGAATAACGTTGCTATCTTTTCTGCGCCTGGCTTGAATAAAACTGGCTTGTCTCCACAGCCAGGAATTTTGCCGTAGTCTAGGCTTTCCCTCAGCGACTGCTGGACAAACAGAGTGAGCGTGTTCAT
>JBCDJC010000293.1:0-5827 GCA_038748225.1 Cyanobacteria bacterium P01_H01_bin.26 | reverse complement strand
TGTTGCAGCTAGTGGTGGATTTGCCAATGCCACCTTTTCCGTAGACCGAGAGTTTCACGATCGTTATCTCCTCTTGATGGGTGGTCTGATTGACCATGTCTGAGGCCCATTGTGGTGAATAAGTAGGTTATTGAATAGGGGCAATAAAAACGCATAGCCCCAGTAAATCTGAGCATAAAAGACCATTTGATTCAAAAATTAGCCTAAGGCGGTTTAATTTCTAAAAATTAGAATTAAACGATTAAAATCTAGTTTTATCAACCGAATATATAAAATATAGAACAAAAAGCAAAAAAGAAAAATCTGCTGAATGCCCTGACAAAAAAGGGGTATGGCGTTTAGCTACTGAATGTATACTCAGGCATCATTAGGCACTGAGTTTGAACCACCACGACTAAGGTTGGCTTCACAAAGCGGTGTGGCGTTTAGCTACTTTGCGAAATCCACCGGGGCAAAAGGCTGGGCTGGGCCTACGCCTGACTCCCTTTGCCCTGTCTGGCGAAAACGGATGAGTGGAATAGGCCACGCCGGTCGAATGTTTTGGGCCAAACCTGACAGCCATGGCTCAGTCTATTGTTAAGAATATTTTAGTTGGAGGAATATAAAACGAAGTACTAAGAGTTTGTTTCGTCTTTTGAACTTTTATCCTCGATCGTTGAGGGTAGCCAGGCAAAATCGTCACTGGCTGTTTCAAAATTGCTGGGTGTAAAGAAGGGGCTGCTGACGGATAGGTCGTTATCCCACCGGGGCTGAGTGACATCTGCTGGGGGCCGATACCTGGTTTTGAAGTCAGCTATGGCCTGGCTCAGCTGCTCCGCAATTTCTTGCTCAGATTTTGTTGTGGGGGTGGCTGATGTTTGGAGCTGTATGGTGAACAACAGGGCATTGGCGATGTCATCTAAGCTTTCGTTGGCGGTCAAGTCGGGGGCGATCGCAACCCTGCTATTTTTTAATGCGGTGCGAATAAGGCCGGGGCTAAGCGGCTGAGAAGCATTTTTTAGGGTTTGGGTGACCAGCGTAACCAGGACAGCTTTGACGCCACCAATGCCCATGATTTTTTGGTACCGGGCCAGGCGGGCCAACAGTCTTGCTATTCTCTCCGGGGGGGTGGTCCCGATGGGGGGTATCGGCTGGGAGAGCTGATTATGAAAGGTTCGGAGCGCAAAATATAGGAGGCGTTTACCTTCGGGTAGGCTAATTTTTGGCCCTGATTGATCGCTGTTGAGGAATGCGATCGCAGCTTTAGTCAAGTCAACAAACTCTGCCGCCGATAGTTTTGACGACACCCGCTGTAGATAGCTGCGAATCAGAAGGACCAAAGTCTCTTCAGCCTCTGTTAGACGTTCTTTTGCTTTTTGAATAATGGCCTCAGATATCTGATACTTTGCCGCATCAGCTAATTCCTCCAGGTTTTGAGCCTGTCGAGAAAAGATGGCGACCCGATGGATCAGCTCACCTGGGCTGCCATCTTTGAGGTCCATGACTGCCGCCAGGGCTCCAATAATGGCCTGTAGCTCTAACTTAGACGGGGCGCGACCAAACGTCTGCTCAAAAAGCGCTAAGGCTTTTGTGAGTTTGAGTACAGCCGGATTAGATGGAACAGGCGACATTGCCATGACATCAATCTATGAAATAGGCGAGGAGTTATTATACTGAAACCTTTTGTTTAATTACCAATATGGGCGCATTAGGCTGATCTATTTCCAGTTAATTGCCCATAGGAATTAGATAATTCCTGTCCAGCCTTCAACAATGGGCAAAGAACTTGCAGAGTGCGTTTCTTAATGTAGCTCTGATGACTCCACCGATAGTTTTTTATGGGAGTTTAGAAAATGCAGGCGATTACTCAGACAACGTATGGTGGTCCCGATAGGTTGCAACTGGTGGATATAGCCAAGCCTGTACCTAGAGATAATGAAGTCCTTGTGCGCGTCAAAGCAGCATCGGTGGACGCGGGCATCTGGCATCTAATGCGGGGCAAGCCGTTCCTGATTCGGTTAATCTACGGCGGATTGCAAAAGCCAAAATACTCAATTTTGGGGAGTGCGATCGCAGGGGAAGTCGAGGCCGTTGGTCAGGCTGTCAACCAGTTTCAGCCAGGGGATACCGTATTCGGAGACCTATCAGAAAGCGGGTTTGGTGGCTTCGCGGAGTATGTCTGTGCCCCCGCCACGGCCCTTGCCCCCAAGCCCAATAATTTGACCTTTGAGGCCGCCGCTACTCTTCCGGTGTCTGGCCTAACCGCACTACAGGCCCTACGCGATATGGGCCAAGTTCAAGCAGGCCAACGGGTTTTGATTGTGGGAGCGGCTGGCGGTGTGGGGTCCTTTGCCATCCAAATCGCCAAAGCCTTCGGTACTGAGGTGACAGGTCGCTGTAGCACCCAAAAATTAGAGATGGTAAGACAGATCGGTGCCGATTACGCCATTGACTACACCCAACCCGACGCGAGTCAGCCCTACGATCTGATCGTCGATACAGCCGCTTATCGGCCTTTCACAGACTATTTACCCGCCTTAAAACCAAGCGGTACCTACGTGATGGTAGGCGGCTCCACCCCCGAATTCTTTCGCGCGATGCTGTTGGGCCCCTGGATAGGTAAGCAACAACAACGTCAGGTAAAGTGTCTCACCTCCCAACCCAAGCAAGACGATTTGCTGACGCTGAAGAAGCTGACCGAAACGGGCCAGGTAACCCCTTTTATCGATCGCACCTATCCTTTAAGCCAGGTCCCCCAGGCCATTGACGATCTAGAACAAAGACAGATCAAAGGAAAAGTGGCGATTACCATCTGATGGCGCTCTGGGCCAGATAAGTATGTATCCAAAATTTGTAACCCACTATCATTTGTCGGATAAAAAACCATTCCTAAATCTCAGTGACCTGGGGGGAAAAGAGCTTACAAAGGTAATTAAAGAGTTAGAAAGCCGACAAAAAGAATGCGATGACTTCAATAGGGTCTATGGCGGTAGATATATGGAGCTTCGAAAAAAGACAGAAGATAAATTAAGAAAACTGTTTATTAACGCCGGGGGAAGTCCCCAAAGAAAATCACCGCATTATTTTGTGCTGGGAGAATCATTTTGGTTTAAACACCTATGTCCAGATACCGCCGAAGTAAAAATACCCCTTAGCTATTTTTCGAGTAGTTCTGTGAGTATTACATACCCAGATAGCCTTGTCTCTATGGGATACATGCCAGATTTTGAATTATTAGTTGAGAAAAAGCCCTATCACAACCGGGTGTTCAAACTAGAGGATCTAGATTGGTTAATAGGAAAATTTGGGCTGCCGAGGGATGATTACAGAAAAGAGTACAAAAACTATACCCATGAGGAGTTTGAGAAATTCATTGAAGTTCAGGTTTGGGATGATTCTCCTTTAGACTGGGGTTAAGATTGGAGGGCACAACAAGCTGGAGGGAGACGAGATCGCGCCTTCAAAAACAGCAGAACGCGATCGCATCCTCGCTCTAATCGACCCTGACCCGCCTCGTCAAAATCGACATCACCTCATTCGGCTGTCCGGTGGGCAACAGACGGCTCCAGTCGTTGGGTTCAGCGTAGTTGGCCCTGTGCAGTTCTTTGATAGACATTTGCACAAACCCCAGGGTACCAAACAGCATCAGCCGTCCGGACTCGTAGGCGTATTCGGGTAGGTAGTCAGTCGAATCGACGGGCGCATTTGCGCCCAATGTTGGGTCTTGAAACATGGTTCTGGTCTCCAGACATATGGGTTTGGGTGACCAGAACCTAACTCCCCAGCCCCTCACGTAGTACCACAAACGCAGGGGCTGAGGCATAATGACCCCATCCCGTGGATTGTATGTGAATCCGTGGGTTAGCCGTCGGTTAGGTGTGAGCGCACCTGCCGACGGTGCCAAGTAATTAGGTTCTAGCGTAGAACAGCTGCACTAAGGTAGTGCGGCATTGAGACAATTTAGAACGAGCTTTAGGCTTTTGTCAAGCGGGTAAATAGACCAAACTAGCGCTTGAGGGCCAGGGTCAGACCGTCGGCAATGGGTAACATGCTTAGCTCAATGCGATTGTCCGGGTGGAGGGTTGGATTGAGCGATCGCAGCTTCTTGGGGGTGTTGTTCAGTCTGAACTTGTTGCAGAGCTGACTCAGCCTAGAACGGGGGGACCGGATCGCCAGACTGAACGTGCCAGAGTTTAGCATAGGTACCTGACTGAGTCAGCAACTGCTCGTGAATACCCGATTCAACTATCTTGCCCTGGGCCATCACATAGATATTGTCGGCGTGACGCAGGGTCGAGAGACGATGGGCAATGGCAATGGTTGTCCGATTTTGGGTGATCTTTGCCAGGGAGCGCTGAATAGCGGCCTCGGTCTCGTTATCTACGGCTGAGGTGGCTTCATCTAGAATCAGGATGGGCGGATCTTTAAGGATGGTGCGGGCAATTGCTAGCCGTTGTTGTTGCCCACCTGAGAGTTTCTGCCCCCGTTCGCCGATGAATGTATCGTACCCTTGCGGCAGTTGCTCAATAAAGTCATGGGCCTCTGCTAATTTTGCCGCCTGGAGAATCTGGTCACGAGTTGCGTCAAAACTGCCATAACCAATATTCTCCGCAACTGTCCCGTGAAACAAAAAGACATCCTGGCTTACCCAACCAATCGATTTACGCAGTTCCCTGGAATTCAGCACTTGGATATTGATGCCGTCAATTAATATACGTCCATTTTGGACTGGATAAAATTGCATCAACAGTTTGATCAAGGTACTTTTGCCAGAACCTGTGGCTCCTACAATACCAATGGTTTTTCCCGCTGGAATATGGAGAGAGAGTTGATTGAGTACCAGACGACGATCTTTATAGGCAAAGGTAATGTCGTCAAAGTATACGTCGCCTTGAATTCTGCGAACTGATAAGCCTTGATTATGCTGAACTATGGCCATGGGGGTATCCAATAGACCCAGAATGCGTCGCACAGAAGCCATGGCCTTTTGATAGGTATCCATCGTTTCACTCAGCAGCGTAAACGGCCATAGCAAGTCCTGTACGATGTACACCATAAAACCGTAGAGACCAACGCTCAGGTACCCTTGAAGAACCGCTCGTCCACCTAAATACAAGGTGACCACAAACCCGATTAGAATGCCGAATCGTAACAGGGGCTGAAAGGCCGCACTCAAGTCGATCACCCGTTGGCTGTCCTGACGATAGGTGTCACTGTCCTGGTAGATGCGATCGCGCTCATAACTCTCCGCTGCAAAGCTTTTGATGGTGGCTATTCCTGAGAGGTTATTGGCCAGACGAGCGCTAATCAGCCCCGCCTGCTCTCGAACCCGATCGTAGCGAGGGGCCAGGCGGGCTTGAAAGATAAAACTACCCCATAGAATAATGGGAATTGGCACCATGGCCAGCCATGCTAGACGCGGCGCTAACAGCACAAAACTAACACCCACGGCTGAAGTGCGTGTTACAAAATCGATCAGGTCGGAAGCACCGAAGGAGAGAAATTCCTCCAGCTGGTTGACATCCTCATTCAGGATAGTGAGCAGGCTGCCGGTACTGCTGTCTTCAAAGTACTCTAAATTAAGGGACTGCAGGTGACCGTAGGCATCCACCCGCAGCTCGTGCTGTAAGGTTTGAGCCAGGCTACGCCAGGTTTTTTCAGCCATATACTGGCTGTATGCCTCTAACCCCCAGATAACAATGGTTAACACCGACAGCAGTGCTAGCTGGGTAAGCGGATTTTGAATACCCAGGCGAGCAAATAGAGAAGCTTCTTGTTCAACAATCGTATCGACAGCCAGGCCGATGATTAAAGAGGGTGCCAGGCTGAGCAGGGTGTAAATGATGGA
>JBCDJC010000292.1:0-5831 GCA_038748225.1 Cyanobacteria bacterium P01_H01_bin.26 | reverse complement strand
TGGAACGCCTCTACGGAGACAAACTAACGGTCCGAGCTGTCTCTAGGCCCAAATGAAATTGCACCGTCGTCGCCAACGCGCACGATGAACTCAGTGCCATCGGTCCTGGGCTTATCCACCTCTGTCTCCGAACGCTTACCGCCGCTGAGCATTACAATCGAACCAGCAAGAGTTAATCCTATAATCATTGACGTATCCATAGTGACAATCCTCCTCGGTGAAAGCTAAGGGGAACTACGGTGTTGAATACACCTATTCCAGACAGAGTTGAGCTGAAAGTTAATCTGATTTTTTGGTAACGGCCCCGTTTCTTTTGCTACCCATGGTGCGTACCCCCACCCTTCGGTTTGATCGCGGCACCTTGATTTTGCATCCGCCACCGCGTGGCAAAAGCTGGATTGACCATGCGGTCTGGGATGATCGCATCGAGCGATTTCGGATTCCGGCCCACTGCTATCGCCCCTTACTGGAAACATTGCGTCGTGAGCAGGTGACGGTAAACGACCAAGCGTCTGATTTTAAGGCGTTGGAGCTAAGCCCCCAGCTGACCCATAGGCCCTATGCCCACCAGACCGAAGCCCTGGCCGCCTGGCAGCAAAATCGATGGCAGGGGGTGGTGGTGCTACCGACGGCGGCGGGTAAAACCTATCTCGCCCAGCTAGCGCTCCAGGCGATCCCCCGCAGTGCGTTGATTACGGTGCCAACATTGGATTTGATGCACCAGTGGTATGCCCATTTAGAAACGGCCTTTCCGGATGCGGATATTGGTTTACTGGGGGGGGGCAGTCGCGATCGCTCCGATATTTTGGTGGCTACCTACGATAGCGCGGCGATCCATGCGGAAAACCTGGGCAATCGCTATGGTCTGCTGGTGTGCGACGAGTGTCACCATTTGCCCAGCGACTTTAATCGGGTGATTGCTGAATATGCGATCGCACCCTACCGCCTAGGGCTAACGGCCACCCCCGATCGAGCGGACGGTCGCCATGGGGATCTCGACCAGCTGCTGGGCCCTGTGGTCTATCGCAAAACAGCCGCCGAACTCTCAGGTCAAGCACTGGCCCCCTACGAGATTGTGCAGCGTAAAGTGTCCCTGTCCGAGGTAGAGCGTCGACGCTACGCCGATCTAATCCAACGGCGCAATGACTTTTTGCAACGGTCTAGAATCTGGCTGGGCAGCCCTGAGGGCTGGCAGCGATTTGTGGGGGCCAGTGCCCGCTCCCAGGAAGGTCGACGGGCAATGCTAGCCCACCGGGAAGCTAAAAATATTGCCCTCGGGACCACCGGAAAACTGCGGGTACTAGAAGAGCTGCTGGAGCAGCACTACCCTGAGCGCACCATTATTTTTACCAACGACAACGCCACGGTTTATAAAATATCCCAGGACTTTCTAATTCCTGCGATTACCCACCAAACACCGGTTAAAGAGCGCCGTGAGGTGTTGCAAAATTTTCGCACAGGAGACTACAAAACCATTGTGGTCTCCCATGTACTCAATGAAGGTGTCGATGTCCCCGATGCTCGAGTGGCTATTTTACTCTCAGGGAGCGGGTCGACCCGGGAATATATTCAGCGTTTGGGGCGTGTGCTGCGCAAGGGCGATGGTAACAAGTCAGCGCTGCTCTACGAGGTGATTGCTGAGGAAACAACAGAAGAAAATATTTCTCGCCGTCGTAAACGGTCTCCCCAACAGTCTCCCCAACCGCAAGGGCGAGACAGTCTTTATCAAACCGGCTCGGTGCAGCTGCCCCTGGCAGCGGAGTCCGAGTCTGGATGGAAGTCTGAAGACCTGCCCTATTAGGGATGTGCGCAGAAATAAAATATCGGTCTTGGTTAGGGAAAGGGTGAAAGGGCAAGGGGAAGGGTGAAAGGGGAAGGGTGGTACTTGCTCTAATTGCGATCTTCTTAGTCAATCGGGTCAGCGGGTAGGACATCGGTGGGCAAGGTAATCAAAAATTCGGCACCCTGGTCAATTATGGAGCGCACATCAATGTGGCCCTGGTGCTGCTGAATGATTTTAAAACAGATGCCCAGCCCCAGGCCGGTTCCTTTGCCCACAGCCTTTGTGGTAAAAAACGGATCAAAGATTTTGGTACGTACCTGGGGGGAGATACCGGGGCCGCTGTCGCGAATGCTAATTTGAACGTGGCTGGGTGCGATCGCTCGGGTGGTAATGGTCAGTTTCTTGGGGTCACAATCACTATCGAACATGGCATCCAAGGCGTTGGCAATAATGTTGGTAAATACCTGGTTGAGCTGGGCTGGGAAGCAGCGTACCGGGGGAAGATCGCCGTAGTGTTTGACCACGTCCACATAATGTTTGATGCGATGATTTAAGATCAGCAGCGTACTGTCAATACCCTCATGGATATTGACATCTTTGACATTGGCTTCGTCTAGACGAGAAAAATTACGTAGGGACAAAACAATACTGTTTACCCGCTGTGCCCCCACTCTCATGGAGTTCAGAAGTTTCTTTAAATCCCCAAGAACAAAGTCCAGCTCAATCTCTTCTTGCTTTTCTAAAACGGCCATTGGCGGCTGGGGGTAGGCGGTCTGATAGGTCTTTATTAAGGCTAGCAGGTCTTCAAAGTATTCCTGCAGCGGCTGGATATTGCCTTGAACAAAGTTAATAGGATTGTTAATCTCATGGGCAATGCCAGCGATCATTTGACCAAGGCTAGACATTTTCTCTGTCTGAATCAGCTGGGTTTGTGTTTCCTTAAGCTTCTGGAGAGCGCTGGACAGCTCTTGGGTTCGATCTTCAACCTTAACCTCCAGGGTTTCAGCGGCGATTTCCAGCTCCTGGGTATACTGCCCGACCCATTCAATCAGCTGATTGAGCGCCTGGGCCAGGGCGCCAATATCATCCTGACTGTCAACGGATACCCTGAGGTCAAAGCCGTTCTCCTGGACTACCTGCTGGGCTATTTGGGTGATGTCCTGAATGGGTTTTGCCACCTTTCTCGCTATCCAATAGCCTAAGATAGTTGTGACTGCGGCCCCCAGGATTCCTGCCGTTAAAATCAGGAGCCAAATCATTCGCTGAGTTTGTTCTATGGGTTGTTGCGAGGTCAGTAGTATCAAGTCAAAACGTCGATTTTTCAGACCTTGCAGATAGATGGGATGGGTGAAGAATTTTTGGTTGTTGATGGTAATTGTGGTCTCATTTCTGAGGGAGCTTAGCTGGCCTATCCAGTCAGTATTGGATGGAAATGTAGACGCAACGACGGCACTATCGGAGATAACAACAATCTGTTCTTGAATTGATTGATTTATTTGAGTCAACAGCTCATCGCTCAGGGCTGTCCCTAGTAAAATACCTCCAATCACCATCTGCTCGTCTTTGATGGGGGCAGTACCGACTAAAACCGGCGGCCCGGCGTTGCTGGTACCCACAATGGTGGAAATGTCCGACCCGGTGATCAATAAATTATTGACTTCTTGGGCATAGAGTTTGACATCCTGCAGCACGGGTGAACGAACATTGAGCAGGGGCTGCTGGGCACGGTTAATGACGGTAATTATGTTAGCGTCTAAAACATTTCGCAACGGCAAGATCACCTGCTGCAGCTGATTTTGACTTTGTTCAAGGGTGCCTTGGGTCACCAGCCCTTTGATCGACAGCAGGCGGGCCTCACGTCTGAGGTCGTCCAGTTCCTGATCAATTTCTCGTTTGACTAATGCCGTTAGCTCTGCGGCTTGTTTACGCTCCCCCTGCTCAAGCCTATGGGTTAAGAAAAGACCCATTGAGGCAGTACCGGCCACCCAAAATCCTAAAAACATCAGGATAAACGGAAGACAGATTTTTAGCGGTAGCGCAGCGTTTTGGTATCTGCGCATGAGGTGCTTAGGGTGCAGTAGGCTCATGGGCTAAGCAGCATTGGAACAGTTACTGGGTGTCGGTGACAACATAGTCGGCCTCCCGTAGGATACGTTTACCTTCTGGACCCGTGGCAAAGTCCAGAAATGACTGGACGTCATTGGCAGGGGGAGCCTCGATGACGACACCCAGGGGGAGAACCATAGCATAGTCTCCTGAGCGTAACGCCTGGGCGGAGGGAGCTATCTGGTCGATGCTCAGAATGGTAACGGGAAGCTCTGCAAGCTCTTCCCTATAGGGGATGGCGGCAATGCTAAATTCTGTGATGGCGGCAGTTTCGGCTAGCTCATCATCTTCAGCAAAGACAATGGCTGTGGGGGTGATGACTAAGTCTTCGCCCAGATAGATCTGTCGCAGCAGCTTTTTTTCGTTTTCGTCCTCAGTGAAGTCAAGTAAAACGATAGGCGCATCTGGGCCACCGAGGGTCTGCCAGTTGCTAATTTGGCCGCTGTAGATGGCTCTAATCTGGTCGCTGGTAATGTCAGTGATACCGGTGACGCTATTGTGAACGACCATAACCATCGGTGTTTCCGCCAGTGTTAGATAGGTAAGCGGATGATTGGCTTCTTCGGAGGTTGGGGGACGGCTAACGGCACCGATATCTAAGGATCTACTCCTGATGCCTTCGATTGCCGCGCTGGTTTGGCTAGGGGGGAAAAAGTCGAATTCCACATCCGGGGCTGTCGCCGTATAGGCATTGGTAGTCAGCTCAAGCACTTTATAGGTTTCTGCGGAACCGCCGATTTTGATAGGGTTACGGACGGGCTCCACGAAGTCAGAGGGGCTGCCACTGCTAAAACAGCTGCTCACTAGCAGCAGGCTGACTCCTACACCGTAGCGGATTAAGGTTTTATTCATAAGCCCCAGATAGTAATGTGAGGGTCATTTGCCTGGGCTCTCAACCCCTGGCAAGCTATTTTTCACTATGTTTAGATGCATCTAACGCACCGCGTGTCCTAATGGTTGGGGGGCAAAATCTAGATAACTACACCCAGATAACGACTAGATAACTATTGATACATCTCTACGGTCCCAGCTCCGACAGGTTTTGGCCAAGGGTATTGCTTGCTCTTTCACTGGGGAAATCACTTTAATTGCCCAAACCTAACAAAAAATCAGCGATTTAACCTTGTGAATTCGCGTTTTGTAACTGAAGGATGCCTCCATGGCAAAGGCCGCTGCGGATCGGTTGCTGGCGGTGTTTGCCTCTGAATACTCAGCACCATAGGCTGACCGCCCACGCTACACTAGCTACTGGCGTTCTGCGTTAACCGATGACTCTGCTGGCTCTACGGGATATAAGCAAAGACTTTGGCATCAAGGAGATTCTGCGAAATGCCAGCTTTAGCATTGAGGAGGGCGATCGCGTCGGGCTGATTGGTACCAACGGCTCGGGTAAGTCCACACTGCTAAAGATGATCGCTGGCCTAGAGCCGGTTGACGGGGGTGAAATTTGGAAAAATGCCAGCAGTAAAATAGTTTATTTACCCCAACAGCCAGACTTAAGCGATGAGCTAACGGTGCTGGAGCAGGTATTTGCCGACAGCGGTGACAGTATGGCACTGGTGCGAGAGTATGAGCTGATCTCGGCTCGACTGGCGACGGCCACGGGCGATACGGACCAGCTGATGTCGATGCTGTCACAGGTGTCGCAGCAGATCGATCAAGCCAATGCCTGGGAGCTAGAAACCCAGGCAAAGGTAGTGCTGACAAAGCTGGGAATTGAAGACTTTAACGTCAAAATTGAGACGCTGTCGGGGGGATATCGAAAACGAGTTGCGATCGCAACCGCCCTACTCTCCGAACCCGACCTCATCCTGATGGATGAGCCCACCAACCACCTGGATGCCCTATCGGTGGAATGGCTCCAGGACTACCTCAGCCGCTACCAGGGAGCGCTATTTTTAATCACCCACGATCGCTATTTTCTCGATCAGGTCACCACCCG
>JBCDJC010000291.1:0-5898 GCA_038748225.1 Cyanobacteria bacterium P01_H01_bin.26 | reverse complement strand
CGCCAGGGTCATTACGTAGGTCTAGGTGCGATCGCGCTGTTCGCGGGCCATGCCATCAGCAGTTTGGTCTTTAGCGTTTTGGACCTAGCGCCCAGCAGTCCAAACTGGAGTTTGGTTTTAACGTTGGGCAGCTTTTTAGCCATTGCCGGGGCCGCTAGCGGGTTGCGACCCTGGCTGCCCCCACGGCTGGCCAGTGGGGGCAGTGGCGCGGCAGCGGTAGCCGTTTTAGGGTTTTATAGCCTGGGTCAGCTGGGGGGCCAGCAGGCGCAGTGGGCAATCGCCGGGGCTGTGGGCGGGCTGGCGCTCGGCGGCGGGCTAGGGCTGTGGGCTAGCAAAAAACAGGAACGTCGGTTTTGGCAAGCTGCGATCGCACTTATCAGCGGTCTTTGTGCCTATGGTGTGGCCTTTGGCCTCGGCACCTGGACCCTGGCCGCCATTAGCACCCAACGCTGGCCCCTGGCCCTAAGCCTCGGGTTGCTGACGGGGCTCTACCTGTGGCTGACCCAGCGCATTTTTTTACATTACGTTTGATTCTGGGCGATCCTTAATAGCTTCTAGATAGGCTATTACGGATGCCATCGAGGGTGAATTTATGTCCATTGAAACCACCGGGCGCTACCTGATAATGCTGCCCGACCAAGACCTAGAAGCCGGTATTCAAGCCCTAGCCGATGCAACCGGTATTCAAAACATTGCCAGGGCCGGTGACTTTGAGAATCACGCCTTTACCACAGCCGAGTTAGATAGCCCAAATGTGTCCGTTTTTGACCGGCTGGGGGTGGCCGTGGCTCCCCTCGACCCTGACCAGGTGCAGTCGGTGCGAGTCGCCGCCGCCGCCCAGCAAAACGTGCTGGCGATTCAACCTGAGCGGGTGGTCTATGCCCTTCAGACCGGTCTGTCAGCGGACTATCTGCGGGGCTATCGGGACGCGGCCACCCACCTGTGCGACCAGGTCGGACCGCAACCGATCACCGGACGAGGACAGCAGGCCAACGCCGAACTGACTGACGGCACCAACACCTGGGGGCTACAGGCCACCGGCGTTGTCGAGTCAGCCTATAGCGGTCTTGGCATCAAAGTCGCCGTATTAGACACGGGGCTGGACCTGAACCACCCCGACTTTGCCGGTCGGAGCATCCAAAGCCAGTCATTTATTAGCGGCGAAACGGTCCAGGATGCCAACGGCCACGGCACCCACTGTCTTGGCACCGCCTGTGGCCCCAGCGAACCGCCGGAGCTGCCGCGCTACGGTATTGCCTACAATGCCGAAATTTTTGTGGGAAAAGTGCTGAGCGATCGCGGCTCCGGATCCGACAGCGGCATTTTAGCTGGGATTGAGTGGGCCATAGACAGCGGCTGTGCTGTGATTTCCATGTCCCTGGGGGCTCCCACCCGTCCCGGAGATACCTTTTCACCCATTTACGAACAGGTGGGGCAAGTCGCCCTGCAAAATGGCTCTTTGATCATTGCTGCCGCCGGAAATGACAGCACCGACCGCACCACCGGTACCAGGCTCGACCCACCCAACCCGGTGTCCTACCCAGCCAATGCGCCCTCCCTAATCGCTGTGGCCGCCCTGGACAATCAGCTGCAGGTAGCGCCCTTTTCCAACGGCACCATCAATCGGGACGGTGGCCAGGTGGATATCGCCGGACCGGGAGTTGATGTCTATTCCAGCTGGCCCATGCCCGAGCGCTATTTGAGCATCAGCGGCACCAGCATGGCCACCCCCCACGTGGCCGGTATTGCCGCCCTCTATGCCGAGGCCACCGGAGCCCGAGGTCTAGAACTGTGGGCCTGGCTGATGCGGGATGCCCAGCGGTTGAGCCTACCGGGCACCGATGTTGGGATAGGCTTAGGACAAGCACCGCAGCTGTAACCGTGGCCGCTGGTGTGCCCAAGCACTTTCAAGCATGGCCGCACCGGCGGTAGCCGACATGATGAAAGACATGAGGTGGCCCCAACAACTGACCCGTTGGCTGATTGTGATCACCATGACAGCGGGCCTAGTCAGCTGTTGGCCCAGTGGGGCAGACGCTGTTAATACACCGCCAGGAATAACCATGGACAAAGTACAGGTCACCATCTCCATTGACAATGCCCACAGGGACCAGCTGGATCAAATCAGCGAACAGCTAACAACAGCCGGTTTAGAAGTGGAGCAAACCCTGTCAACGCTGGGGGTGATCACGGGGTCAGTGGAGACAAAAAAAATGTCGGCTCTATCTGAGGTGACCGGGGTTGCAGCGGTGGAACCCAGTAGAACGATTCAACTGGCACCGCCGGATGCCAATGTGCAGTAGGCAGTAGCTAAGGCGCGGGGAGCGTTATTGCAGTTTCGACGGCTTCACTTAGCTCGCCCAAGATATTTTGAATCAGGACTCGCTGTCCGGCCCGCTGGTGCTGGGACGGGGGTGGGACAATCACCAGGTGCAGCACCGGTCGAGCCTTGGTTTTATAAAGTTCAAGGGCAGCCAGGGCGGTTTTGGAAAAATTGGCCAGGTAGCTGCGGGCAGCATCACAGCCTTGGGCGGAGGATGGGGCAGATGGGTTGGAGGATGGGGCCTGTGGCTGTTCGGAGCGGTTGATCCAGTGGGTAGCGCCGCCCAAAACCGCCGCCCCCATGGGGCCACCCAGCACCCAGCCCAGACCGGTTGCGATCGCAACCGGGGTCATATCCTGGGTTGTTGCTTGAGTCTCCTCGGGGGGGTCAGGCGGCAAATTCTCATCCGGCAGCGACCAGCTGATCCACAAATCCGCCGGTCGGGGCTGGTCAAAAAAATCACAGCCTTTGTAGACCCACTCCACCAGGGCTCCCTTTTTTTGTTGCCAAACCGGCTGTAATGTCTCCCCTAACCAGTGGAGAGCCGTCCCCTGCTGAAGGGCAGCGGTAAAGCCAGACTGGTAGCAGGCCAACAGATTGGGCAGCTGGAGCCAGTCCTGCAGGTCCGCCGCGCTTTGCTCAAACCCAGTTTGTATCAGCCGCTGAGCCCGCTGCTGGATCGCCGTGCGACGGCTGTCTGGGGCTGTGTCCAGGGCCTGCAGCCGCTGTTGCAAAGCGTGCTGCACCCGCGCGGTCAGCGGCAGCAGCCTGGGCAAACGGTGGGTGGCCACTTCAGGCAGCTGCACCTGCACCAGCCGGTGTAATGCCGACTCTAGGGCTAGCAGCCCCGCCTGGGTGGCAGCGGCCCTATCCCCCTTGAGTCTTGCCCGCAGGGCGGGAAGCGCATCGACGGCATAGAGATTGCCGATCCCATCCGGCAGCGACACCCGAAACTCCTGGGCCACAAACCGCAGACGGGACATCACCTGCTGCCGGTCTGCGGGCTCCATCAAGTTTAAAAAATTCACCACAAACAGCACCGTGGTGATACCGCGCTCCAACAGCCAGCCCTGCAGCTGATCTCGCTCCGTCAGGGTCATCAGCTTGCGACCATCTAGCAGCTGAATCACTACATCGGTCTCCAGCAGCCGGGTATACACCAGCTCGTTTTGCATCTCTTGGTCAGCGGTCCCCGGCAGGTCCACCAGCTCCACCCCCGGTTGCAACAGCGGATGGGGGCAGCGCACCGTCACCGCCGCCACCTCGGGCCGCAGCCGTCGCCAATCGTCTAGAACGGCGTAGCGCTGCAGCAGGTCCGTACCCGGTTCATCTAGGATGCGGCCATCGGTGAGGGTAATGCGGCTGGCTAGCTCAGCCCCATGGGTGACAGTAATCGCCGCCCCGGTGGTGGGCACCAGGTCAATGGGCAGCGCTTTCTCTCCCAGCAGGGCATTGAGCAGGGTGGATTTACCGTGGTTAAAGGGGCCAAAAACAGTGATCCGCAGGGTGGGTTGGCCGATGCGATCGCACTGGGCCAGCACCTGGGCCTTGAGCTCAGCTTGGCTCGGATCCAGTAGCCCCACCGCCTGCCGTAGCGATGTTGTCAGCCGGGTTATGGCCACCATAGATGCCGATTCAGCCATGATCGCCATCAAAAAAGATTTTGTAGCCAGCCCAGACGAGCCCAGCCACCAGCAGCAACGTGGCCAGCCATGTGACTAACCGTACTACTACAATCACCCCCACAACAATCGCACCAAACTGGACAATTTTGGGTAAACCGCCAGAACGAGCCACGGGTTTTTGAGCCTTAGCCGACGTTTCTAGCTCCGCCTCCAGCTCCCGCAGCCGAATATTAATTTCGCGCTCCCTCAGGGTCGCTTCCCACGTTTGCAGGTCTTTTTCTTTGGAGTGATGATCGGAGGTCATGGGATAAGGTCAATCGCTTCTTCCAAAATAGGCCCAGATTTCGGCACCTGCCACCTTTTGTAATGGCGATTAACCAATGTGAGTTGGATATCCCCCAGGCCCCGATTCAATACCGAGATAAAAGCGGCGAGGAAATCAGCGCAGAACAACCTCAGGGACTTGCCGGTACATAAGGAACCCGCCAATCGCTCCTTTACCATTTCCCTTTAGCCCTTCCCCACGCTACTCCAGGGATTTTATTTTTTAGCAGATCCCTTAGTGCGAGCATCCAAGGCACTCAGCCGCTCGGCTTGGATATTCTCGACGGCTTTGGTTTGATTGCTCAGGTGCTCCAGACGCAGCTTGTGAACGCCGTTCTTGGTGCGAGCATCTAGGGCACCTAAACGCACCGATTGGATATCTTCAATGGCCTTGGTTTGATTGTTAAGGTGCTCAATGCGTAGCTTATGGACACCATTTTTGGTGCGGGCGTCGAGGGCCTCAAGGCGAGCCGATTGGACGTTAAAGCTAGCGGGCTCAGCGGCGGATGCGATGGGGGCAACGGCAGCGGCTGCCACTAGAACGGTCAGGGCAGAAAGGATAGTACGTTCCATGGGTTAAAGCTCCTTGGCGAATCAGTGAATTGCTTCATTGATTACAAGCATGCGGGAGCTACCTGAAGGGCATCTGACCCATAACTGAAAGTTGATTAAGGGGTTTCTGAGTTCAGCTGAGGGAATGGGGTGACGGGGATCACAGGGCGCAGTCAGTAGCGGGGAGCATAAAAGAGGGGATGGTCAATAGCTCACTGAACGGCTTGGGAAGCTATGTAAAATAAGGCTGTTGCGTTCGGGCTTTTGTTAGTATGGTCTCCACAACAAAAACAATCATTGGTTTTATGGCTGGGCTGGTACTTTACACGGCCTTAGGGACGACGACACAGGCCCATGTTTTAAGCTTTAACAACTCTGCACAAGTGGCCCCTGCACAATCAGGCCTTACTCAATCAGACAATACCGCCGTAGTATCTTTGTCGCAACAAGATTCTCAGACATCTAGCTATATTGGCACGCGGCGCGTGGGGGGTGATTTGTCCCCACTATCTGCGGATTTTGAAAACTATGGTGGCTGGATTGTCTACGATAGGGACTCTTCAGAGGCGTTAAGGTATGGCATAAACCTTGCCGGAAAAGCTAATGAGATTTATATCTTGTTTGAGGAGATTGTGGCACGCCGTGGTAACAACCCTGTTTGGGAGGTTTTAGATGTGGCAACAATACCGTCTGACAACATTGCCCCATCGGACCCCCAGGGGGACTATTTTATTCGCCCTGGCTGCTCTATTAACGGTGGCCCCATCGATCCAGAGATTGTGGCCATTCTAGGCAACCAAGATACCGAATTTATTACGGATATTCGACAGGCGTGGCGGGCCAACAGACAAACGCAAAAGCTGGAAGTTTTATCGACCGAGGGAATCGCCTGTGAAAATCCTGGGTGGGGTTTGTAGTCTTGGAGCAGGGACGGTGCGATCGCAACCCTTCTCAATCCCACACAATCTCACATAAGAAGCCCCCACGGCCTTAGCGGCCATGGGGGCTTCGGTTTAGAATAAAATGCGAGTCCAATAGGGTGTTCTGTATATGGGTCTACTGTAAGCCAGGGGG
>JBCDJC010000290.1:0-5962 GCA_038748225.1 Cyanobacteria bacterium P01_H01_bin.26 | reverse complement strand
CTAGTTCTCACAATCAACCAGACGCACAACGGCAGTGGCCGCATAGTTGCGCAGGGCGTCGCTGTTGGGCACAAAGGCGCTGCCTGACTCATTTACAGGGCTAGCAATGCCGCAGTAAGCCGACAGACTAGAAATCACATCGGCTGCCCAGTGTCCGTCAATATCAGAGAAGTTGAAAGGCGCCTGGGTAGGAGTCAGGGCCGTACCCTGACCCAAAACGCGTTTACGGTATTCAGCGGCGCGGCGGATCACAGCCATCATTTCAGCGCGGGTTACTTCGTCTCCGGGGCGGAAGGTGCCTTCAGGGTCGCCGCTGACGATGCCGCTCTGGCTCGCAAATTGAATCTTTGCAGCACTCCAGCGATCGCTAGCCACATCTGAGAATGGGGCGCTGGTCACCTGGCTAGGTAGGGCAACGGTGATATTGTCCTGGGCATCTAAAGCTTCAATGACCATGGATACCAGCTGCTCACGGGTGAGCGCTGTACGGGGACGAAACGTACCATCTTGAAACCCAGCAATAAAGCCGATTTCAACCGCACGGCTAATCTGCTCAGCATAGACATCATTAGCGACATCTCGAAAAGTAGTGTCTGTCGGCGGTTCAGGATCGGGAGTTACGGGATCGGTCACCACAGGGCCACCCTCAAATAGTGTGGCCAACATCGCATCGTTGGTTAAATAGAGATGGCCGAGGGTCCGTCCGTCAAAGGTGCGTCGAGTTAGACGCCAACCCGGATTCAGCAAAATTTTTGTAAAGCCATTGCTAGCTTGACCAAAGGTCCGGCCCAGCTCTAGGGGTGGGGAGTTCCGGTAAGGATTTGTGGGAAATGAACTCGGGGTGCCTAGTAGCACATACTCACCATCCTGTTCTCTGATTTCGAGATTGAAACGACTGCCAGCATCGCCGTCGCCGGTACGAATCGAGTACCCGTTACTATCGGTACTACGTCCGCAGATCCCACTGAAGTCGAAGTTAAGCAGCAGTGGCTCAATTTGGGTTGGTTGTGAGCCTGACTCGCTCCAGCACTGCTGTGCATCAGTCCTTTGCTCAATAATCATCAGCTGAGGCCGACCCAACAGACCGCCACCGGGGGAGGCCACAAGCACAAAGTCTTCCTGGGGGATTTCGGCACTATCAAAGGACTGGGCGTCTACGCGGGTAGTAGCTCCAAAAATTGTTAGGGTGGCAGCGGTAGCAGCAGTGATGGCGAAGCGTAGTGGTTTCATTGTGTTGTTCTTTTGGATTGAACTGTTGAGCAGGACCTGATTTGAATGGTGCCCTGTGAACATGAAAGCGTGTCGTTACAGTAATTTTTCTTGATGGAAGCGTTAGCCTGGGAGATTCAGATAGCTAATGCATTTTGCCAAGGCATTACGCATGATGACGCCCTTTAGCTTCTAGCTGGAAGGATGCCATTACGGAAATTAGACCATAGACTTGCCGTCATCAGGATGGATTTGACACGATAGAAGTGTTTTGAAAGGAGCCCCTAAAGGATGCAGCCGATAGTTCAAGAAATAACCCAGTGGTTACGCCGGTGCGGTAGCAGTCCGGTCGCTTTGACGGTTGTCACAGTGTTGACTTTTGTCTTGACCCACAGCTCTGCGGCTCAAGCGGTGGATGAGGACGACCTCAAGCGCTTGATTGAGACTAACGAATGTCCTGGTTGTGACCTACGGGAGGCGGACTTACGTCGTTTGAACCTTTCGGGTGCCAATCTAGAAGGTGCCGATTTGGAAGAGGCTAACTTTTTCTATGCCGTTCTAGATGAGGCGAATCTTTCGGGAGCTGACCTCCGCTCAGCTAATTTTTCCTATGTCAGTGCGTTTAATGCTCTCTTTGTGGGGGCTGATCTAGAGCAATCGCTGATGAGCTACGCCGATTTTTCGGGTGCACAGATGATGGAGGCCAACTTTTTTGAGGCCTACATTCATAAAACTAAGTTTATTGGCTCCCAGCTACAGCGTTCAAATTTTTACGCTACGTTTGTGCATGATATTGACCTGACGGGGGCCGATCTCTGTGGCTCTACCTACTGGGGAGGGAATGACTATAGACGAGCCTGTAATCCGCCAGTAACGGATTTGGAGGAGTAGCCAAAGGAGCCTAGGAAACTATGTTTGGCAGGTTTGAGTTTGGCAGGTTTGCAAGTCCTTGGCTACCCGCTTTTGAGCTTTATTTCACCTGTTTTAGCATCTCGACCAGTACATGATGTGCGTCTTTTGCGTCCGTTAATGAGCGCTCAAAGCTAACACGCACGGGGGTACTTTGACCGGCTACTGTCGCCTCTAGGTCCATGCCGGTAGCATCAATTGCCTTCATGGTGGCAGCCGTTGCCGCTTCTGCACTGCCAAATTTTTGGGCGTAGAGCAGGACGGCGTCAGCGTGATCGTCATTCATATGTTTGCAGATGCGATCGCTAACCGTCGGCGTTATTGCGTCAGCCATAGAATTTTCCCAAAAAATTTCGTACACTACTGTTCTAAATCATAGGTGAGGCCCTGGCATAATTCTTCAGGGCCTCTGCTCGTGCCAGCTCTTTTTCTTATCAGATCATTGAGTCAGTTGATAGGCTTATCACAGTTCCCATCGAGCGACCACCCCTGGCCAACAGGACATATTTTTCAAAGTCCTGGTGCCCATTTGACATATCGCGTTATCGGCCCGTGCTGTCAGCTATTCGATCGTGAACAGCTGCCTTGGCCCTGCTGTCGTCTCCAGTGGCGGGGAAAAGAACCCAGCTGGCGACGTATAGGCCGACGTTTTATTGTCGATATGGCCACTAGACGCCACCCGTCCTACTGTGTTGAAATTGTTGGCCAGGGATATCATGCGCGCCCCATTATTATCACCCTATACACGAGCCGTTTATCTCCTGAAATGCAGGACTGGTGGCATACCAAGCGCCTCTACGGATATTCCGCATCGGCCTGTTCCGGCTTACCAAAGACCGTGGGCGAGTTTGCCTGAAACAGACCTCCCCAAAAAACTTACGATAGGATAGCTACTATTGCCTCACTATTCATACCAACGAACATCCTATGAGTGTTGCGGTCCGTTTTCTGCCCGACAATATCACCGTTTCAGCGATGCCAGGGGAGCCAATCTTGCAAGTTGCTGAGCGGGCAGGAGTGACTATTCCGACCGGCTGCTTGATGGGCTCGTGCCACGCCTGCGAGATCGACGTCGAGGGACAAGAAGAGACAATCTGTGCCTGTATTTCTGCCGTGCCAGCCACCCAGTCTCCCTATGTTATCAACCTTTATGTTGACCCGACCTGGTAGATAGGTCCCTTGATAGACCAGCTTGTAGAACGCTCTGAGTCTGACCCAGTGCTATGCCTGATGCTTTAATTAGCCGTGTCAGTCCGGTTGTGTAGATGCCAACGACGTTTCTAAAACAGTTGCCTCATAGGGAATAACCCCAGTTTCCTGGCTGCCTAGACATTGAGCGGCTGCCTTGGACAAATCCAAAGAGCGGTCCCCAATGTAAGGTCCTCGGTCGTTGATACGTACGACAGCTGTCCGATTGTTTTTTAAGTTACGCACCTGCAGTACCGTACCAAACGGCAGTGATTTATGGGCAGCCGTTAGGGCATGTTGGTCAAAAGTTTCCCCATTGGCCGTCAGTCGACCATGGAAATAAGGGCCATACCAAGACGCTGTGCCATTGAGCTTTTGTTCAGAGGGTTTAAATCCCTTGAGCATTACCTGCACATCACCAGCGTCGAGGGGAGCTGCCCCCATGCCCTGACGGAGCTGATCGCTCCAGGTAATGGCTGCCCATTCGTTGCTCATTTCCTGCCCATTTAGCGGCACATCGCTATTGACGATTCGTATAAGAGCATCATCGCTCAAACGAATCGTCGGTGGCACGGACCCTAAAATTGGTGTGATATCCTCCACATCAATTAATTCATCGGCAAGCATCTCCTTTAGGGAGGTCACCACATGACCAGCGCCAGTGATGCCGCTAACTTCACCGATGACAGTTCCTCGGAGCACAACTTGTAGGGTTGTACCTGGATCGGTTTGAGGTTTTTCTATATCGATACACTGATGCAATAGTGGGTTTGCAGAAATTGATGTATCCGGATTTAAAGCAGCCGTTTCTTCCATGGCGATCGCCGGTGCCTGCTTGTTTGGTATCTTCTCCGGTGACGTTAGGCTGGAGCCAGTAACCTGGGGTGAGGTTAGGGAAAGGACCAAAGCTCTATTAACAGACCCTGCCACATTGGCCAGATTCAGAGGCTCTACCAGCTGAAACGGCTCCTGGGGTAATAATGTTTTGTCTGGAGTGACGGTCATTTGAGCAATGTCGCCAGTCCCATCGGACCGGATATCGTTGAGTGTACCTACCTGGGGTACCGTGGTCGCAGTACCTATTAGAGAGGAGGCAACCTGCGATTTGGATACATCTATCTCACTAGCTGTAAATCCACTATCAACGAGTATGGGAACTGAGGATACGGCTACTTCTAGAACCGATAAAAACATAGATGAACCGGCAGATGAACTCTTTGTCTAAAAAAGCAGCCTTCAGCCTAAGGTAAAACCGTAGTTTTAACGGGGTTAGGGTGGGGGTTGCTACCAGAAAAATTGGAATAACGCTAGCCTCTGGTTCAGACTTTGTATCTAAAATTACAATCAGTTCAGTATACAGTCTGTTTTAAGCATTAGTGCAGTCTGTCAGTGGCCGCTCAAATATTAAACCGTACGGCCCAGCTAGAATAAACTGACCAACAGCTGACTCCGTAAGCGATTGGTCTGTAGTAAGAGAATGCTTTTTAGCAATTGGTAATAAGTAAAAATAATCTTTGGGACCCATAAAATAGTTGACAGTCATATGGCATGACCGTAGCAACACTTTGCTCTAATGTGCACACCACCCTTTTAACCATTTGATGACCGATAACGAGGTTAAAGCTCGATTAGTTGCGCATCTAAAAGCATTGATCCGTGAGCGAGATCCTTACCTGGCAACCCAGGGGTATTACTATACCCGTTGCTATATATCTGAACACCTTGGGCAGTACGGGACGGCTATTACCGCAATCTTTCGTGACCGAGGGCATCAACATCAAAATCTATGTCTTGATTTACCGGGCCAGCAAGCACTCCCCCCCGTGGTGATCGGGGCCCACTACGATACGGTGCCCGGTAGCCCTGGAGCTGATGATAATGCTACTGGTGTGGCCGTTTTGCTAGAGCTAGCTCGGCAGTTTTTTTATCAGCCAGCGCGACGACCGGTGCGTTTAGTTGCCTTTGATCTTGAGGAGTATGGTCTGCTCGGTAGTCACGCCTATGTGAGCGCACTCCAAGGGCAACCTATCCACTTAATGCTGTCATTGGAGATGCTAGGCTACTGCAGTCGGTCTGCTAGCCCTGGGCAAAACTATCCGCTGGCTGGCTTCAAGTATATTTACCCCAAGACAGGGGACTTTATTGCTTTAGTTGGCAACTGGCAAACAATTCCCACGATGTGGCGATTCAGCCGCGCCTTTAAGAGGGCCAATATCAATAGTGCCTGGTTGCCTATGATCAACCGCGGTCAGCTTTTACCCGCAAGCCGTCGGAGTGACCATGCTCCCTTTTGGGATGCGGGTTATGACGCCATCATGGTGACTGACACGGCTGATCTACGTAACCCCCACTACCATCGTTTGACCGATACGCTGGCCACGCTGGATCTAGAATTTTTAACAGGGGTCTGTTTGGGATTAGCGCAGGGAATATCCCAGCTATAGGCTTAGATACTTTGCCCAGACGGTTTCTATAGCAGTCTCAGCTGCTGATTATGCTCATCGCTGGTGGTGGCAACCTCTGCAGCTGATTCTGTAATGTGGCTGGTGGGATCAGCTTGGAGTAGCGTTTGGGCGGCGAGCAGCATGTCATCCGTGAGGTCAACCAAGTCATCACGACTGGCTAAATAGGTTTGCAAGGCGCTTAGCGGGTCGCG
>JBCDJC010000289.1:0-5964 GCA_038748225.1 Cyanobacteria bacterium P01_H01_bin.26 | reverse complement strand
CAGCTGATAAAAAAATAAAATTAAAGCAACAGCCGTGGCTGACTCAGTTTGTTGCCACACCCAAAGCGTCAGGGCAAAGTAGGTCATGTGACTGCCAACAGAAGAGGCAATCTGTCCCAGCCAGAGGATAATAAATGTGCGCACTCGATGGGTACAGAATATGGGCAAAGCCATGGTAGTAGGTTAATGGCTTTGTTTTCTTTGTTAGACGGAGTTTTTTCTTTGCAAGATAGACTTCTTAAGACGAGTTCCAGCCGGCTAGTGGCTAAGATCCCGATGCTGAGTCCGGTGTCAGCAGCTGCTCTTGTAGTTTTTCTAGATAAAGTTCAGTGCCAATGGGACCGGGGAGGCCCAGACACATGTAAGCAGGAATGAAGTAGACGCGACCGGTTTTGCTAGCATTTAAAGACTGTGCGATCGCATTCTCATGCCATGCCTGTTCCAAACCTGACAATTGTTTTTCTTCAAACTCCTCTAAGTCAGTAACTCCCTGAAGGTTGTTAAAGTTACTGCCTAACAAGATGATGGAGTCTGCATCATCCAACTGTGGCAACGTCTCAATGGAAATAGGCTCTAGTAAACCGGATTCGTCCGGTGCAACACCTGGTAGTGACACCAGCTGAAATCCCAATGCTTCTATTAGAGAATGACAAAGTCCATGTCCAGAGTTACCCAGTCTAATTTCTCGGAGCTGCGATGAATTAAGCAGTAGAATCTTGGGATGGGATTCAACGATAGGTGAAAACGCCTCGCGGGCCGAGGCAATACGCTGAGCCGTTTTCACCATCAGCGCTGTAGCCTCCTCCTCGCGGTCAAGAGCTTGGGCAATTGTTCTGAGTCCCTGATCGACATTTTCCCATTCGATTAGCAGAGTAGGAGCGATGCTAGACAACTCACTATACTGAGCAGCATTGGCAAAACTCGTCCCCAAGATTAAGTCTGGTTGAGCTTTGACGATAGCCTCAAGGGAAGGTGTGTAGGCTAAGCCCACGTTGGCGATTGGCTGAGTGATTTGACGACCTAGATACGGAATTTGCTGGCTCGGATTGTTGTAGTCCTCTTGATGCACGGACATGTGGTCAGCGAACCCTATTGGCTGTTCCCCAAGCGCCAGCAAGAATTCCAGTACATAGGGACCCAGTACGACAATTCTCTGGGGTTGACTACAAATTTTAGTTTCTCCGGCCTCATGCTGAATCGTTTTGCACTCAGGCGAACCAGATAATGAGGGAGAACTAGCGTCTGACTGGGTTTGATTTGCTTGATTTTGGCAGGATGCGATCGCAACCGATATGAGTAAACCCAAAGCCATTGATCTAGCTTTTAGCATTCCTGACATTGTTAAATTCAACCTCTCCTGTGCATATCTTCAATAGGCTCTCTGTCTCTATTCTTCTGTTTGTGACCTGGCAGCAAGGCAGTATATAGTGGCATCAACCTGATTATCCACATCAGAAGGTGTAAGAAACAGAAGCTCGAATTGTTAGAGGTTCGCCTCGATTAATTCCGTTTCTAAGACCAGAGGCGCGGGCATAATCAACGTCGAATATGTTGTCAATATTGAGTTGTGCCTGCCAGTCATTTTGCCGATAAAAGATGGCTGCATTGGCGAGAAAATAGCTGTCTATCTGATAACTATTGTCTAAATCACCCTGCTGTTCTCCAACAAAGTTAAGTCCCAAACCAAACCCTAGACCCTGCAAGTTTCCGGACTGGAGTTCATAAGTTGTCCATAAACTAGCACTGTGTTCGGGAGCGCCAAATAGCCTGTTGCCTACAATGTCAGCGTTATTGTCTTCGGTAACTTCTGCATCGATGTAGGCATAGGACGCGACTGCATTCCATCCTGGTAAAATTTCACCTGTTAAATTAAAATCCACGCCTCGACTCTGTTGTTCTCCTGTTGCAACCGAGGAAAAGGGGTTGTTTGGGTCTGGGTCTGGTGTTGCCACATTTTGTTTGGTGATATCGAAGTAGGCTAGTGTTGCTGCAAGTCGATTTTCGATAATCTCGCCTCTGATCCCAATTTCAAATCCTTCACCCTCTTCAGGTTCCAAAGGATTTCCATCTGCATCAGTTTCTGCACTAGGTACAAATGAGCGCGAATAATTGGCGTATAGTGAAATTGGTTCAATCGGCTGATAAACAACGCCAATTCTAGGAATTAGGGCATCATCATATTGCTCTGTTTCAGCATCAGTGAAACGGTCAGTTGTTTTTTGATTGACAGTGTTGTAGCGCAGCCCTGCAACTACGATCAAGTTGTCTAGAATATCAATCTGGTCTTGCAGATAAATCCCTAGCTGATCGGTCTCAATCGGATTGCTAAGGCCAGGAAAGATAGGAAGGCTGTCCTTTGCTGGAAATGACGAAGGATCCGGATAGTCTGGATCAAATAAGTCGATTAGAGATGTAGCAGCAAAATCAAATCCTGACAGACCTCTCTGCTCCCAGCGAATCAAATCAACGCCAGCCAACAGTGTATGTTCAACAGAGCCTGTATTGAACTTACCTTGGATGTTGGTGTAAAGCGAGTAAGTATCTACTTCAGTTTCTTGAAATGTAAATGCGCGGGTTAGAGTCCCTGTAGACTCGTCTATAAAAAGCGGTAGTGGAGCCACGTCGATGTCATAGGTGCTAGAGGTAAAGCGAAACTGATTACGGAGTTGCCAATTTTCGCTGAAACGATGCTCCAGGGCATACCCGATGTTTAGATAATCTTGCTCAGCTGTGTCCTCAGGATTGTTAAATACTAAGTCTAGAGGGATCGGCTCGATGCCGTCTCCAAAGGGGATAATGCCAGGGTCAAAAGGCTCCCTATCGTCAGTATATTCTAGGTTGATGGTTAGATCAGTCTGCTCGCTAATCAACCAGGTCAATGTTGGTCCTACGAAGAAGCGCTCGAAGTTATTGTCGTAATCGCGAAAACCGTCTTCCTGTCGGTATAACGCATTTAGTCGATAGAGTAAGCGACCATCTGCCGTTAATGGGCCCGAAAAATCAATACTTGGATTGATAAATTCGCCATTGCCCGCTTGAAATTGAAGATTGTAATACGGTTCCGACAGGGGTTGTTTAGTAACCAGATTGACCACACCTCCTGGTTCCGCCTGACCATATAAAACAGATGCAGGCCCTCTTAATACTTCCACACGCTCTAGGTTTGCCACCTCTGGCTCGGCGGCATCACCAATAAAGCTTGGAAGGAGAAAGCCATCCCGCAGCACGGGAACGTTATTAAATCCACGAATACTAAATTCCAGGCCGCGACCGGCATTATTTCTTAAAAATGTTACACCAGCAGCATTTTCGAGCACGTCTTCCAACCCGACTGCCTGCTGGTCTTCAATTACCTGACGCGGAATCACCTGGATCGATTGAGGTACATCGCGCAGGGGCGTATCGGTACGTGTCGCCGTGCTGGCATCGGGGACAAAGTAAGCATCTTCGTCTTCCCCAGTCACCACAATACGAAGTGTATCCTCTGGGGGCTGAACTGCCGCATCGCTGGGTGTAGCACTCACCGTCAGGCCAGCTACATCAGCAATGATATCCACTTCAGGCGGTGCATCGGCACCCGTAATAACAATCTGCACTCGATTATTAGGCAGGGTCGTCACCGTGATCAGTGCAATTCCTGCTGCCGGATTGCCCACGAAGAAATCGTCTAGCCGCAATACGGCATTGGGAATATCGGCAATCAGAGCATCTCCGGTAACAGTGGTTTGAGGAATAGGCAGTTCGCCATTGGTGTCCAACTGTAGGGTAAAGCCCTGATCTGTTTCCTCAATCTGAATGTTGGTAATAGTAATCACGTCAGACTGGGCAACTGGAGTCGGGGCAATCGCTGTTGCAGGATCGTTCAGATAGTTTGCTGCTGCCCGCGCCGACCAAGCCTGTTCTATCGCTGCGGCAGGCTGCACTGTGCGCAGAGCAACGGCTCCTAACACAATAGTGATGCATAGTTGTTTCATTGCTATCTCACTCACACACGGATTGCACCCAGATTAATATTACTTAATGCAATCTATTCTTATTAACCGGGTAGAGAAATGATAAGTTGCGATCGCAATAACTTTCTTTGTGAAACCGACTTTTTTCTTCGCGAAACCGATTTTTAGCCATCTGGCTAGGATCGCTGGCTTAGCTGATAGGTTTTGGGACTAACTGCAAACTTGCGCCGAAATGCGGTGCTAAACGCTTCAGGGCTCTTGTAGCCAATGACACCAGCTACTCCAGCGACGGTAAGACTGGAATTACTCAACAGGTCCTTAGCCTGATGCAGCCGATGGTTTTGAAGGTAGCCAAATACGGTAGTGCCAAACAAATGACGGAAGCCTAGATTAAGCTTGCGGTCATTTAACCCAACCTGCCGAGCTAAGTCTGTCAGGGAAGGGGGATGTGTGGCTTGCTGAATCAGAATTTCTCTAGCCCGGTACAGTTGTTCAATGTCTTGAGGGCAGAGCGAAATAGTCTGGGTAGATATAGCGCCTTCAGTCCAGAGGGCAAACTGGGCGGCAAAGAGTTCTAGGGCTTTGCTTTCTAGATAAATCTGCTGCATCAGCCCAGTGTACGGACAGTGCAAAATTTGCTGAAGCAGTTGCTTAATGGTTGGTGTTATTCTGCCTAATGATTGGTGAAACCGCTGGGTTCTATCGCCTTCTATCAGCTTTTGTAACAAGGGTGACACGGCGGCTTTATCCATATCAAACGTGCTGAAATAGCTGGGATCAGCGCAAATGTACACAACCTGAACCGGGCCTGTAGACCATTCTTCAATCTCAGTGTGGTTGGGTAAGTGATACAGGTAGTGGTGGCCTTTAATTTCCTCGTAGTCAGGGTCAATGTCAGTGGCATCTAGCGTTCGTATTCGAGATGCCCCAGATAGATAAAACTTAGCTACTAAAGGAAAGTTTGATGTATGCAGTGCGGCATACTGAACTGCTTGCTTTAACTGAGCGTGACGAATGGTAAGCGTGAGTTTGTTGCGTAGTCGAATGTCAAGATCGCCCCCTATACCAATCTGATTTGGCAAATTAATCTGCTCACCCAGGTCTAGCTGTCGAATTTGATCGCTTTGCTGCTGAGTCTGTAACTGCATGTCTTGGAAATCATGTTCCGTCAGCTCAATTGCCATACTTACGTTGGTTTGGCGTTGGTTTGGACACGTTATAGGCAGTGATTCCTATTAGAGTAACGTAGCAGAAAAATTGGCTGTAGCTTTGGGGCTAATATTTGATTTAAGCAACCTGTACCAACCGGCTGATTCGATACTGTTTCGTTGGAGTGGGATCGGCTCCTGAGTTAATGACCGTCATAATCGAGCCGGAAGCCTCAACCGTTGCTTCATAGGCTCCGGTAGTTCCATCAGGGGCAACAAATTCTAGACGGACCTTGGCCCAGTCAGCCATTTTGTTATCGGGATCTTGGTCCACCACCTGACCTGATTTTTGATACTGCAGCCACCCCCAACCCTTCTCCATCCAAATCTCACGTTCTACCATTTGCGTGTATCGGTCTACACCTGCCCAGCCGCGATAAAACGGGCGTAGCTCAGTCACGGGCTGATGCCGATGGATTAAAGTCTCTAAAATATCTTCTTCTAAATGTCCCCATACCTGCCCGGTGGGAAAATCGACTAATGTCGGAGCAAACTGATGGCCACCAAAGTGAGAGCAACGCCATACTCGCAATTGACCGTTGGCGGCGTAGTCATCCCGTAGCTTTTTGTAGATGGGCTGACCAAACCGGGCACAGGCAATGTCGATGTTGCCATGGGTGCAAATCATCATGTCGCGGATATTATCAGCAGGTTGTTGATAGGCTATCGGTCTGGGTGGCGCTGCCGATGGGGTCTTCGCCATTTTCTTTAGAGATAACAGAACAAAATTCGCAGTCTGCGGTTAAAGAAGTGGTCATGGATTTACCTAGGGTTTTAACTGGGTTTGGAGCTCGTTTAGATAT
>JBCDJC010000288.1:0-5990 GCA_038748225.1 Cyanobacteria bacterium P01_H01_bin.26 | reverse complement strand
TCAGGATGTCGATCTTTACACCGCTGTTTTAGAACCGGCGCATCAGATTTGCTATGACCTGGCGATAAATCGTTTTGCCTGGTTGCAGGTGGCCCGGGGGATTGTCCTACTCAATGGAGAAGAGCTGCGCGAAGGCGATGGTCTCCAACTTGGAGGTGAGCGCTCGCTAAACATTTCAACCTCCATAGGAGGAGAGATTCTCCTGTTTGATTTAGCCTAAGCGATCTCAAATTAAGCTGGGATAGGGGAGCTATGCTACTATATCCCAGCTTAATTTGACCCATGCCCATTCCGTTTACTGACATAACCCATGACGGCTTCTAACGCGTATCCCTCCATTCAAATTGTCAAGCACCGCAACGACGACAATCAACCCGTGACCGCTGTTATCTCTCAGCGCGTGTCCCGTCAGCACCAGGCCGACTATGAACGCTGGGTGCAGGGTATTTCCGAGGCGGCCCGGCAGTTTCCCGGCCACAGCGGTCTCACGGTTATTCGTCCTGAAGCGGGCATCTGTCTTGACTTTGTAATTATTCTCAGGTTTGACTGCTACAGCAACCTTAAACGTTGGCTGGATTCAGACGAGCGACAACGGTGGTTAGACAGGGCTAAACCCTTCATTGCCAAGCAAAATAAAATTCAGATTGTCACCGGTTTTGAGACCTGGTTTACCCTACCCGTCAAAGCCGTACAGGGCACGCCTGCGCGTTATAAAATGGCGATCTTAACAACCTTTGCAGTGTTTGTTGCTGTAAACCTGCTTAATCCTGTTCTCATGCCGCTGCTGACTCAATTTTTGCCGCGGTTGCTGGCCTCTTTGGTGGTGACCTACCTGGTGGTTTTAGTTCTGACCTATGGGGTGATGCCTCGGTTAACCAAGCTATTTCGTCGCTGGCTCTATCCGCAATAAAAAACGTAAGGATTGGTCTCCTGTATGTTTAAGGCAAGTGTTTTTGAGCCCAGAGCGCAGCCTGAATCCGGTCTCGCATTTTAAGTTTGCTGAGAACTTGAGTGACGTAATTTTTGACAGTGCCTTCGCTAAGGTGTAGCTCTGTCGCAATTTCTTGATTGTTCATGCCTTGCCCTACAAGCTTGAGCACCTCTGTTTCTCGCTTGCTCAATTTGTCGAGGGGTGCCGTGGATGATGTCGATACAGGCTGTAAATAAGAGAATGCTTTGAGTGCAACCGTTGGGCTTAGCTGACTGTAGCCTTGGGCTACCGAGCGAATTGCAGCGGCAATTGCTTGGGAGGGTGTCCTTTTAAGGAGATATCCGAGGGCGCCCGCCTGCAGTGATTTTAGGATGTACTCGTCGTCGTCAAACGTTGTCAGTACCAAAATTCGAATCCAGGGATAGCGCTTATAGATCTCCGAAGTTGCTTGGACACCATCTACAACTGGCATTCTGACATCCATCAGAATCACATTTGGCTGCAGCGTTTCGGCTAGAAAAATGGCTTCCTTCCCATTCTCCGCTTGGCCGACGACTTCAAGATCGTCCTCTACGGAGAGTAATGTTGCCAGTCCCTCTCGAAAAATATTTTGATCGTCAGCCAGCAGCAGTTTAATCATAATGGCAGTGTTACTTGAAGACGCATCCCCTCTGACAAGGTGGTTTTAATCTCTAGCTGTCCTCCAAGCAGTTGGGCTCTCTCTCTCATGCCTTGAATCCCAAATCCGGTGCAAAGCGAGTTCATCTCTGCTCCGATACCGTTATCTTCTATGTCAATAATAATGTCATTAGCGGTAGCCATTCCGCATAGCGTGAGTTGAGAAGCCTGAGCGTGCTTTTGTACATTCATAATGGCTTCTTTCATGATGCAGTAGATCTGGTAGCTCTGATACACGGGAAGCTGCGGTAGATTCAACTCCCATCTCACCTCTAGGTTAGACGTTTGCTGTACCTGTTCTAGCAGGGTACTCAGTGCCTGGTTGAGGTCAAAATCAGATTGACGCATCCGCTGAAGCGCTCGGCTCGCATCTTCAATGCACTGGCCTACCAGGATTTTAGCTAGATCCACAGCATGGGCCGCTTGCTCCGGATCGCGTTGACGCAGTTCTTGGGCAACGGCTAGCTGGATGTCGAGATCCGTCAGTGTGTGCCCCAAAGAGTCGTGCAGCTCACGGGCAATTCGGGTCCGTTCAAGATCGGCTGAAAGGGATTCGATCTGCTGCGATAGCTTCTCAGCTTGCTGGCGACTCTCCTGCTCGGTAACAACCATGGCACTCACAATGAGTGTAAAGGTACTAGCAGATAGGTAGGCCGCTAGCGAAATAAGAACAAACCTTGTTAGGGCGCTTGGATCGAATACGGAAAGTGGAATAGGCTCGGGCGATCGTTGAATCCAGTCGACGTTTGACAGATACTCGCTGGCGACCCAAGGAACCATGACGAGCCCTGCTGCTGCGATCGCACCTCGACGATTAAGTAGGAAGTAGCTTTTAGACAAATAAGCATACAGCAGAAAGTCTGAGTTAATGCCAGCTCGCCTGGCAAATACGCTCATGGTCAGAGCTGTGCCAACATAGAGCAGACGCAGGGGATAGGATCTCCGGTTTGGGAAAAAACAGCTTAAAACCAGACAAGCCCCGTAGAAGACAAAAGCAGGGAACCAGTTCTGCCTTGTTGCGCTCAATTCCATACTGACGTAGGCAATGAGAATAATCCACTCTAAGTATCTAAACGTTCGAGAGAGCGGATGTAAAAAAGGCATTAATAGGGTACTTAAAAAAAGCTCAGACAGCCTTACAAGCATACCCTGAATATTATTTTCTCAAAATATGACCCCGGTCATATCTTTTTATGCATTGGGTAAGTTCAGTATTCTTCCTAAATTTTCTACAATGATTGTGCAAACAACGATATCAGCTATGCGGCTTGCGTGTTGTTATGGCGTTGAACCATCGCGATAGCTGATAGTTGAGGCATAGAGCAAGGTTTGATAACAAAATCTGCTCTTCAAGAGTACTGATTTAGTTTACTGTCAGTCCACATTTTTTGTTCTTCTGAATATTTTCTTCTAAATATCTGGATGCGTTCGACAGTGCTACGGGCATAGCTGCTTCTGTCTAACCAACAGGCATTGTGTTCCCAAAATCCATTCCCTGGCTTTATTAACTAATCAACAACCCACGAACACCCATGGCTACAATTTCAGGCATCGTCGCAACCAGTGGTGACGGCTTTGACAATAACAATCAAGACTTTGACATTTTGCTCCGCGCCCTTCAGACTGCTGAGCTGGTCGATGCCCTCAATGACCCCGCAGCAGATCTAACGGTGTTTGCACCGACAGATGCGGCGTTTGTGGCACTGGCTCAGGATTTTGGCTTTGACGGCAGCGACGAAGCAGGGGCTTTTGACGCCATCGTAGGGGCGCTCACCGACCTGGGCAATGGGGATCCGCTGCCTGTTTTAACGGATGTGCTGCTTTACCATGTTTCCCCCGGTGCTAAAAATCAGGCTCAGCTGCGGAGCGAAGGTGCAGTCACAACGCTTTTGAACAATGCTAGCTTTACTGTGGTTGGGCAAGAACTGGTGGACGGTGAACCGGATTTGCTCAACCCCACCTTTGTGGAAGAACTTGTCGATATTGCGGCAGATAACGGCACGGTGCAGGGCATTGACCGTGTCTTAATTCCCTTGGATATTCCCGATGGTGAACCCTCCCCGCCGCCAGTGCTGCCGACTGTTGCCGGTATTGTTGCTGCCAGCGGTGACGGCTTTGATAGCAACGATCAGGATTTTGATATTCTGCTTCATGCTGTTCAAACTGCTGGACTGGTTGGTGCCCTGGATGATTCCACGGCGGATCTGACCGTGTTTGCACCGACAGACGCGGCATTTGTGGCATTAGCTCAGGATTTGGGGTATCGCGGTGTGGATGAAGCAGGCGCTTTCGATGCGATCGCAGCGGCACTGACCGAGCTAGGCGACCCCATTCCCCTGCTGACCGACATTTTGCTTTACCATGTCTCCCCAACAGCAAAGAGTCAGGCTCAGCTCCAGGTTGACGGCACCGTGACAACGCTGCTAGCTGACGCTAGCTTTGGCGTGGATGGCGAGGAGCTAATTGACAATGAGCCTGACCTACTGAACCCTAGCTTTATCGAAGAGCTTGCCAATGTGACCGCAGCTAACGGTGTGGTGCAAGGGATTGATCGCGTTCTGATTCCCCTAGACATACCCAATAACGATGTTCGGGTCATTGACGGTAGCTCCCGCCAGGACTTTCTGTTTGGCTTTCGACAAGACACTGTCTTCTTTGCTAGAGGTGGGGATGATTTTGTCTTCGGCGGTAGCGGCAACGATCAGCTTAATGGCGATGACGGCAATGATGTTTTGACCGGTAACCGGGGTAGCGACATCCTGCGCAGTGGTGACGGCAACGATGTTCTTCTAGGAGGAGATGGAACAGACTTATTGCTGGGGGGCAAGGGGGACGATCGCCTCTTTGGTAACGACGGCGCTGATACGCTACTGGGGGGCGAGGGTGACGATATCCTATTCGGTGGCGATGGCAGTAACGTTCTAGATGGCGGCCTAGGTGAGGATCGACTGCGTCTTGGTGATGGGAATGACACCATTATTCTGCGACAGGGCGACGGTATTGACACTATTTCTGGTTTTGCCCCTGACCGTGTCAGATTCTCTCTAGCAGGCGGTCTCACCTTTGCCGACCTGAGTTTCCAGCAAAGCCAGGAATCGACCAGTATAGTAGCCGGAGGTGACATTCTTGCCCAGGTCGTTGGAGCCTCTGCCACATCACTCAACCAGGAACCCATTTTTACAACGATCTAAGAGCAACAATATTAGTTTCTACCATCGACTAGCCGCTTAGCTCAATTAGTCAGATTGGCCTGGCACATGGTGATGCGTCTACTTCTGAGGTTATCTAGGATCTGTCAACTCTATGGCATCGTTCGAAAACCTGCCCGATTCCCTGTCTCGGCGAACTGTTCTTAAACTTGTTGGTGTGGGTACGGTTGGTAGCGCCACGGGGTACTCTCGTCTGGCCAAACCTAAACCGGTTCTGCATGAGGTCGAAACGCTCGATCTCCCTCACTATGTAGACCATCCGGTCAAAGCGGTGGTGGTGGGTGCCGGTTTAGCTGGGTTAGCCTCAGCCTATGAACTCAGCAAGCGCGGTGTGCAGGTGACGCTCTTGGAGCGGTCTCCGCAGCTGGGGGGAAAGATTGCCAGCTGGCCAATTCAGGTTAACGGCAAGGAAATGATGATGGAACACGGCTTCCACGGTTTCTTTCCGCAGTACTACAATCTGTTTGGTCTGGTAGATGAATTACAGATACGAGATAACTTTCAGCCACTCGATTTTTATGCCGTTGTCTATAGGGGAAACCGATACAAGCCTGAAGCATTTCGTCCCAGCCACTCGACCTTTCCATGGAACGTAGCGGATCTTGGCCTGACGTCCAACAATGTTTTGAAGTGGGGCATTAACCTCACCAACCTGAAGCATCTAGAGGTATTTCGCGAAATTTCCAGTTTCCGGATGCCCCAGACCTACGAGCGGCTAGATCAGTTTTCCATGGACGAGTGGGGCAATGGCCAGTTTCCCCAGGGGCTATACGACCTGTACTTTTTGCCATTTGCCAAGTCCAGCCTGAACGCGCCAGATATGCTCAGTGCGGGGGAGCTGATGCAGTTCTTTCACGCCTATTTCTTTGGCAATCCCGAGGGGTTTGCTTTTAGCGGTACCTGCGAAGACATGGGTCGCTGCCTGGTCAACCCGTTAGCGGAGGCTATAGAGGCCCACGGCGGGCGCATTCTCAAAGGGGTCAGCGTCAGTCAGGTAAACTGGGATAGTGGCAATATAAACAGTATCCACTCTGAGGGGGTGACACAACAGCTACAACGTAGCCAGGACAGCATCTATAGCTTTTAAGCCTCTGAGATAATCAGCAATTTTATTCCGATTGAGTCTCATTACTGTCTGTACATGGTGTTGGCAACTAAACCAAAAAGGCACC
>JBCDJC010000287.1:0-6039 GCA_038748225.1 Cyanobacteria bacterium P01_H01_bin.26 | reverse complement strand
GCTCCAGCGGTGTGATTCCAGCGATGATTTCCATCGCCACCGATGGGGATGAAAGGGTACGCTACTATGCCATCGACGCCCTCGGTAGTTTTCACAGTGACGCCGTTACCCCGGTTTTACTGGCGGCCCTAAGCGACCCGGCCAGGGCCGTGCGCAAGGCGGCGGTAATGGCCCTGGGTCGCCGTCGGGACTTGCCAGCTAGCCACCAGCTCAGTCAGCGACTGCAGCCGCTGCTCTGGGACATTGATCTGGCAGTCAGCACTCAGACAGCTCTGGCCCTGGGGCGATTGGGGGCCGACGACACCATTACAGCCCTAGAGCAGGTGCTCCTGTCGGAGCATACGCCCGTGGTGCTGCGCATAGATACGGTGCGGGCGCTGGCCTGGTGGTGCGATCGCCCAGACAGCCTGTCCGCCAATCGGGTCGATCAGGCATTTACCCTATTGGCCCAGGCCCTAGGGAAGTTCGGCCATAGCCCAGACACACCTGAGGCTGTCGGGGCTATGGATCCTGCGGTGCTGGTGGCTATTGTTCGGGTGCTGGGGAACATGCGGTGTGAGGCAATGGCCCCCAAAGCCAGTCAGATTTTAATTGAGCAGCTCCAGCGGCCGTCCCCCCTTGCCGTGACCCAGGCTGTGATCATGGCCCTGGCCAATCTAGGGCAGCCCCAGACCTTCGACGTCCTGCTGCCGCTGCTCACCTACCCGGCCGATGCCGTGGCCATCCATGTGATTGCTGCCCTCAAACGATTAGATCCCGAGCACAGCCTGGGGCGGGTGACGACCTACCTCAGTAGCGTTTCCCCCTGCCAGTCGGATATTCTCAAACTTTGGTAAGTATGGATAATGGGGTCCCCTCGCCCCGCAGACGGCTCGATTGACGGCTCGATTCAAGACTGACTACCCACATAACCGTTCAACTTCCACACCTAGCTCTCTCAAATCCTTTAAAAATAGTTTGCTTAATGATTGACAGCCGGTAGCCAGACACACTAAATCGCATGGTGTAGATGTTTAGAGTGTTATACATACGGTTTTATAACGATCAGCGGTGTTTTTTAGCCCTTAGCCCCTTGGTAATCCAAGCTCACCCATGCGTATAGAGCAGCTACAAGCATTTTTAGCCATTGCCGAAACGGGTAGCTTCCAGGCGGCCGCCAGTCGATGTGGTATTACCCAATCGACGGTCAGCCGACAGATTCGCGGTCTTGAAGACGATTTGGGGATGCCCCTATTTCATCGCACGGCCCAGGCCAAGCTCACCATTGGGGGAGAACGGCTCTTACCCAGGGCCCGTCGGATCTGTCAAGAATGGCGGCAGGCCTCTAGCGAAATTGCCGATCTGTTAGAAGGTCGCCAGCCGGAACTATGTGTGGCGGGTATTCAGTCGGTATGCTCTCACTTTTTGCCGCCGATCATTACCCAGTTTTGCCAGCGCTATCCCAATGTACAGCTGCGGGTAACGGCCCTGGGCAGCGACCGGTCCCTAAAGGTGCTGCGGGATGGTCTAGTCGACATTGCCATTGTCATGCACAACCCGATGCTGACCAGTTCCCAAGAGATGGCGGTCACCCCCCTCTATGACGAACAGGTGGAGGTGCTAATGGCCACCGATCATCCCTTAGCCAGCTACAGCCCCGCCCCCTGGTCGGAAATTGCCCGCTACCCCCACGTTGTTTTTAAGGACGGCTATGGTATGCAGCGGCTGGTGCAGTCTCAGGTACCCGAGACCGAGCTCAAAATGGCCCTAGAACTCAATACCCTGGATGCGTTTCGAGGTGTTGTCCGCCAGGGCAAAATGATTGCTCTGCTGCCACAGTCAGCATTGGCGGAGAGCCGTCGCGATCCGGGGCTGGCCGTGCGCAGCACAGCGGCTCCTATTCTCACGCGCCAGGTGGTCATGGTGACCACCCAAGACCGACTGCGGTTACCCCCCGTAAAACAGTTTTGTGATCTGGTCCAGCGCCTGGCCGACGACAGCTTTAGCAAGCTGAGCGATCTGCCCACCCTAATGGCTTTAAATTAGGATGTCTCACCATGAGCAACGTTTTTCGAGATCTCTTAAAAAAGGTCGGTAGCGGTACCCACACCTCTAAGGATCTAAGTCGAGAAGAATCTGCCCTAGCCACCCGCCTGATGCTGGAGCAAACAGCGACACCGGCTCAGATTGGGGCTTTTATGATTGCTCAGCGGATCAAACGTCCCACGATTCCAGAGCTGGCTGGCATGTTGGATTGCTACGACCGGATGGGGGGACGTTTGGCCGTACCCCAGGCTGACTATGGAGCCATGGTGTTGAGTACTCCCTACGACGGTCGTCAGCGCCATGCCCCCGTTACCCCCTTAACAGCACTTGTGCTTGCGGCTGGAGGGGTGCCTGCTGTTTTGCATGGGGGAGACCGCATGCCCACCAAAATGGGGTTGCCCCTAGTGGATATTTGGCAAGATCTTGGCGTTATGTGGCAACCCCTGAGTCTGGCGCAGACCCAGCAGGTGTTTGAGCTCACCCATGTGGGCTTTGTTTATATTCCCCAACATTTTCCAGAGGCCCATCGACTGGTGCCCTATCGCGAGCAAATTGGTAAACGCCCCACCCTAGCCACCGTAGAACTAATGTGGGCTCCCTGCGATGGCAACAGCCACGTGGTCAGTAGTTTTGTTCATCCGCCGACAGAAAACCGCACCCAAGAAACATACCAGCTGCGCCAAACCACTAACTTTACGACGGTCAAGGGTGTGGAGGGCAGCTGCGATCTGCCCCGCAGTCGGACGGCGATTGTGGGAATGGGTAGTCTTAGGGCAGGAGAACCTGTGTTTGAACGGCTGCTGCTGCATCCAAGGGACTATGGCTTTGAGGGTAACGATCCTGTTTTGGATGAGAATCTCGCCCAGGCGTTGGGGCAGGTTCTCCAGGGTCTGCCAACGGAGCTAACCCGCTCTGTAATTTGGAATGGGGGGTTTTATCTTTGGCGGGCGGGGGCTGTGGCTACTTTGGCCGATGGGTTTGCCCGGGCTCGAGTCCTGTTGGAAACCGGTCAGGTGCAGGCCAAGTGCGAACAGATTAAGGATGCGATCGCAACCGTCCTAGATCACCAGCTTTCCATTGTCTAAAAAGATGGCCTGCAAAAAAGATGGCCTGCGGCTGCTAGACCTAGGGCACTGTCAGTTCTTCGCGCAGCATATCGTCGTAGATACGGGGTAGCTGACCGGACATTGTGTTGGTCTCAATGCCATAGCCTAGGCTAGTCCAGGTACCTGATAGCCGCTCCAACACCAGGTCGATTTCCCCATTTTTTAGCCGCTGACTGATATCCATGCCCCAGGCATTGGGGTCCGACAGCCAGCGGTAGACCACACTATCCTGGGCCTCCGGCGAAAAGTCATACACCTGCCAAAATTCAAACCAGTCAGGTGGGAAAGGATGATATTCCTTAGCCTTTTCCTGCCAGGTCGTTGTCAAAAACTGATACCGACCCGCCGCTGTTGTACAGTCGCCCACATTTGGCCCCGTTTCAATCGGTACACAGGTATCCGGATGACGGCTCAGTTCAGTAAAGGTCTGGCCACCATAGAGCAGGTGATAGGGCCGATCCATATTGGACTCACTCGCCGATATGGTCCTCATCAAAGCGCGAATGTGCGGGTCTCCCCCCGACATGGCCAGGGGCAGGGGCGAATCCACCCAGTTAGCGGAGCCTAATTGCAGCAGCCCGGATGACCTGAGCCACCGCATCGGCAGACGATAGGACCTGTAACCCCGTGGCGAGGACCCGTAGAACAGCACCCCAATCACCCCCAAAAACATCAGAATGGTAATCACCAAGGGACCATAGTCCGACGCCTGCTGTTGGGTCGGCTCGTCTTTGAGGGACTTAATCGGCGGCGGAGAAGACAACTTTAAAGATCCTGGACAAGACGTGGATGACAGCAAAACTGACTACTGAGGCAAACCTGCACCCATGGCAAACCTGCATTGGGAGAGTTGCCCCATTGACAACCCAACGCTTTGGGAGAGTAGAGGCTATTAGTGTAACCCCGATCGGCTCCTTTCATCCTCAGATGTGACAGACGCCATAAAAACCCAAAAAAAGAGCTGCCCCGAAGACAGCCCATGGAAAACTCGATATGTAAAAAAACATACCAATCATTAGCGACAGCCCCCTAGGCGACCGCCCGCACTCGAGACTGTTGCACCGGCAGCGATGTCTCAACAGCAGACTGATACCTATGCAGCCAGGCTTCACTACCGGGTGCGGGTAGCCGTTCGAGCTGTTTTAATGCCTGGGCTACCTGGTGGCTATAGTTTTTCTGTTCTAGAAGAGCGACGGCGGATTCGTCAGCCCCGTGCCCGGTGGTAGCAGCCTGGGATAACGAAATCAGCCAGCTGTGTACCCGGCGAATATTGGTCTTGGCATCGCTGATGCGATTGACAAACGGAGTAAATGTGGGGGCCTGCTCGGCGCGCTCATCACCTAGCCACTGGGCCGTTTCCAAGCTGGGTAGATTTAGCAGTCGCTGATGCAGGGCTCTCAGCTCCACCAAATAGTTGTTCCAGGTGGTTAGCTCCTGGGGAGAGCGCCGCTGAACGTACTCTAAATCGTACATATGGGATTTAACCGACGCCAGGGCATCGCTAACCGCGTAACGGACAGCCCGATCGAGCTGTAATCTCAGAGTAGACGTTGCCATGATTTGAACCTCTAAATAGGATTGTTATTTGCGAAATTTCTATGGAAGTAGCTTGCCCTCCCCAAAGGAAGGATCGGCCGTAGGAATAAAGTTTTCTTAAACCTGAACGCGTCAACTCCAACCCACAGAATGTGAGTGCTTGTTGAGACTAGGCTGACGCAAATAACTCAATACGCTTTCAGAGTACCCACGCCAATGCCAGTCTTTTCACCCGAAAATAATCGGTAGCAGAAATGACACTTGATAGTTATTGTAGCCACTTGGTGTTCGACTACGAAATGGAAATACTGAGAAAATATTAAGAAATAACATTATTTCCATCGATATCACCCACACAACTGGGGTGAGGTCACAAACTAGGTGGTGCCATCCAAATATCCACGGGATGTAAATGGAAGATCCACCACATCGGCGGTAGTCTCCCCTACATCTACAGTTAAACCCGCGCCACCGGCTTTAGTACGCAGGTACCCTAGGCCCCAGATACCGCTGTCGTCAGCGACCACGCTGGTGATTTTGCCGACCGGTTTACCTTCTAGGGTGAGAGAAACATCGGCGGTGGGGTTCCCTAGTTTTAACCCCCAAAGTTGTTTCTTGACGCCCTGGTAGGTGTTGAGCCGGGCAATGGTTTCTTGGCCGATGTAGCAGCCTTTTTCAAAGGAAATAGCATGCCATAGGCCGGCTTCTAGGGGATTGTCCTGATCGGTTAGCTCTTGACCAGGCATGGGACGACCCTGCCGAACGCGTAGGACCTCCCACTGCTGCGAAGATAGACAGGGAACACCCTGGTCGCCTAGCCATTGGACCAGCCACGGCTGTGCGCCAGACTCTTTGGTACCCATGAGAGTGTATCCGGGGGTGGCTAAACCTGTCCCCCTGGCAATTTGAACCGTGGCGTTAGCGGTAGGCAAACTGCCGCGAGTGTGGCTGCAGGGGGCTATGTCCGGTTTAGGCAAACCTAGCTGGTCCAGCAGCCCATCGGCCTCGGAACCGAGAAGAGTAATGGCAAATGTGGTTTCGCTGCAATCCTCAAGGGTGACCCGATCGGCAAAAAAGATATAGCGATCCATCCAGCCGATCAGCTCCGCTGCCATGCCTGGAGATACCAGGAGCAAAACGCTCTCCTCATCTACATAGGCGCTGGCTAAATCTAGGGTGCGGGCGGTGGAGCTGACAAATACGGTTTCACAGCCTGTGCCAGGGGACAGGCGCTCAAAAGCGTTGGTGGATTGGTTATGGAGAAAGCGGAGTCGATCGGCTCCACTGACCTGGATACGTCCCCAGTGAGAGCGATCGCTAAAGGCAACGGCGGGAAACTCAGCCATGGTGAGAAGGTGGGGTAACTAAGCGG
>JBCDJC010000286.1:0-6092 GCA_038748225.1 Cyanobacteria bacterium P01_H01_bin.26 | reverse complement strand
TACCAGCTAGGAGACAACTCATAGGAACGGTTGATCTCATCTAGACCAGCAACCAGGTACTCATCCATGGGGCCAGTACCACCTACCACGAGGCAGTAGGTAACCATACGGAGGTAGTAGCCAACGTCACGAACGCACTTGTCCTTACCACGCTGATCGGCCGCATAGTTAGGACCAGGGGTCGTAGTGGTATAGGGGAACTTGCTATAGACCGCTTGGGCAGCACCGGAGCAAAGACTATCTGCCTTTGCGGACAGCGAGCTGGCAGCTTGCAGACAGGCATTTGCCTGACGAAAACGACCAAAAGCCGACTGGATTTCGGTGGAGCTGAGGAAACGACCTTGCGAATCAGCAGCAGATACTGCTTCAGTCAGAGGGGTTTTCATTACTTGAGATATCTCCCAATGTTTCTAATACAGACAGACAGAAAAAAGAGTCAAGCGATTGGAGAACTCTTCTTATTTGTCAAACACCAAACTCCCTAAGAACACCTTAGGGAATTAACTTAACCAACAGCGCCAGCTGCACGGTCAAAGTAGCCAGACAGCTCAGCCATGAGGCTGCTGCAGTCACCAGGAGTGATGCCATTTCTGTCTCCGGCAATTGCCAGCGCAGCTTCCTTCATCTTTTGAACACCGACGGCAACTGAAGCTCCGGGTGTACCAAGGGCCAGATAAGTCTCGCGTAGACCGTTCAAACAACGATCGTCGAGCACGCTAGCATCGCCAGTAAACATGGCGTACGTTACATAGCGAAGGATAATCTCCATGTCGCGCAAGCAAGCAGCATTGCGACGGCTAGTGTAAGCGTTACCGCCGGGAGCGATTAGTTGAGGCTGCTCGGCAAATAGGGCACGAGCGGCATTGGTCACGATTGCGGAAGCGTTGCTGGTAATACGGTTAACGGTATCCATACGGCTATTGCTGTCAGCAACCATAGCCTGCAAAGCATCCAATTGAGCACTGCTGAGATATTCGCCTCTTGCATCAGCCTGGGAGACGACCTTAGCAAACGCATCAAACATAGATTGAATCTCCTAAATTTGATTCGTCGAAATAGGTTTCCAAAAAAGTGGGGACGAGAACCCGTCAAGCAACTGCATAAAAACAGTTTCTAAAGTAGATAGGCGAATGCAGATAACCTGAAACAACCTTCACAGAAGTCATTAATCATCTCGGCAAACGTCGCTCTCCCCAATATGAAGATTAAAGCGAATAGGGTGTGAATCTAAGAAAGTTAAAGAAACTTTACCCGCTGCAATAGATGGTTATTGCGCTCTGAAAAAAGTGGCCACAGACCCGTCTACAAAAAGCTACCAATCTATTTTATATACCGGGATGGGGTCACGATATATTACGAATTATAAGGGCTATGACAACTAATAACAGGCTAAATGGCCAAAACACGAGCGGTTTTGGCTATGGAAATTTGGCCACAGCAAGTTTATCCGCTGGGTAGGCACACATCCCCACGGGCAGAGGCTATGGGACACGACACGGGCCCCTAGGCGGTCTGCAGATGTCGTTCTAGATCAAAGAGAAAGCCATGGATATACTCTTCGGTCCACTCAGCGCCGTAATAGCGGGTTAGCATGCCTCGGGCCGGGTCTTTTTCGGCGCGGTAGCGAATATAGCTGAGCTGGGCCGCCTCAATTGCCTTGAGCTGCGCCGGATCGCCCACGGGCTCGGCCTGCTCGACAAAGCCAATATAGGCGTCTAAATAGTCCTTAAAAGCGTTGAACACATGGGTGGTCACGGCCTCGAGATCGGTGGGCCGAGTCCAGAGAAATGCAGGTGAAAAGAAGGGCTGAGCCTCTGCTGGAAAGTCTCCCCCCCAGGGAAGGTGTCGCTGGTAGCCCTTGAACATGGGCATAATTGGGTCGCTATAGCGAGCCTGATAGTCGCGACTGTCTCGGAACAGCGGCTGCATATCAATGGCAATAAGATGCCCACCGGGTAGGGTCACCAGATCGCCGCCAAAAAAGGGCAAATCGTACTCAAGTTTGGGAAAAATCACAAAGTTAAGTACCTGCAAACTGTCGCCAGCTTGGACATGGGCAGCGCGAATCTGCCTGAGTTTGGGGGAGCAGTAGCCATGGCTGGTGGTGCTTACGGTCACCTCACGCTTACCCTTACCCGTGGTGGCCGTATTGCTTTCAAAGCCAGCCGGAATTGGGTAGGGGGAGAGGTCCAGGCGATCTTGAAGTGTGGCGATCGCATAGTCTAAAAACGGTTGATATAAAGTCATGGGTAGGGGGCACCGTAGGGGTGCCCTCAGCAACGTTAATGGGCCTGAACAGCGAGGGGAACCGCATCCTCAAACAAAAACTCATAGAGAAACCGGTCGGCCCAGTCTGAGCCAAAATAGCTGGTAAATAGACCGTGGGCCGGGTCGCGTTCGGCGCTGTACTGGTCGTAGTCAATCTGAGCTTTTTTAACTCGGGCAATCTCCACGTCGGTGGTTAGGGGAGTGGCGTCCGCCAGCAACTGCCAATAGAGATCTAAATAGTCTTTAAATGCCGACAGTACTCGCGTAGATACGGTTTCAGTGTCTGTTTTAGCAAACAGTAAATACTTTGAAAAATACTGATTAGCATCGTAGAACTTCATTTCCAGACCCTGGGCCAGCTCAGAATATCTGTCGCGCAGCTCCTTGAGCGGCATCAGATACTTGGCCTCATAGGCTTCGTCCTGGAACAGCGGTTGAAAATCTAAGACAATCAGGTTTTTAACCTTGCCAAAGGACAAAAAATCAATCCCCAACAGCGGCGCATCGTAACAGTGATTGGGATAAAGAACACCGTTAAATATCTGCGCGCCCTTACCGGCGTCGATATAGGTATAGCGAATCTTGCGTAGCTCAGGTGACTGATAGCACCAGCTTTGAATCGATGCTGGATGCCGCCCTCGCTCGCTAATTTTACATTCCAGCCCTTGGGGAATGGCCCGCGGCTGCAGTTCAAACTTTTCTTTTAAGGAGGCTTCTAAATGCTCTAGAAAAGGGCGGTACATTTGTCTTCGCACTAATTTATAACGGTTACGACAGATACCATCTGCCAACCGCAGCATAGGAGATTCGCCCTGGGCATGTCCTGAATCTTAGAGACAAAGACATATTCCGTTACATCAGGCTGGATGTAGCCGCTCAGCATGGGCTCGAACCATTGCAGCCAGGGCTTCCTGGGTAACAAACCGGCGCTCTGAGCAATAGGTCATCAGGTTGACACCGTTGGCCAGGCGAGCGGTGCTTACCCGCACCCGAAAATCGTCGGAGAGAAACCAGCACCGTTCCTGCCCCTGGTTTTTGTCATACTCATTGTCAATGGTCAGCACCCCATCGTCGGCAAAGCCATAGCGCCCTACCACCGGCATGTTTTCCACATAGCCCCGGTCCCGTAGCAGCTGTCCCGAGCGACCGCGATCGTCATTGGGAATATCGACTAGAATGGCCGCGTACTTAGCGTCGTAGGTAAACTCTTTAGTATTTGACTGCCAGGAAAACTGGGCACCGCCAGCGGCTTTGCTCGGCTCCACACCCTGATTTTGGCAAATTTCTATAATCCGTGGGTCCTGGGGGGCAATGACATCCACAATCAGATTAGATTCACCGGATTCATCGGCGACGGAGTCAAAATGATGGACGGCCCGCTGAATAAACCAGATCCCTTCGCTTTTGCAAAAGAAATCCATCATGGTCATGGGTGTGTGAAATGGCATGGGATCTTATCCGTAAGATGGCCTGTCTGGTGGCAATGGGGCCTGGGGGCGCTGGTACACTAGCCCTACCACCGTTTGCATAGCGGTTCAATTACAAAGTTTAGCCAGCCATGAGCCATCCCGAAACCGTAAGTTTAGAAGCCTCTTTTTTGGAGCGGTTGTCAAACCAGCGTAGTCTGAGCGGGGCGAATCTATCCGGTAGCGATCTGCGCGGATTTGATTTTTATCGGGTAGATCTATCGGCGGCCCACCTGGGTGACTGCCGTTTGGAGGGCGTTACCCTTATTGGAGCCGACCTGAGCGGAGCGGTGCTGCGCGGAGCCCAGCTGCAGCGGGCCGATCTGCGGGGTGTAGAACTCATCGGTGCCGATTTGAGCGGGGCGGATCTCACCGGGGCCTTTGTTCACCGGGCCAATCTGAGCGGGGCCAACCTGAGGGGGGCCAACCTAGACGGGACCAGACTCAATATCGCCCTCTATGATGACCAGACCCAGTGGCCAGAAGGGTTTCGCTACCAAGGTTCCGGCGCGGTCGGTCCAGGGGCCGTTTTAAACGGGGCCTATCTAAACACGGCTGCCCTGCGGGGCGCTAACCTGCGGGGGGCAAAACTGTTGGGAGCCTATCTCAGCGGGGCCGACCTCACCGGGGCCATCCTGGATGATGCCAGCCTCAGCGGGGCTAACTTGCAAAAAGCATTTCTGACGGGGGCTAGCCTGCGCCGTACCCGCGTCAGCGGCACGGAGTTTCAAAATGCGGACCTGCGGGCTAGCGACCTGACGGATGTTGACTTTGGCATGGTGGGTAACATTGCTGGGGCCGACTTTACGATGGCCCAGGGATTGACCCACCGTTCGCGGGGGCAGCTGCTGGGCCGCTCGACTAAGGAGTTAGACGTGTGGAACGGTCTGACCCGAAATACAACGCGGCGCAGCCTAGAGGTGCAAGACTCCGCCGAGGCACCCTAAACCCTCCCCAGCTAGACCCGCGTCTCCAGGTACTGACCGATCATAATCTCTTCACCCGCCCGCGAAATAATGGTTTGACGGGTGCGATAGCTATCGCCAATTAGCTTGAGCTCTTCATCAAAGGCAGAGCCGTTGTACTCGGTGTGGAGCTGCATGGTGTTGCGATCGCGAAACTCATAGCTAGCAACCACCGGTTTGGGGGTGGCAAATCCGCGATCGCGATAAAGCATGTTGTCGCGAATACCAAAGGCGGTGGAGCCCACTGACTGCTTACGGCTAGGACTAATGTAGCTGCTCTGCCAGGCAAACTGAACCCCACAAACCAGAGGGTTAGCCAGGGCGTGGGTATCGGCGAGGGCCAACATGGTGGGGTGGTCACCGCTCAAAAACTCAATCGTTAGCTCGCTAACCACCTCCTGGACATCACCGCTTTTGAGAGTGTAGTAGCGACGCTTGGAATTCCACTGACCCACGGAGCGCTCAAAAAAGGTAACGGCCAGGGCTTCTAAGCTGTCAGCAGGAGCAGTAGTTGTAGTCGATAGCATAGAGGATATGACCTGTAATTTTTAGCTCGCGTCTAAACGCAAGCCATGGACAAACAAGTTTACATTTATTTACATCAAAGGTAGCGAAAATCTGTAGAAACAGCAATAAAGTCTGCCTAAAGATTTCAACCTAGGGGAAAACTACCAGAGTCCTTCTGCTCAAGCTGTAGCAGGGTCTACCATTCCCTAGGGCACCAACCCCTCCAGCGCGGCGGCTACCACCTTGTGTTGCGGGTCCTGACGTAGCTCTACCAGGGCAGCCCTAGCCGCCGGGTCGTCAAACCGCTTGAGGGCATAGGCAACGTGCATGCGTGTGTACCAGTTCTTGGCCGTTTTGAGGGCTAAAATTTCTGCTAGGGCCGTGGCGGCCTGGTCCGTATCCGCCAGCAGGCTCAGGTGATCCACCCCGGCATTAATGACGGTAAGGTCGCTGTCACCAATGGCGCTCAGGCAAATTTCTAGCATGTGGACGGGGCTGTGGAGGTCAATCATGGCAGCCAAAATACTGCGCCGGACCAGCCAGTTGTCATTGGAGTGAAACGTGCTAACCAGGTGGGGAATAGCCGCATCGCCGTACATCGCCAGGGAGTTAGCGGCCTCTGCTCGGACATTGGCATCGGGATCCGAACCCATCATGGTCAACAGGGCCGCAAACCCGACATCGCTGCGCTTACGCCCGAGTCCCATGGCCACAAAGGAACGCACTAAAAATGCCGGGTCGTCCTGTCTGCTTAGCAGTAAAGGGCTAGCAATATCGGCATCGTATTCTTTGAGGGCAACAATCCCCTTGAGCCGTTTCTGGGAGTCACTATTTTCTAGAATGGTTTTAATTTCGGCAATGTCCATAGGTTGAAACAGTTGGTTAG
>JBCDJC010000285.1:0-6100 GCA_038748225.1 Cyanobacteria bacterium P01_H01_bin.26 | reverse complement strand
GTTTGTGTAAACTCTCCTAAGTTCGGCTGGTTTTTAAACACGCCAAAGCCTGCCTGGCAACAGATTGACTTTGCCGGTACGATTACGCGTGAACTGGCTGTACCCGTTGGGTTTGATACCGATGTCAATGCCGCTGCCCTAGGGGAATACCGCTGGGGTCATGGTACCGGTTTAGGGACATTTATCTATTTGACGATTGGTACGGGAATTGGCGGCGGCGTTGTCGTGGGCGGTCAACCAATTCACGGACTGCTGCACCCTGAAATGGGGCATATTTTGATCCCCCACGATTTGTCTGTCGATCCGTTTGTTGGATCTTGCCCGTTTCATCGAGACTGTCTAGAAGGACTGGCCTCCGGATTTGCCATGGAAAAACGATGGCAACAACAGGCCGAGTCTCTCCCCGCCGATCATCCCGCCTGGCCCTTAGAAGCCCACTATTTGTCAACGGGATTGATCAACTTTATTCTTACCCTTTCCCCTGAGCGGATTATTCTGGGCGGGGGGGTGATGGCCCAGCCACGGCTGTTACCGTTGATTCGATCCCAGGTGCGTGAACGACTTGGAGCCTATCTGGAGGTTCCCAAAATTATGACTGATGTTGACAACTATATCGTACCGCCAAAGTTGGGCAACAAAGCTGGCATTATGGGCGCATTTGCCCTGGCCCAGCAGGCTATACAGTAGGAGCCGGGTGGTCCTTTTTTATCCCTCCATGCGGCCTTTTCCGTACATAAACTGGGAGCGTTTACCTAGCCCCTGTCCCCGTCTTAGCAAACTTTCCCCCAGCCCTAGCTGCTCTACTTCCCACGCCTTTAGTGCTTTTGGAATGTCGTGATTATGGGTAGCGAGGGCATCAGCCAATGCGATCGCATTGGCCGCTGCCTTAGCGGTACTTGCCGCCGTATGGGGCCGGGGGATAAACGCAGCGTCTCCCACTAGCGCCATCCGATCAAATACCATCTGTGGCACACCCAGGTCTAAAATTGATTGGACAAACGGCTCTTTAGTGACCTCGACTAGCTTTTGAAACGGTTCTACCAGCACCTGATTGGCATAGGTGCGCATCTCTGTTTCGATGGCAGGGGCCATCATTCCCGGTGGAATAGACCGGTCTCTGCGCTGATTATTTTTGTCAGTGAGAAGACGGGGTAGCTCTGTCTTTTCATCATAGTTGACATACCAAACCCAGTTAAACCGCCGTTCTCCGGGCACCAGCGACTCATTGGCTCCTGGAATCACATAGGCCAAAATATGGGAGTTGGGAAAGTCATAAAATACAAAGCGCTCGGTAAAGATTTTAGCGGTTTCCGGGTCTAAATCTGGCTCGTCGACTAGACCTCGATAGGCTACATAACCGGCATACTCAGGCGCGTGGGTCGGCAAAAGCTGTTGGCGAACCGTCGAGGTGGGTCCGTCAGCCCCAATTAGTAAACCTCCTGTTTCGTGGGTGCCATCGGCAAAGATGGCCGTTATCGTTTCATCATCAGCCTGAACCAGGGTTAAAACTTTACCCTGGTGATAGTGCTCATCTGGAAAATATCGCCGCATCGAACCGTATAGTAAGTTCCAGGAGGTCAGGGTCTGACGCATGACCATGGGTTGAATACCGCCGTCACGCTGCAGGTAGTAGCGTTCACTGGCAACAACCCCTAGGTTATCGCGGGGAATCCCCGCTTTTTGAAACGCCGTGACCACCTCTGGCTGTAGGACAATGCCACCACCGCGACTGTCTAACTCACGGGGAGACCGTTCATAAATATCTACCTGCCAGCCAATAGAGCGTAGGAGAGTACCTGTGAACAAACCGGCTAGGGAACCCCCGATGACAACGGCACGTTTATTAACTGTGTTCATAGAGCCTCCTTCAGATACTGGTGTATAAACGTAGCGGCCATGGCACCCTAGATCTTCTCTACGGTGCCATGGGTGCTTGGGACGGGATTATTTGATGCTTCTAATGCGTCAGTGGCCCTTCGTAGGGTTGCCACTAATGCCTCGACCGGTTGCGCACCGGACACTATCTCATCACCGATATGGATATGTGGAACACCGCGAACGCCTTGTTTGCGCGCATGCTGTTCCAACGCTCGAACTTCCTGGCTGCCCTCATCCGACAGCAAAAAGTCCCTAGCGACGTCAGCCTCTAACCCAACTTCAGCCGCCAGGGTGGCTAGGGTATCGACGTTGCTAATGTTCTGACCCTCACTAAAATAGGCCCGCAGTATTCGCACCGCCATCTTAGTTGCCAGTCCACTTTTGTTGGCAAACCAGGTTAAACGGTGGGCATTAAACGTATTTGGCGTTATCTCCATCTGGTCATAGCGAAACTCAACATCATCTGACTGAGTGGCCTGGATCGTTTGAGCATCTAGCTGTTGAGAATATTCCCAGCTACTAAATTTGTTACTACGATAGAGCTTGCGATCCATCCCAGCGGCTGGCATATCTGGATTGAGTTCAAAGGGATACCAGACCCGCTCAATTTCGATGGCAGGATCAAGTTGTTCAATCGCCTTGTTGAGCCTCGATTCAGCCACCAAGCACCAGGGACAAATAAAATCAGAGGTAATCCTAATTGTGAGTGCCATCGTTGCTTGCCTCGCTTTAGCAGAGATAGCTCAACTATAGTTCGCCTCAACAGGAATGTTAATATGGCACTTGTGCTAATCACCTTTGCAAAAAACGCAAAAGCAAAAGACAGATGGATCAGCTTGCTGCCATGCGCTCATTTGTTAAAACAGTAGACTCGGGTGGTTTCTCAGAGGCTGCTAGACAACTAAACCTGGCCGTTTCCTCAGTGACTCGTCAGGTAAACGGTCTTGAGACCTCCTTAAACACTCAGCTGCTCAACCGCTCTACCCGTAGTATCACCCTCACCTCAGCCGGACGCAAATACTACGACAGAGTGGTCAAAATCTTGCAAGATATTGAAGAGGCCAGACTTTGTATTGCGGAGCAACAGGACATCCCCCATGGTGTTTTGCGGGTGGGTTTGCCAGTGGTCTTTGGGCAGCTCCATATCGCACCGCTTCTTACCAGCTTTTTAGGGCAGTATCCCGGTGTTAGGCTTGAACTTCAGCTGAGTGATGGATTAGCCAATCTTGTTGAAGAGAGGCTTGATTTAGTTATTCGCGTGGGCAATCTTGAGCGCTCAAGCTCCACGCTCATTCTTAGTAAGCTTGCTTCGTACACCCGTTTACTATGTGGCGCGCCTGAGTACTTTGAGCGCCACGGCATCCCTCAGCATCCCAACGATCTCACTCAGCATAACTGTCTGCTATTTGCCTATTCTGCCGGGTATGGCACCACCTGGCGGTTTCAGCGAGCAGACGAGCTATACGACGTGCGGGTACAGGGTTCCTTGTGTGCCAACAACTCAGCGCTGCTGCGCCAGATGTGTTTAGACGGAGCGGGGCTGATATTGATGCCAACTTGGTTGACGGGGGGCGATGTTCAAGCCGGACGGCTCCAGGCCGTGCTTTCTGACTTTCAAGCTCAGCCTCACACTGAGACAGACACTGGCATCTACGCGCTTTATTTACCCAGCCGAAGAGACTCTCTCAAGGTGAGCGTATTCATCGACTTCTTAAGTGAGCAGTTAAACAGCCTCAGCTAATTTGCACCTAGTGAAGCCGCGTTGGCCCAAATCTTTTGACGGGAGCAACTCCGTGCTGCCGTTCTCTCAAAGGTCTAGCGTAAAGCCTGCCAGGCTTCAAGGATCGTCCGTAAGCCAGCAGGCAAATCCTCATTTTCAGCACTAATCTCAACAACAGTTTCAGCATCAACAAGCGTGATGCTGCCGTGGGTCGCCAAATACGGGTCTTCATTGACGTAGCTCATTTGGTTGAAATTGGAAAAATTCTGTCGCTGTAACAGCATGCCAAATTCGGTAGCGGCTGAGTGAGATATCTGACGTGAGGGGAGAACTTCTGATATGGAGTCATCGTTTGGATTAAGACTTACAATCTCCTCACTCAATGTGCCATCAGCTGTTAACGTTGTGATGAATACACGTCCTTCATAGTCATTACGCACCTTCGTTTGGAAAATAACTTGAGGCTCTAGGTCCTCTCGACGTTCTAATGAACGGTAAAACCAGCTGGCTGTTCGGCCATTTTTATCACTGGCAGCTGTGTTTTGAATAATTTGTGAAGTGTCTTCATTCAAATGGTACACCCATTCTCTTTGAAATTCTCGATTCTCTGGCCAGCTGTCTCTTTGCAGGTTGCCGACCTGATCTTTTGGCCCATCGTTGACCAGTACGCGAAATCCTGGAATCGCCTCTTGTGTGCAGGCTACACCAAATTCGGCGATACCAAAACAGCCATCCCAGGTGGCGGCCTGGACTTCTAGAATTTGCAGATTTTCGCTGGGTTGCTGAACCTGTTGTGAAACGGTCTCTAGGAGCTTTTGGCTAATGTCTGCAGAGAAATCTCTTTGATTAAAGTCAGTGCTGTTGGGCAAGGGTTCCAGGTACAGACGACGGGCAATGCGATCGCTGCGATAAACCCACCGCTGCTGCGAGCTTTCTACCTGTATTTGCCATCCTTGTATTTCCCCGGCTGCACAGTTTTCGTTGGGTCGAGTCAGTCCCAGACATTGGTCGTTCCAGGTTTGAGGTGTCGCTACCCCAATAATGATATTGTCAGCTGGCACATTCAGACGTTTGGCCAAATCTAGCTGGATGCGGCGAGCGACTAGACCCGGAAGCGTGGACGGTAAGGGCGCATCGGCAGGGAGTGGTTGGAGGGCATGGGCCGCTCCACTGGCTAACACCATTAGGCTGGCGAAAAGGCTGGCAGTTTTACTAGCAATTTTAATAGACATCCTAAAAGTAGTCTTCTGAAATGCATTGATTCCTGTACTACCGTATGAAAGATAGCCACAGCATTCACGAAGTAGGTGCTAGTTATCAAATTGGAAGTGACCACCTCATTACACTAAAATATCACCGCAATAACAGTAGTCAGCAACATTGGTTGAGGGATGTATAGTTGGAGAGTCACCGATAACGTTAGATGTCATGACAGATATTGCAACGGCCCGTGAAGCCTTTGATTTGTTTGCTCAGGGTTGGACTACCGGCAACTTCGATCCCTACATTGCAGTGCTGGCCGAGGAGATGATGTTTTGGTTTCCGATGGGGACCCATCGCGGCAAGTTTAGTGGCCCCGAGGGACGACAGCAGATGATTGCCAAATGTCGAGACCATGAAGCAGCAGGCGACCGACTGGCGTTTTCTGAACCGCAGTACGTGCTCACTGACGACACATCTGTAATGTTTGAATTTGAAGCAGAAGGGCTCTACGCCGGTCAACCCTATAAGGGGCATAATGCGATCGCATTTGAGGTCAACCATGGCAAAGTTGTTGGCTTTCGCGAGTACTTTGGCGACTTAGGTGCCTAGACTCGGCATTATATAAGTTCTTTGTGCGATCGCATTTCCCAAACGTATCCCAGGCAACATTGCTATGAAAACCGATTTGCTGCACGACCGTAATCACCGTGGCCAGACCCAGCTTGGCTGGCTCAACAGCTACCACACCTTTTCGTTTGGCGGGTTTCAAGACCCCAATCGCATGGGCTTTCGGGCGCTGCGAGTGATCAATGAAGATCGCGTGGTTCCGGGGGCAGGCTTTCCTACCCACAGCCATCGGGATATGGAAATCTTCACCTATGTTTTGGCAGGTGCGTTAGAACACCAAGACAGTCTGGGCAATGGTGCGGTGATTCACCCTGGCGAAGCTCAGATCATGAGTGCTGGGACAGGCATTACCCATAGTGAATTCAATGCATCGCCAATAGACCCGGTGCACTTCCTACAAATTTGGATTTTGCCTAACCAACAACAGCTGCCTCCAAGGTACGAGCAACGTGAGTTTCCTCTGGCCGAAAGACAGGGACAGCTGAGGCTGATTGCCGCTCAGGACGGCCGGGAGGGTGCAGTTAAAGTGTTTCAGGATGTCGATCTTTACACCGCTGTTTTAGAACCGGCGCATCAGATTTGCTATGACCTGGCGATAAATCGTTTTGCCTGGTTGCAGGTGGCCCGGGGGATTGTCCTACTCAATGGAGAAGAGCTGCGCGAAGGCGATGG
>JBCDJC010000284.1:0-6143 GCA_038748225.1 Cyanobacteria bacterium P01_H01_bin.26 | reverse complement strand
GCGCCCTACTGGACTCAAAAAGCGATGGATTGATCTCTTTCCAATCAATCAGCACCTGTTTTTAAGTAGATGGCTAAGTGGAGATTCCTTACTATACCTATCAGTTTTCGTTTGGAGACGGAGGATGTACTTCTTAACATTGCGAAGTGAAGTTTGTAAGCGCTGTGAGATTTGTTTATCATCTAATCCTGCTACAGCGAGCCTGAGTATTTCTCTTTCCCTTGGAGTTAGGCTAGGGTGAAAAGGATAGTCTTCATAGCCCACAGCTGTAGGTCGTTTGGGAGGAGGTGGAGGAGGAAGTTGGACTTCTTTCAGTAAATGAGGTTCTTGTTTCATGAGGTCTACGCGCCTATAGAGAGGAGAGGTCTACCATTGTTTATTATGCTTTCTCTACGTCAACTCAGCCTAACGTTGCAGTTGTGCGACAGCAGATGACCGCAAATACCCACAGATAGCTTTTTTCTGCCCGCACCAACATAGGGTTGGGCTGGCAGCTCAGCCTAAGAGGCGTACCTGAGAATGAGCCATAATTGAGGTGCGACTATATTTCGCTTTAAAGTTCATGGATGCGTTGGTTATGGTGAAGAAGTCATCTGATCGACCCGACAATCTACCGATTCAGCGTGCCTTGGCAGTAGATCTCACTCAAGATCGTGAAGTGGAGCAGGTTTTGCCTTCAGGGGCACTGCTTTCAAGCCAATCAGGACAGTGGAGTGGGGTTCACCTGAGCTATTATCACCATCCTGCTCACACAATTCCGGCGATCACTTCTCAACACCACTTAGTTCTGGTTCATTTGGAAGGACCGACTCAAGTTGAGCAATGGATAGAAACCCGGTATCAAAAGGAACAATTTCGGGCTGGCAGCGTTTTGATTGTGCCAGCAGGTACGCCTCACCATGCAAATTGGGATGCTGAAAATCGCTACTTGATTCTTAGTCTTGAGCCAAGTGCATTGCTCCATGCCGCACGAGCTGCTAATGACCATCAGGCCGCTGACCTAGTTCCGCGTTTTACAGAGGCGGATCCGTTAGTCCACGGGATTGGGTTGTCACTCAAAGCTGAACTTGAGTCAGGCAATTTGGGAGGGCGGTTATATGCTGACACCCTTTGCAACACGCTTTTTGCTCACTTGTTTCGCCACTACACGACCCAAGAAACCATTTTGCCTACTCAAGCAGGAGGACTGCCACGTTACCGGCTTCGACAAGTCATTGAGTATGTGGATACCTATCTTGACCAAGACCTGACTCTGGCTGACCTGGCTGAGATCGCCCAACTTAGTCCTAATCACTTCACTCGTTTGTTTAAGCAATCGACTGGATTGACACCCCATCAGTATTTAATCCAGCAGCGAGTGGAACGAGCCAAACGACTTTTGATTAAAGGAAAACTAGCAATCGCCGACATTGCACTAGAGGTTGGATTTACCCATCAAAGCCATTTGAATCGCCACTTTAAGCGATGGGTGGGGACAACGCCCAAAGCCTTTATCAATAGTCAGTGAGAATGTGCAAAAAATCGGAAGAAGCTGCAAGATCCTAAAACCTCATTAGCTAGATACTTCAGGTATCCAACTAATGATTGAGGAAATGTCTGCAAATGTCGCATATTTTACATGTAGACTCTAGCCCAAGAGGAAGTCGTTCAATTTCGCGTACCCTATCAAAAGAATTTGTATCGAGTTGGATACAGCGATACCCCAAAAATACGTTGACTTACCGTGATATTGGCCAACAACCAGTGCCGCCCATTGATGAATCCTGGATTGCTGCAGCATTCAACAAGTCTGAAACTTTACCGGCTGAGCTGGCTGATGCTTTACATATGTCTGATGAGCTAATTGCTGAGTTGTTGCAAGCAGAACGCTATGTGTTTGGTATTCCGATGTATAACTTCAGCGTTCCGGCCAATTTCAAAGCCTACATTGACCAGATTGTGCGTGTAAATCGGACGTTTACGCCAGCTTGGGAAGGCTTATTAACCGACAAAAAAATGCTGGTTATCAGCACACGAGGAAGCAGTTATACCTCTGGTTCAGATCTCGCCAGTTACGATTTTCAAGAACCCTATCTGCGGACAGTTTTTGGGCTTATCGGCGTGAGTGACATGACCTTTATTTATGCTGAGAATCTAAATGAAGGAGAAGACGCTCGGGAGCAATCGTTAGCCAAAGCTCGTGATCTAATTCAGCAGACGATAGCAACTTGGTAGCGCCAAGATAAACCCAGGCTTTACCATGACTTCTCAACTTGGATCAAACCTTCCTGCGGCAAAAGTCGGCTCGCGGGGACAGCGACGTGTGGATTATCGCGCCATTTTGCGACTCGCATTGCCGCTATTTCTCAGCAGCGGGGTTCAAGCAATATTGAATCTGACAGACTCTTGGTTTATCGGACGTCTCTCGACCGATGCGATCGCCGCGATGGGAGCGCTATATTTTCTCATTCTGGTGTTGTTTATTCTGTTTGGCGGGGTGGGCATGTATGTGCAAACTTTGGTAGCGCAGGCATATGGAGAGGGTAAACCATACCAGGCGGCGCAGGCAGTTGGTGCTGGATGTTGGAGTGCGTTACTGCTTACACCACTGTTTATTTTTTTGGCTTTGCCAGGGAGTGAACTGCTCAAGCTGTTTCAGTTCTCGCCAGTGGTTGAACAATTGGCGATTAGCTATTGGACGCCACGACTCCTGGGGCTCGCGATCGCAATTGCCAATTTGGGCTTGACAGCCTTCTTTAATGGCATTGGCAAGACAACGGTTACGCTCGGAATATCAATCACCATTGCCCTCGTAAATGTTGTTTTAAACGAGGGATTGATGTTTCAGTTGGGCATGGGGATGGCAGGTGCTGCCTGGGCAACGACGCTTTCGCTCACGGTGGGTACAGTGCTTTTTCTAGTAATTTTTCTGAGCCGCAGTCTTCGCCAAGACTTTCAGTCACACAAAGTTTGGCAACCCCACTGGCAAACGATTCGTTATTTGGTGGCAATGGGAGTGCCGCTTGGATTGCTCATGACGGCTGATTTGACTGGCATTGCCTTTTTCCAAATTATGCAGGTCAAGCTCGGCATTATCCCTGGAGCGGCGACTCAGGTCGTGATGATGCTGACGTCTACGGCCTACATGCCAACGTTGGGTATTGCTCAAGCAGGCACCACTTTAGTTGGGCAATCAATTGGGGCAGGCAATCGCCGCTGGGCAAAACGGTTAGGCAACGTCGCGATCTCCTTGTGTGTACTTTATTCGGTTTCGGTAAATGTCTTGCTTGCGCTGAATGGGCGATGGCTGGTACCGATGTTTGTTACAACGACTGATGCTCAAGTTCAGGCTGTGATTCAACTGGGCCAAACATTACTCTGGTTGGCCGTGGCCTACAACGCCTTCAATGCCTTGAATATTGGCAGCGCTTTCTGCCTTCAGGGTACTGGTGATGTCAGGGTGCCCAGCCGCCTTGCCGTCCTTTTAAGCTGGTTAGGTTTTGTTCCCCTGACGCATATTCTGACGTTCGGCAAAGGGGAGGGTCTAGTCAATTTTCTACCGCAGTTAGGGATCGGCGTGTTCGGAGGATGGATTGCTGCAATTCTGTTTACTCTGGTCCTGAGTTCATGCCTATTTTGGCGATGGCGGTTAGGGGATTGGTAAAAATCAGGTTGAAACTAGATATGGTCTGCTATTAAAGGTGAATAGAGTTAATCACCTTGAGTTTTGCTTGAGGCAGCCCAACTATTATGTATCCAGAAAGTTTTAAGGTATCTTTATTTGTCAAATGAGTTACTGAGTGGTGACCGCTAGATTATGAGGCACACGATTTTTATGTAGTTGTTCATGGGCAACCCAAGCCAAGGAGCTCACTAGAAGCTGTTCGTAATGCTAGTCGGATAAAACATTACCAATACCGAATTGAAAGAAACTTCATCAACTGACTTAAGCAACACATTCGATTTCATGATTGGCAGCATTCCAGAGAGATGGGAGGTCTAGAAACTGAGCATCGCTCAACGCCATCAACCCATACATTGAACGTCTTTACAGGCGTTTCCGCAGGTTTCTCACTTTTACGATCTCTTGAGACTCAACAGATCGTTAGCAATCGCCGTGCCTAGCAACACCAGCCCACAGCCCAACAGCATTGACGGTGTAATTGCTTCTTGTAGAACAATCGCCCCCCATACCATGGCAAATATGGGAATTAGATAGGTCACCGTTAACGCCTTGGTGGAGCCGACGTTTTGAATCAGTCTGAAATAGAGAATGTAGGCAAAGGCGGTGGACAGTACGGCCAGGGCCAGCACAGAAATAGCCACCCCAGCTGACGGCGCTCGTTGGGGTATTGTAAAGGGCAGTGCGGGTGTGATTACCAAAGCCGCCCCCAGCTGACTGCCGGTTGTTACCACCAGTGACGGCACACCGCCCAGGTTTTGTTTAATGTAGGGTGCTGCGATCGCATAGGTCAGCGCCGCCGATAGACCGGCCACAACCGCAATCAAAAAACCAGGTATCGCTGCGATCGCTTTCCATCCGACTAAAATAACAACGCCCATAAACCCCAGCACAAAGCCAACCATCCGGGCCGGTGTTAGTTTCTCATGCAGCCAAACGGCCGCTACTACGGTGCCAAAGAGGGGAGCCGTCCCATTCAAAATAGAGGTAAACCCGGCGGGTAGCGATACCGAGGCAAAGGCCAGCAACAAAAAAGGAATGGCTGAATTAAGACAGCCAACAATCAATAGGGTGACCAAATTGCGCCGTAACTCAGCCATCAGCCCTAGCTTGAGTAGGACCGGCAGCAGGACCAGCCCTGCCAACAATACGCGGAGTTCAATCAGCCACACCGGACCTAGCACCGGGGCCGCAATCCGCATAAACAGAAACGAGCCGCCCCACAGCGCTGCCAACAACAACAGCTCAGCCACGTCTGAAACTCTCATGGTTGTGCCTCACTCCGGCCCGCTTCCCAACCCAAAAGGACGGTTTTACGATCTAACCCCCAGCGATAGCCGCCCATCTCCCCCGTACCGCGTATCACCCGGTGGCAGGGGATCAGATACCCCACCGGGTTACAACCCACGGCATTGCCAATGGCGCGGGCGGCGGTGGGTTTACCAATGGCGGCGGCCAGCCTCTGGTAGGTGGTGAGTTCGCCAAAGGGAATCTGCAACAGGGCTCGCCACACCTGCATTTGAAAATTTGTTCCTTTAATGTGGAGCGTTAAAGGAGACTGACAGGCGGGGTGAAAGATGCGATCGCAAATCTCCGCAGTTTTCTGCTGGTCACAAACAATATCAGCATGGGGCCATTCCACACTCAGCTGCTGTAGGGCCAGTTCTTTATCCGCGTTATCCAAAAACCGTAGCGCACAGATACCCCGAACCGTGTTTGCAATCAGACAGCTCCCAAAGGGAGTTCCATGGATACCGTAGTAAATTTTCAATCCCCTACCCCCTGATTTAAATTCCCCCGGTGACATGGCCTCTATGGTTACAAACAGATCGTGTAATCGGCCTGGACCCGATAATCCTGATTCGACAGATAGCTCTAGAAGACTTTTTGTATTAGCAATTCTTGACTTTGCATATTCCAGGGTGAGATACCGCGAAAACCGTTTTGGACTAATACCAGCCCACTGGGTAAACAACCGCTGAAAGTGATACTCACTCATATTTACATGGTGGGCAATCGTAGCTAAATCAGGATGGTTCAAGTAATTTTGGCGAATAAAAACAATCGCTTCGGCCATTCGGCTGTAGGTTTCCCGATCATTGGCTGTGGCGCTAACTAATGAATCCATGCTGCTGTCTTATGTCGCTCTTACTAAGATACGCATGGCCAAGAACTAAAACCACCCGTTTCTTGCTAGAGGGCTTCCAGTTAAGGAAAGGAGCACCTTTAGGACTTGCTGGTAAATAAGGCACCCGCCAATAGCCCCTTCCCCCTTTCCCTTTAACCCTTCCCCCCCTCTACTCCGGGGATTTTTTTGACAGATCCCGTTCCCTTTTTTCCCTCCCAGCCAAGCCTGATATTCTACACCCCCGAAATAACCGACTTTAGTTTGATATTCCTCAAAAGTTAGGACCAATTGCCAGATTTTTACCCCAAATAATCCACATTTGGTATATCTGCTGTCTATTTAGGGGTGGGGCCT
>JBCDJC010000283.1:0-6161 GCA_038748225.1 Cyanobacteria bacterium P01_H01_bin.26 | reverse complement strand
TTCCTGATATTGATACCTACGATCGGCGCAGCCTTGGGGATAGCTGCGTTCCTGGAATCTTGGTAGACAACTTTACCTATACGCTATAAAGGCCAGTAGACTAAGGAAAGTTCACCCTATTGCCACTTTATGGTCAAAGAACTCTCAGCCGAAACTTCGATTAAAGAGCCATCGCAGCGGTTGAGCATATCCATTGGCAGCGTTGTCCTGCTGATAGCGTCAATTCCATGTCTAATAATCCTTTGGCAGCTTAAAAGCCTGCTGCTCCTGGTGATGATTTCGGTGGTATTGGCCTGTTCGATTGCGCCGGTGGTGGACTGGGCGGAGCGCTATCGCGTGCCCCGCTGGCTGGGGGCGATTTTGGTCTACCTGGCGCTAATTGGCGGTCTGGTCCTACTGGGGGTGCTGATTGGCCCAACGGTGTTTGAGCAAATAGAACAGATCATTCGCCGCCTACCCCTCTCCCTCCGGGGGTTGCTCAACGAGGCCGATGCCTGGCTGACGGCCTTTACGGATACACGCCCATTTACAACCAATGAGCTATTTACTCAGCTGATCGACGTGCAAGGATTGATCAGCTGGACGATTAGATCAAGTCGGCAGCTGCTGGTGCGCTCCTACGGTGTTACCGCCGGTATTTTGGGTGGAGTACTCAGCCTGGTGCTATCGCTGTTTATCTCTGGTTACATGGTGGCCGATAGCCGCACCCTGATCAAAAACCTGACCCGGCTATTGCCCACCCCCTGGGACGAGCGGATTTTAGACCAGATACCCACCATGGGACAGCGCATTGGTGGCTATTTACGGGGACGGTTTGTGGTGTCGGCCCTATTATCGATTGCCACTAGCGTTGGTCTGAGCTTTCTAGGGCTAAAGGATCTGGCGGTGGGTCTGGGGGCGATCGCAGGGGTGACCAACCTGATCCCGTTTTTGGGGCCGATTTTAGGGGCTGTTCCAGCGCTACTGGTGTCCATCCCCCAGGGCGGCTGGACGTTTTTGTGGGTGCTGCTGCTGTATGTCGTCGCTCAAAACCTTGAAACCTATATCCTCGATCCGCTGCTGGTGGGGTCATCGGTGGGGGTTCACCCCCTCTATCAGCTGCTGGCGGTGCTAGGGGGCGTGCAGGTGTTGGGCATTATTGGCGCTCTGATCGTTCCCCCCTGGATTGCCGGAGCGGCGGTGCTGCTTGAAAACCTTTATCTGCGACCAAAACTTGTGGCTGAACGACGGCAGCGGCGCCGCGACGGTTTACCAGAATTGGCCGGGTTTCAAGCGGATGGCTAACCCAAACCTTTGTAGATCTGTCGAGCGTTAAAAGTCCTGGGAGCCGGACATAAGGCTTTAATGAAGAAACATTAATGGCCATGGGTTTAGGTCTCCTGCTCAAAATCGGTGGTTAGCCTGCTGCTATCACTAATGCGCCGGGTCGTTGTCACAATGGCCAACAAGGTCTGTGCATTAAGTTAATGTGATGGGCATACATTAGCTGTCACAGTTTATTTACCTTGCCGTAGGTTAACCAAAGAACTTGCTCCCGGTGGGCAAGTTTTATAGCTGTATCTGGCTTCTATTTTGATTTTTTATAGTTAACTTGCCACGCTATAACTTCCTATCTATTGGTCTAACTAGCGGTTTATGACTATTAATATTGAGATTCTTATGACATTCGGGGTGACTGCCGTTGCCCTGTTACTGTTTGTGGTGGAATGGCTACCAGCTGATATCACGGCCTTTGGCGTCATGGTGACGTTGATGGTTTTGGGACTGGTCACCCCCCAGGAGGGCATCGCCGGGTTTAGCAACTCAGCGACCATCACGGTGATGGCCATGTTTATTTTGAGTGCGGGCATCGCCCGCACAGGGGCACTGCAGCAGGCTAGCAATTTATTGATTCAGTGGGGTGGCAAAACCTGTCGCCGTCAGATTTTTGCCCTGGGTCTAATTGTTGGGCCGGTGTCCGGTTTGATTAATAATACGGCGGTTGTATCGGTCTTTTTGCCCATCATTGAGGACTTTTGTCAGCAGCACCGCATGTCGCCCTCCAAACTGCTGATGCCTCTGTCCTTTGCCACTATTTTGGGGGGCATGCTGACGGTGGTGGGCACATCCACCAGCGTGCTGGCTAGCGGTCTGTCGTCTCAGCTGGGATACGGCGATTTTTCGCTGTTTCAGTTTGTGGAACTGGGGGCAGCGGTATTTGTGGTGGGACTGCTGTATCTCACCTTTATTGCACCGCTGCTGCTACCCAACCGAGATACCGCCAGTAGCAACCTCAGCCAGGAGTATGGCCTCAAGGACTATGTCAGTGAGGTGGTGGTGACACCGCGCTCTAGTCTGGTGGGCAAAACGCTGCAGAGCAGCCAGCTCCAGCGGCGATTTGACCTGGACGTGCTAGAAATAATCCGCAATGGCAACCACTTTCCCCAGCCCCTCGGGGACAAATCCCTATGTGCTGGGGATATTTTGCTGGTACGGGGCGGCCGACAGGATCTCTTAAAAATACGCGACGGTGAGGGGATTGAGATTTTGCCCGACGTCCAGTTTGGGCAAAAGTCCTGGCAGGCAGACCTGAGTTCGGACCAGGAAGGGGTGGCGGAAGTTCTGGTGATCGCCAACTCAAATTTGGTGGGGTCTTCTTTAAAGGAATCCCGCTTTCGCCAGCGCTACAACGTCACAGTACTGGCGATCCGCCGGGGACAGGATCTGCTGCGCGATCGCATGGGTAAAATATCCCTCAAGTTTGGTGATTTGCTACTGGTGCAGGGTCCCAAACAAAGTTTGCTAGGTCTACAAACGAGTCGTGATTTGCTAGTACTCGAACAGCGGGACCTGGAGACGCTGCGGTCCGATCGAGCGAACCTGGCCATGGGTATCGGGGTGGGGGTGGTGGCGATCGCAGCCTTTACCCCAATTAATATCTTGGTCTCGGCCCTAGCCGGTGTCATGCTAATGATTCTCACCGGCTGTCTCAAACCAGGGGAACTCTACCAGGCCGTGCGCTGGGACGTGATTTTTTTACTGGCCTGCCTGATTCCCCTGGGTACGGCTATGGAAAGTTCTGGGGCAACGGCCTGGCTGGCTCAGCAACTTATTGCGGTGGGCGGTCGTCTATCGGGATATGGCCTGCTGAGCGCGCTGTATGTGCTAACAACGGTGCTCTCCAGCATTTTGTCCAACAGTGCTGCGGTAATCTTACTTTTACCCATCGGGTTAAAGGTGGCCACTGAGCTGGGCCTCAATGCATTTACCGTCATGTTTATTATCACGTTTGCCGCATCCAACAGCTTTATGACCCCCATCGGCTACCAGACGAACACCATGGTCTACACCGCCGGTGGCTATCGCTTTTTGGATTTTGTTAGGGTAGGGGGACCGCTGAGCCTATTGCTAGCGCTAGTAACACCGCCCCTGGCTATGTTGCTTTACGGTCTTTAAGGATGGCGTTAATTTTTGGATAGACAACTGTTGTTTAAAGCTTGGCACCTAAAAATGGCCAATTCCTTAAAGCGATGGTGAGCAATCTCGTCACAGCCTGCCCCCCGTGCTATTGTCGTATGAAGATTAGTAACACTCAAATATAGTCTTTTAGGAGTAAATTTTATATGCAACATCGTGGCGTCACTATTTGGTTTACTGGCCTGAGCGGTTCTGGTAAAACCACCATTAGCCAAGCCCTAGAGGCAAAACTCCGGGCAGCTGGTGCCAAGCTAGAAGTGCTAGACGGCGATATTGTTCGCACCAATCTCACCAAAGGTCTGGGCTTTAGCAAAGAAGACCGAGATGAGAATATCCGCCGCATCGGCTTTGTTTCTCACCTGCTCACCCGTAACGGTGTAATTGTCCTGGTCTCGGCAATCTCTCCCTATCGCGACGTGCGCGATCAGGTGCGCCAGCGGATTGGGGACTTTGTTGAGGTCTATGCCAGTGCTCCGGTTGAAGTGTGCGAAGAACGCGACGTTAAGGGTCTGTACAAGAAGGCTCGCTCCGGTGAAATCAAAAACTTCACGGGGGTAAGCGACCCCTATGAGGCCCCCCTCAATCCTGAAGTTAATTGTGAAACCCACAATGAGACCCTAGATGAGAGTGTTAATAAGGTGATGGCAAAGCTCGAAGAGCTAGGCTACCTCAGCCCTGTGGCGGTGTAGCAACGGCTTAGGTGTTGTTAGCAACAGGTTGTCTCCTGTGATATTGGTAAAGGCAAAGAGATCCCCATGGGATATCTCTTTGCCTTTTTTTACTGGGATCTTTTTTGCTGATATTTTTTACTGATAGTTTACTGGCAGCGGCCTAGGCGGGGGCCGTACGTGCCATCATTGCCCACTGGGCCCTGGCACGTACGGCCATGGTGGGGTCCTGTTGCCTGAGCTGGTCCAGGCACTGACTAATCAAACTGGTGTCGGCCATCTGCAACGCGAGGGCTTCCAAACCCACCACAGCGGCGTAGCGTACGACCCACTCTTCGTCGGTGGTCACCTGCAGGAGCACCGTTTGCGATCGCACCATGGCATCGTCACGTTCAGCAGCGGCCAATTCGGCCCAGCGAATCGTCCCCAGCCCGCGGGCAGCGGCTCGCCGTACGCTCAAGGAAAAATCATTGGCGGCCGCCTCCAGCAAAAGTGACTGGCCACGCGGGTCGCCAATTCCCGCCAGCGCTCGCACGGCCCAGGCCCTGGCCCCATAGTTATAGCCATCCAACTTGTCCAGCAGGGGCGATACGGCTGGAATACCAATTTGGACTAATCCCTCTACAGCCGCCACAGCGGCCCCCGGATTGTTAAATCCCAGCACCTGGATCAGCGTGGGAATGGAGCGCCGATCGTTGAGGTCAGCCAGGGCTTCCACCGCATCCAACAGACCCTGGGCAGAGTCGGCTGCGTTGACGGCTTGTAAACGCGCTTCAAAGGTAGTTTTAGAACTTGGGGCAATCATCACAGCAAACTATCCATTAGGGCCATCACCCGACGGCTCTCAGCAGATAGGGTAGCGTCTTTTTCAGAGTCGCTCTCCATTTGCCGCTCCAGCTGACGCTCTAGAACGCCTTTTAAGGCAATTAATTTCATACTATTTTCGGCCAGGGTGTTTGCGATCGCGTCCGCCCCGGCCAAATAACCCACGGCCCCCAGGTCCATCAGGGCCGCCCGCCGCAGCTGTAGCTGATCGTGCCCCAGCATGGTTACCAGCCGTTCGGCATACTGGGCATCCCCTGTAATCTGATACATGGCTCGAGCCGCCGCATTACTGACTTGGGGCACACTGTGGTCCAAAAAAGGCGAAATCACCGGCACCAACTCGGCACTCCCCAAGGTTCCCAGGGTTTCTAAAATAGCGTTATAAGGCTGTACCAAATGGGGTTTACCAGACACCTGGACAGCTGCCGCCACACCGCCGCCTAGCATGGCAACCAGCGCGGGTATAGCGGCGGTATCCCCCAGGCTTTCCAACGCCTGGGCCGCCGTTTCCCGCACGTAGTAGTCATCACAGTCCAGGCACGTCAGCAAAGCCGGGATGACACCGTCACAGCCATGCCCCACCTTACCCAACGCCCGAGCCGCATTTCGCCGCAGCGGATACCCGCCGTCCGGCGAGCGATCGGTGTTATCTTCTAATGCCAGCAAAAGAGCCGCCACCGCCTCCGGCTGGCAGACACGCATCTTGCCCAACCACCAGGCCGCATAGTAGCGCAACCCCGGATCGGCGGTCTGATTAATATTTACCAGGGCTTGGTCAACGGTTAGCGGCTGACCGTCCGGATTGTGGGGAACTCCGCTCACAAACTACCTCGTCTTCTCAAGACCTAAATACAAAAATCCCAGAGGCGAGCACAATAGTTAGCACATCAGCTAAAAATCGCAAGCACCTCTGGGCAATAATTGAAACTCAACCGATGTAGCAAAACCGCCACAGGGCTAAAATTCAATTAGCTTAGAGCGTTGATAGCGTAATCCAAATAGGAATTAGCTTCAGTCGCAGGGTCACCGGTCAAACCGTGGTTGGACTTGATATACTTCAACGCTTCGATGTACCAGCTAGGAGACAACTCATAGGAACGGTTGATCTCATCTAGACCAGCAACCAGGTACTCATCCATGGGGCCAGTACCACCTACCACGAGGCAGTAGGTAACCATACGGAGGTAGTAGCCAACGTCACGAACGCACTTG
>JBCDJC010000282.1:0-6198 GCA_038748225.1 Cyanobacteria bacterium P01_H01_bin.26 | reverse complement strand
TTCCTGTGGGGAAGACTGGATGGCTGGCCATGCCAATGCGGCCCCGTGATGGTTGCCAAAGAGGAGTCCGGCTTTCATTGTTTGCCAACCGTTGACCGCAGCTGCGATCGCATCCTTCGTAAAATCCAACGGTTTCCGATAGTGCCCCTGCAGCACAAACAGTCGCACCGCCATCGGGTCTACCGGCTGCGGATATTCTGTCCACACACCATCCAGTAGGTCACGGATCGTGGTGAAATTGCCCAGGGATTTCGACATTTTTTCACCATTCACCGTCACCATGCCATTGTGCAGCCAGCAGCGAGCGAGCGGTTGTCCAGTCAGCGCTTCTGACTGAGCAATCTCGTTTTCATGGTGGGGAAACACCAGATCGCCTCCACCCCCGTGAATGTCAATGGTTTCACCCAATCGCGCCCGAATCATAGCCGAGCATTCGATGTGCCACCCGGGTCGTCCCATTCCCCAGGGCGACTCCCAGGCAGGTTCACCCGGTTTTGCCGCTTTCCATAGGGCAAAATCGAACGGATCGCGCTTTTTCCGGTCCGGCGCATCCGGCGCAACGCGTCCTCCTGCCCCCGCCTGCAGTTGCTCCAGCTTCCGTCCAGAGAGTCTGCCATACTCTGCAAACTGTCGCACACTGTAGTACACATCGCCATCGACCGCATAGGCGTAGCCCTTCTGTTCTAGCGCCTGGATCAATTGATGAACCGCAGGGATATGCTCTGTCACCCGGGGATAGTCATCGGCATCGAGAATGTTGAGGCGGCGAATATCTTGAAAGTAGGCCGCAATGTAGCGATCGCTCACCTCCTGCATCGTTACCCCTTCCACTCTGGCACGATTGAGAATTTTGTCGTCAATATCTGTAAAGTTCTGCACATAGTGCACTGTGTATCCACACCACTGCAAATAGCGTCGCAGCACATCCCAAACCATGTACGAACGAGCATGTCCTAGGTGGCAATGGTCATACACCGTCACACCACAGCAATACATCACCACTCGTCCTGGATGAATAGAGGTAAATGGCTCCTTTCGACCTGTCAAAGTGTTATGAAGGGTGAGGTTCATAGAGAATGCTGTGAACTAACAACAGTAGTGGGGGTGTGCGGGTGAATCGGGATAACCTTTCAGTATTTTAAGAATGATTATCATTCTCAGTTTATCATGAACGTTCAAAACATTGCTGCACCTTACTCTCTGGGTGCGGAAACTTGTCGAACCCGACATTGACCCTGATGGCAGTCATCGAGTCATACAGTCATTTAACGTTTGCCTCAGTGAGATTGCGCCTAACTGGCGGCTAATCAGCACCCCAGGTTCACTGTACTCCGGCCCAAACAGCAGTACTCCGAATACTGCGGCAGCAGTAGCCCATCTCGGCCCAGGCGCTTTATTCCCTTAATATATGCGTTAAGATTGGGCACCTGAACGAACCCTATAGGATAGAGATCCTCGATGGCATTCCCCCGATAAGCCGCTCATCGGCTACTTCAGGTTGTCCCGGTGGGTTACTCTGACCCGTTGCCAGCCAATGCAGAACTGTCTCGGTTCAACTCGCCATTAGCTAAGAGCCCTGATTACGAAACCAATACAGCCAGTGACGTACCGTTATGAGTCTCTTTTCTCAGTCTCGCTCCAAACCTAATTTAGCGACTTTGCAACAGATCAAGACCTGGGTTTACGACCTGCTGAAGCTCGACCTGGAGATTGGCATCTCGGTCAGTCAGCTTCAGTGCAAAGAACCCGGCTGCCCGCCGATTGAAACCGTCATTACTATTTTGAGCCAGCCAGCCCAAACGTACAAAATCCACAAAGCGTTGGATGACGTTGATCGGGATGACTTAATCCGCTTATTTCAAACTGAGTAGCCCACTTAGTTTAATCACTGGCCCTGGTCTTATTGCGTCGATGAGTCATAAGAACGAAGACCTTTGAGATAGCAGTGACAATCGGGTTTCTCAATTAACGTTGTCACTAGTGAATTAAGCGCTACGGCGGCTAATAATCCTCCCCCCTGGGTGCCTTCAGTGGTGATAAACGGTACGCCGCTGTGCTGCAAACGCCGCTTGGCCGCCGGGGCGTGGCTAAATCCGATGGGCAGACCAATAACGAGAGCCGGCTTTAACTGTTGTGTTTTGATAGCCTCACAAACAGTCATCAAAACAGAGGGGGCGTACCCAATCACCAATACACACCCTGCTGGCAAATCGTATAGCCTGGAACGCCACTGGTCTTGTTGCCAGAATGTTTCCTCTGCTTCGGCAGCGCTGTTGACGTGCGGATTGTCGATCAGTGTTTGAATGGAGCACCCTAAGTGGGCTAATCGGGTTTGGTCGAGGGCTGTTACTACAGCTGGAATATCACCCAACACAGGGCAGCCTTGTTTTAGGGCATCACGGGCCGCCTTCAGCGCATCGCAACTTAAACGCACAAAGGGCACCAAGCTCACATCACCACAGGCTAAAACCATTTGGGTGAGCAAATCGACCTCAATTTCCGAGCGCTCTGAGAGATCGGGCAACAAGTGCTCCAGGGCCTGCTGAAAATTTTCGGGGTGATTGGGAGCTGCGCCATCCAGCTCATCCCACACCCGATGGGTGGCTAACTCGTTGGCTTCAACTTCTAAAATACGTAGCTGTGCTAAGGCTTCGGCTTGTACAGTTTGGCAGTCCTGATCCCGACCTAAGATACCCTCTACGGCCATGGCGGTTTGGCGCAGTTGTACGAGCTGGCGCATCAACGTTTGATAATGCTGCTTCAGCTGTTCCATCACAGCCATTGAACTGGCTGGCGCTTCACTGGCAGCGAGCAATTGCTGAATATGGCTAAGCTGGAACCCTTGCTGCTTAAGTGCCACAATGCGCCGCAAGCGGTGCACATCGGCATCATCGTAAAGTCGGTAATTGCCGCGCGATCGCCTGGGCTGGGGCAATAACCCCACCTGATGGTAGTGGCGTACCATGCGCGGCGTTACCTTACCACCAACGGTTTTAGTCAGCTCTTTGATGGTTAATTGTTGCTTAGCCTGGGTCATGGGAGTCAACCTTGACATCCTTGTAAATGTTAAGGTTGACTCTAGCATTTTTTAGGACTAAGGTGCGGGGGCACATTCCCCGCCCAATCCATCCACAATGGAGCAGGTGTTGTAAACCAACATCCCGGTATAACTATCCCCAGGCGTACCTTCTGCCCCCAAACCATCTGCTAGCAAGACTTGCTCAGAGATAACCACTCCAGCTTCGTCTGCAACCGTTTTTAAGACGCGATCGTCAGCTGTGAGTTCAGCAAAAATGATCGGAATGGCTTTGTCACGAATTGATGTGGCTAACTCATTAATCTTGGCGGCAGTTGGTTCATCCTCAGTTGAAACCCCCAGCAATGTGCCCTCGACGGTTAACCCATAGGCTTGGGCGTAATACGACATCGCATCATGGGTGGTAATCAAGCGGCGCTGTTCTTCCGGAATGGTGGCAATTTGTTCTGGAATCCAGATATCTAAGGCTTGCAACTCAGCCGTCAGTTGTTCAGCATTGTCGGTATACATATCGGCATTGTCTGGATCAACGGCGATGAGGTTATCCCGAATCAAGGCAACCATTTCTAGGCCATTATCAACGTCATGCCAGACGTGGGGATCGGGTTCCAGTGCACCCTCTTCTTCCACTTCAATCAGTTCCTGCACCGATTCATCATGCAAGGCGATTTTCGGGGCCTCGGTGTCAGAAGCTTCAGCCATCTCAATGATGGCAGGTTCAAAGTTTAGCCCCGCATAAAAGACCAAGTCAGCTGTCTCGACCGCCTCTCGATCAGAGGGGGTGGCCTCATAGGTATGGGGGTCTTGATCGGGGGGGATTAAACAATTTAGTTGCACCGCATCCAACGCAATCTGAGAGGCTAAATCGCAAATGACGCTGTAGGATGCAACGACCTCGATCTGGGAACCGTCCGTTGCATCGGCTGTGTCAGATTCAGCAGCTGTGTCGGATTCGGTTGTGCTGTCTGAACCACCGGGAGTTGAGCCGGCACAACCTGCAAGAGCAATCAGGAGTGCGATCGCACCTGCTACGATGCCGTGGTTATGTAAAAAATATCGCTGCATTGACATTCCTCTATAAATGATGTCTTTCCAAAAAACCGTTGAAAGCATGGGGATCAACCACCACCTGCCCACGACTACACTAATCAGCTCAGTGACAAACCCACCTTAAGAGATTATTGAGAATTAGTACTAACTAGTCTTTGACTTATGCCTTTGTATGTCGGGATCGCTTATGTTGCCATAAGCTCAGCCTGCTTAGGGACAACAGAACTGTTCAAGGCATAATCATTTTTACCTAGACATTCATATGGCTAACCTATACACTGGTGTCAACCTTCAGATCTATTAGATTTGTTTATTAGGAAAATATTGCATTAATATTAGCTGTACTGTTCGTGCAATTGCTCTCTTATGCAAATAATTGGGTCACCACCCATAAAGCCGTCGCGAATCATCCCCCTCGTTAACTGCGCTGCTCTCAGGCAGGCCGATTAGGAGTAAGCCTCGTTCTCGCTACCACCAAAGGTTTAGGTGAATGTTAGAAGTTCAAAATTTGTCGATTGATTATCGTGGCACCCGCGCCCTCCACAGCATTAGTTTTTGTGTTCCTGCAGGTCAGCTAGTGGGCATTATTGGCCCCAATGGCGCGGGTAAGAGCACCCTAGTGGAGGCCATTTTGAATTTGGTGCCCGTGACGCAGGGTGTGGTTCGCTTCAAAGGAATGCCTCTAAGGCGTCAGCTGCTTAAAACGGCCTACGTGCCCCAACGCTCCCGCATCGATTGGGACTATCCGGTGACCGTCTGGAATGTGGTGATGATGGCCCAGACTGTTCAGACCGGCATCTTCAAAGGGTTTAGTCGCCAGGCTCGACATCTGGCCCAAGCGGCCCTCGAGCGGGTAGGGATGTATGAGCTGCGACATCGCTCTATTGGTGAACTCTCGGGGGGACAACAACAGCGGGTTTTTCTGGCCCGGGCGCTAGCCAAAGAAGCCGAGCTATTAATTTTTGATGAACCCTTTACGGCGGTTGATCGCAAGACCGAAGACATTATTTTTGAAATTTTTCAGGAGCTGCGGACAGCCGGTAAAACATTGCTCGTCATCAACCACGATTTGGGGGATTCCCTGGCGATTTATGATCAGCTGTTACTGCTCAACAAGCGTTTGATTGCCCAAGGGACGCGTCAGGAAGTTGTCACCTCCGATAACTTGGAACGGGCTTATGGTCGGGGACTCACTCGAGTTTTCGCCTAGACCACTCAAACTGCATCGACATTATTAGGAGATAAAAACGCTTCATGTTGGATTGGATTCTTGAGCCGTTGTCGTTGAGCTTTATGCAACGGGCACTCATGTTAGGGATTGTGCTTGGGGTTCTCTGTGCAATTGTGGGAAGCTACATGATCGTGCAGCAGATGGGGATGTTAGCCCATGCCATTTCTCACTCGGTGATGGCTGGGTTGCCGATTGCCTACGTGTTAGGTGTAGCCCTATCGTTTGGGGCCTTAGTTGCTGGAGTAGTCAGTGCCCTGGTGCTGTATTTGATTGAATCGCGATCACGGGTGAAAACAGATGCCGCGATGGCCCTAATTTTGACCTCATTTGTCGCCATTGGAGTTACGTTAGTCAGTACTCTTCCGGGGGCAAATCGGATTGATTTAGTTCATATTCTGTTCGGTAACATTCTCGGGGTGACCATGAGAGAGGTATGGTGGAGCCTTGCCATTGCCGTAATAGGAGTGATCTTGGTTCGATTGTTTTTCAAAGAGCTTTTGTTTTATACCTTTGATCCAAAAGGGGCAAAGGCCAGTGGCTTGCCTGTGCATTGGTACAACGCATCGCTGATTGTTGCCATGACGGTGACAATTGTCGTGTGTTTACCCACAGTGGGTGCTCTTTTAGTGGTTGCTTTACTGGTGGCCCCTGCTGTAACAGCCTACCTACTCGTTAAAGAACTCCATCAAATAATGTGGGTGGGTTCGGTCATTGGGGCGCTCTCCAGCGTAATCGGCATGTACCTGAGCTACTACCTAGATGCGCCTTCTGGAGCAACGATTGTCCTCGTGGCCTTCTGCTTTTTCTGTTTGGCGTTCTTCTTTAGCCCATCTGAGGGACTACTGGTCAGCCTTTGGCGTCAGCATATGCGATCGCAACT
>JBCDJC010000281.1:0-6202 GCA_038748225.1 Cyanobacteria bacterium P01_H01_bin.26 | reverse complement strand
TACCATCAATGTTACCAACCCCGTAATTGATGATGGGTCTATTGTTAACTTGCCAGCTGCCTCTAACATCAACGTCACTAATCCTGATATTGACGACGGCTCCATTGTCACCTTCTAACAGTAGGTGACGCTCAGACTAGTGGTGGTGGCTTAGCGGTTGTTGACTCGCCTGCTAGGTCCGATTCTGCGATTCTGGGTATTTTGTTTGACTACTAGAGGTAGGCTAGCCGTATTGTTGCAGCACTATTTTTGAACGTATGGCCGGTCTGACGGTCTCAAGACTAGATGCCCTATGTGCGTATTGGCTAGGGCATTAATATCTTGTTTCCTGATTTGGAATATCCAGGTGCAGCTTTCTGGGCGATGGGTATTGCCAATGGGGTCCTATTTCTAGGAAAGAACAGATCTGTCTGCTTGGGTTGGCAGCTGTGCGCGCATCTTGCTGGATGTCGTGCAATAGCCGATTGCCCGCTAATCCGAGCCCCGGGCTCTATCGCTTTTATTCTGTTGTTTTAATATGTCATCGGTTGTCTTTTTACACGGTGTTCCATGTGCCAGTTTTACCGTTGTCAGTCCTCTGAACAGTCGAACCACGGTCTGTTTCAGCCGCTTTCGCCAGCAGCAGCGTCGGCTGTTCGAGCTGGCTGGTGGGCCTATCACCTAGATCGGGGTACCTATGCTGCCGTGGGAGATCCCTATGGGCCTCCCGGTCAGACCGCCTTTTCATATCCAGTAAACAGTCCAACTATCAGGGATGCACCGTCCTATGACTATGGCTATGGAACAGATTTTTGAGGGTTTTTCCACTGTCTTTTGTAGTGGCTGATGGCTAAGGGAACTATCATCATGGACTGGCTGCAGCGTCGTCGATATGCAACTAGCCGTCAGCACAGTGAGGAAGACTGTGGGGCTGCCTGTGTAGCTGCGATCGCAAAGCACTATGGCTATGACTTCCCCAGGTCAGCGGTGCGGGAGGCCGTTGGCACCGGTAAGGATGGCACCACCTTGCTGGGGTTACAGCGAGGTAGTGAATCCCTGGGTTTTCGCAGCCGTTCGGTGCAGGCCGATCCCACTATCTTTGAGCGTCTGGGTGAGATGCCCTTGCCAGCAATTTTGCACTGGCGCGGTGTGCACTGGGTGGTCTTTTATGGCTGTCGGCGAAGTCGTTTTGTGGTGATGGATCCTGGCGTTGGCCTGCGCTACCTCACCAAAGATGAGCTGGTGACTGGTTGGGCCGATCGGGTAACCCTGCTGCTCGAACCAGTCCCGGATGCGTTGGCGCAGACGGCTCAAATTGTTGCCGGTTCCGGCTCCCACGCGACCCGGTGGCTGCAACAGATCTGGTTTCATCGCACCATTTTGGGGCAGGTGCTGGCCACCAATGTGGTGCTGGGGGGGGTATCTCTCGCCATGCCCTTTCTAATTCAGGTGCTTACCGATGATGTCCTGGTGCGTCAGGATGTCCGGCTGCTGAATATGATTGCGATCGCCATCAGTGTGATGGTCGCCTTTGGGGCTCTGTTGAGCTGGCTGCAGGCCAACTTGATTATCCACTTTGCCAAGCGACTCGAACTCGGTCTGGTGCTGGAGTTTGGCCGCAAGCTATTGCACCTACCGCTGAACTATTTTGAAAGCCATCGCAGTGGTGAAGTGGTGAGCCGCCTGCAGGATGTTCAGATGGTTTATCACCTGATTGCGCACATCGCCGTGGGTCTGCCAGGACAGATGATCATTGCCCTGGTCTCGCTGATGCTGATGGTGGTTTATAGCCCTGGCCTGACGGGTATTGCCCTCGGTACCAGCGTGCTTATGACGATTATCACCCTGGCATTTTTACCCGCCCTACGGCATCAAACGCGGACTGCACTGGTATTAGATGCCGAAAACCAGGGGCTGTTGGTGGAAACCTTTAAAGGTGCACTCACCCTCAAAACCATGGTAGCCACCGGCTATCTATGGGAGGAGCTGCAGGACAGCTTAGGGCGCCTTGCCCGGGTCACCTTTCGCACCGCCCAGCTCAGCACCGTCAACACCGGTATATCGGGGTTAGTGTCGGGGCTAGGCAACATTGTCCTGCTGTGGGCGGGCAGTCACCTGGTGATGGCTGGTCGATTGAGCATTGGCCAGCTGCTGGCTTTCTACAGCATGAACCGCAACTTTATGGGTCTAATGACCATGGTGGTCTCGCTGATGGATGAATACGCGCGGGTGCAGGCGGCAACCCAGCGTCTCTCCGAGGTAACTGATACCACCTCAGAAGTCTCGACAGAACAGGCTGAAACCGATATTACCCTGGCCGATGCTGCTAATATTCGCTGCCAGAATCTCTCTTTCTTTTATGGAGGACAAATCACATTTATCAATCAGCTATCGGTGGAGATTCCAGGCGGGCAGGTAACCGCCATTGTGGGTAGCTCTGGCTGTGGTAAAAGCACCCTGGTCAAGCTTATTGCCGGTCTATACCCCCTACAGTCCGGCAATATCCGCATCGGCCCCTACAATCTTCAGGACTTATCCCTCGACTGTTTGCGGAGCAACGTGGTACTCGTCCCCCAGGAGGCCCACTTTTGGAGTCGCTCCATCATTGACAACTTTCGCCTGGCAGCGCGGGAGGCCTCTTTAGAGGCCATTGTTGAGGTGTGTCAGCGGGTGGGAGCTGATGGCTTTATCAGTCAGTTTCCCCAGGCATATCATACGGTCCTAGGAGAGTTTGGAGCTAACCTTTCCGGCGGGCAGCGACAGCGGCTTGCGATCGCACGAGCCCTTTTACGCAATCCCCCCGTGTTGATTTTAGATGAGGCGATGTCAGGGTTAGACCACGACAGTGAAACCCATGTCTTGGAGAGTTTACTTGCTTACCGTCAGGGTAAAACCACGATTCTCATCAGTCACCGGCCTAGCGTATTGCAGTATGCAAACTGGTTGATTGAAATGGACGGGGGACAGCTAATCAGACAGGGAGATATCTCTAAATCTGATTTGTTTCAGCCCCTGTTGACAACAGTGCCCCCGGACCCCGAAGAGAGTTGCTACCATCGAAGACCGGCTGAGACCCTGATCGGTGGACTTTTACCACTGCCAGATACCAACCCTCAGCCCCCTCAATGGTCGCGTCTATCTAAAACGGGCTAATATTCACAACAATTTTTCAGCATGAAATATATTCCCAATACGCCCAATCCAGATTCGCCGTCAACGGTCGAACAAGATGATTTATTTCAAACAATAGCCCCCGAGCTAAGCAGTCAGATCGGCGGTGGCTACTGGCATAGCGCCTCTTTCCCCACCCCGTCCCGACGGATGCAAAGCCATGCCTACGGCCGTTTGCCCTCTTCCCATCGGCTGGCGGCCCAGCGTTTAGACCATGCGTTGTTTGCATAGTCAATCCACAACCAACAGATTTTGTCCACTTTGTTTTCAGAGTATTGTCTAGCACCCATAAGGAGTATTTCAATGTTTAAGCCTCGATTTTCCCGGTCCCTGCTCTTAGCGCTGTGGCCCCTGGCAACGCTAACCAGCGTTGTTGCTAGCCCGGCTATTGCCCAAACACCCCCACAGATTGAAGTGGAAGTGGAGACCGTCAGTGGCCCACCTCGGCCCTGGGGTCGACCGGCCCCGGTGGTTGTTCCTGAAGTGGTGATCCCTGAAGTGGTGATCCCTGAAACGGTCACCCCTGAAGTCGTTGCCCCTGCCCCTGCCGCCCCGACGGTAGAAATAGAAGAGGTGGAGATTACCTTGCCTGCTACACCGGGCCATAAACCCTCCCTAGCCGGAACGTTTGCCTGTGTAGAGTCTGCCTACTACCACGCGCCGCCCACAACCGTGTTTTATTCGCCCGAGGGAGCCCTACCGGTAATCCACTGGGTTTCTGATTATTTTGACGGTTCTGGCTACGATCCCCTAACGCGCTGTCGAGCTGTTTCTGGACGGTTTCAGCGCTACTACGAGGCGGATGTTCTAAACTACATCACCACGGGGATTGTCAATCGGCTACCGGTGATTTGTGTGACGGATCAGATGGGTGGCCCCTGTCAGGGCGTGTTGCTTACCCTCAAACCCGGTCAAAATGCCAGCTTTGTGGTTCAGCGTCTGTTTGATCTGTCCTATGGTCACCAGGTGGGTGCGCTGTATGAGAGCGGTTCTCGGGTGTATATCAATGTTGAGAACTATCTGAGCGGTCTAGATCACCTAGAAAGCTCTCTCTAAAAGAGAGCCTGTCTGGGCGCTATCTTAGAGCCTGTTAAGAAACAAGTTCATGGTTGGGCGCAACAGTATGCACCCTGACCTCACCGTAACCTTCACCAAACCTGAATCGTTGCAATGAACGACAATTGAACAAGCCCTTAGCGTCTGGCAATAGTTCTGTTTATATCAATAGCGAATATGTGAGATTAGGAGGGTGTATGGCTCAATTTGTAAAACAACTTGCCCAGTGGGCAGCCGTTGCGATCGCGGCCACCATGGTATCACCCGTGGCTGCGATCGCACGGCCCCTCCATGAAATTCAACAGATTGCCCAGGCGACGACCGTCCTTATAGACGGTCTTAACCCCGGTTCCGGCGTGATTGTGGCCCAGGACCGGGAGCGCTACTGGGTGCTGACGGCCCAACATGTGGTGGCCACTGAAGATGAATATTGGATTGTTGCCCCCGATGGGGCCGAATACCTCCTGGACTATCACAGTCGAAAACTTTTTCCAGAGACGGACCTGGCTTTAGTGCCGTTTCGCAGCAGACGCACCTACGACATTGCCACCCTGGGGGACTATCCCCAGCTAGCGGGCTCGTTTCCCTCCATATTTGTGTCGGGCTGGCAGGGGAGCAACATTCACCAGCAGGAGCTGCACCACCGGCTGACGGGGGGGCAGCTCCTGCCACGACAGTACGGTCTGATCCATGCCCAGGCTCCCCTATCTCGGGGTTACGGTTTGTTTTATACCAGCACCACGGAGCAGGGGATGAGCGGCGGTCCTATTTTAGATACCGAGGGACAGGTAATCGGTATCCACGGTCGTTCAGAGGGGGAAGAATTCTCCTCATCCGCCGGTCTTACCCGTCTGCACTGGGGGTTTAGCAGCGGTCTACCCCTGCCGGATAACCTGACAGCCCAGCTCCGTTCTCCGATTCGATGGCGGCACCAGACCCAGCCACCCCCGCCACCGAGCCCTAGCGACAGAGCCTCCTATGAAGCCCTGGGGGCTTATCCCCAGGAGACTCCCACCGATGTGGCAGGTTGGGTGAATCTTGGTAATCAGCTGTACCGGCAGGAACAGTTTGAGCAGGCGCTGTCAGCCTTTGAGCAGGCGCTGAGCCAACAGCCCGATCTTTACCAAGCCTGGTATGGCCAGGCGCAGGTGCTCAGTACCTTGGGGGATGATACCGGGGCGCTGGCGGCCTACAACCGGGTGCTGACGCTACAGCCCGACTTTTCCCAGGCCCTGCGGGATCGGGCCCTGGTGCAGATTTTAGCGGGCCAGCCCGACCAGGCGGTGGTTGACCTGGATGACGTGGTGCGGACAAACCCCAAAGACTATGTGGCCTGGTACCTGCGCGGCAATCTTTTTTGGAAATACCAGGGCTGGCACGAGGCGGCCCTGGGCTCCTATGACCGTGCCCTTACCCTGATGCCCACCTTTGCTGAAGTGTGGATTGAGCGCGGTCGAGTTTTAAGCGAACTGGGTCGGGGGCAAGATGCGATCGCATCGCTGCAAACGGCTACCCAGCTAGAACCCGATCTAGTCGACGGCTGGTACTGGTTCGCCGTCATTCTCCATGCCGAGCAATCACCCGCCGCTGCCCTGGCCGCCATTGAACGGGGTCTGGCGATCACACCAGATAACCTGAGCTACCTGCTCTTGGAAGCCCAGATCTGGTTACAGCTGCAGCAGCCGACCGTGGCCCAAAAGCGACTGCAGCAGGTGCTCCAGCTGGCCCCAACCGGTAGCCCCCAGGCCAATACCGCCAATCAAATCCTGCAGCAACTCTAGAAGAGCTTCTGGTCGCGCGCCCGATAAAAACAGCCCCTCAACCATCGGTCGGGAGCTGTTGATTTGACGTTTGATCTTTAAACGGCATTCCGTATTGGTTCTAAAGCGAGCACTCACCATAGAAACGTCACTACACCAAATGCCGGCAGCGGCACTCAATGCTACATTTGCCAAAAATGTTCTTCATGTGTTTTTTAACCGTATTGAGGGCAATC
>JBCDJC010000280.1:0-6272 GCA_038748225.1 Cyanobacteria bacterium P01_H01_bin.26 | reverse complement strand
GACTATAAAAAATATGACCACTGGCGCTATATCAACGGCGATAGTAAGCGTGGAACAACGCCCAAAAGTAAACAATGGGTGAGGGAAAATTCGGACCGGTGTTGTCCTGTCTGTGGTCAGAGTTTTTCACACCGTGATGGCCCGACTATCGACCACAAACTTCCCCGTGCCCAATATCCATGGCTGTCCCTTGATTTTAGAAATCTTTGGGTGATCTGTTATATCTGCAACCAAGAAAAAGGTGAGCGGCATTGGTACGAGTATGAGCGCTACATGCTAATCAACCATCCTGAGCGCTACCAAGACATTATAGTTTTTCGTCCTCGACAGTTACTCAAGGACTTGTAAACGCCCAAACTAACCAAACGACTCTGCTAAAATAACCGGCTGCCCATCCGCCCCAAACTTCATAATCCGTATCTTGACTTAATCCGATACCCTGCCCTACAGTCAGAAACAGGTCCGCACGACCTAACCACAGAGCTCACTCCTTAGCGCCATCGGCAGATGCGGTCAACATCCACCAATGGCTAACCTAGCAAGCTGAAGTACCCAGCTTGGAGGCTATCGTCAAATGTACCTTAGCCCTCCCAGTTTGCACACACTTGCGGGATGGCTAGGGTTTGAGGTCTGGTCCGTATCCCCCTCGTGGTTTCTGCCTTGGCAGCACGCGAGGGGGCCTATTCACCTACAAAAGGAAGACCAGAACCATGTTCCAAGACAACACCCAGGGCGCAGGCGCGTCCAATGTTCCACCTGCCAACAATTCTCTCCCCGAGTACAACTACGAGAATGTAAACCACACCCTTTTTGGTACCTTAGACGCCGTGCAAAACACCATCAAACTGCTCCACAAGCTCAACTATGCTGAGCCCAACGACTGGAGCCGACCCTTGCCCACCGGGCGGGTCAATGAAGTGATGGCCATTTTGACCCGACGGGTGCGCGTAGGCTAAGGAAGAATCTAGCGCCCCCTTGAAAAAAAGGGGGCAACGCCACTGGTCAACTCATACGGATGGAATAGTCCTAGGCGGGAGAGCTAGAATCTTAGGGCAAACGTGCATAGGGAAATACAGCGATGACAACCACCCTACTCATCCAAACCGAATCATCTCCCTTGACGGTTTCGCTACCTGCGGTTGCCCCCATGACCCGCGATGAGTTCTACACATTTTGCCAAGCCAATCGAGATCTACGCATAGAACGGACCGCAGCTGGGGATGTTGTGATTATGCCACCTGCCTTTTCAGATACCGGCAATCGTAATTTTACTCTTGCCGTTCGGTTAGGCGTATGGGCAGAACAGGATGGCACCGGACTGGGGTTTGACTCCAGCAGTGGCTTTACGCTGCCCAATGGAGCAACCCGCTCACCCGGTGCAGCCTGGATCAAAGCCGACCGCTGGAATGCGTTGACCGAGGAAGAAGAGGCATCCTTTGCTCCCATCTGCCCTGATTTTGTGATTGAGCTACGGTCTGCCAGCGATGCCTTGAGTGGCCTGCAGGCCAAACTGCAGGAGTATATGGATAACGGAGTATCGCTAGGCTGGCTGATCGACCGTAAGAACCGGACTGTGCATATCTATCGGCCCGATCAGGCCCCTCAGGTACTCGAAAATCCTGATGCGGTCAGCGGCGAGCCAGAGCTGTCTGGCTTTACATTGGCCATGGCCAAAGTTTGGTGAGTACACCAACCTAAAAAAGGATGGGCACGACCCACCCTCCTACAGGCCATTTACTTTAGAAATTGCCAGCCAAGGCATCTACACACCGCTCGCAGATGGTCGCATGCTCCGCCGATTCGCCCACATGGGTGGAATAGTTCCAGCAGCGATCGCATTTTTTCCCATCCGCATCGACAATGCCAATACCAAAGGCATCTGACTCGCTGCGGTATTTAATATCCTTGAGACTATCGGCGCTGTCCAAAATCTCCACCTGGGAAACTAGGAAGAGATACCGCGCTTCGTCAACGTGGTTGGAATTGGGTGCGATCGCATCCCTGGGATTCATCGCCTCAAGCTGCTCCCTCAGTTGGGCATCCGCCACATAGATTAACGCCTTTGCCTCCAACGACGAGCCGATATCTTTGGCCGAGCGGGCCTGCTCCAGCACCTGGTTCACCTCATCTCGCAGCTCCCGCAGCTGATTCCAGGTGTCTGCCAGTTCTGGCTTAGCCCACTGTGGATCAATCGTCAGCCAGCCCGCCTCAAATACAGATTTTGTTCCTGTCTCATAGGGCATAAACTGCCAGATATCCTCTGCCATGTGACACAGCACCGGGGCAATGGACTTGGCCAGATTTTCCAGGGCCACCGCCAGCACCGTCTGACAGCTGCGACGACGAGAAGAATTAGCATCGCTGATGTACAGCCGATCCTTAGCAATATCCAAATAAAAGTTTGACAGGTCCACCACGCAAAAGTTTTGTACCGTTTGGAAAAATCGGAAAAACTGATACGAGTCAAAGGCCGCTTCTACCTCGGCAAAGATTTCCGTCATGCGGTGGAGCATGTACCGATCCAAAGAGGACATTTCTTCGTAAGGCACCGCATCTTTTGTTGGGTCAAAGTCGTGCAGGTTACCCAGCAAAAACCGCGATGTGTTACGAATTTTGCGGTACACATCCGCCATCTGCTTCAGGATGGTTTTACCGATGGGCACATCCGAGGAATAGTCCACGGACGAGACCCACAGCCGCAGTACGTCAGCACCGTAGGGTGGGTCCTGCTTTTTGTTTTTACCCCCCTCAATAATCTCGTAGGGATCCACCACATTACCGATGGACTTGCTCATTTTGCGACCCTTTTCATCCAGGGCAAAGCCATGGGTGAGCACGGTTTTGTAGGGCGCGCAGCCGTGGGTCGCCACACTGGTTAGCAGGCTCGACTGAAACCAGCCCCGGTGCTGGTCAGACCCTTCTAGATAGATATCCACCGGATACTTGAGCGCGTCTCTCTGGTCGGCTACTGCGGCCCAGGATGAGCCTGAGTCAAACCAAACATCCATGGTGTCAAACCCCCTGCGGTAGGTGTGACCATTATTGCGATAGCTTGCGGGCAGCAGCTCTTCGGTGGTCATGCTCCACCAGGCATCGGATCCATGTTCAGCAAAGATGTCTCGCACGTGGGCGATGGTTTCTTGGTTCATCAGCACTTCGCCCGTTTCCTCGTCATAAAAGGCCGGGATAGGCACCCCCCAGTTGCGCTGACGGGAAATACACCAGTCAGATCGGTCCCCCACCATCGGGGTAATGCGGTTCTCACCTTGGGCCGGAATCCACTGTACGTCGGAGATGGCTTTTAGGGCTTCATCGCGGAAGCCTTCGACTGAGGCAAACCACTGCTCGGTAGCCCGGAAAATGGTGGGCTTTTTGGTGCGCCAGTCGTAGGGATACTTGTGGACGTAGGGCTCGTGCTGGAGAAGGGTGTTGGACTCGGTGAGTGCTTTGATCAGCTCTTCATTGGCTGTTTTTAGGACATTTAGCCCTTCAAAGCTGCCTGCCTCAGCGGTAAAGTTACCCCGTGCATCTACTGGACACAAAATAGGCAGCCCATACTTCTGGCCAACGCCAAAGTCTTCCATCCCGTGACCGGGGGCGGTATGCACTAGACCGGTGCCCGACTCGGTGGTTACATAGTCACCGCCGACAACGATAGGGCTTTCTCGGTCAAAGGTGGCTTCTTTGGTCGCCAGGGGATGGCGATAGGTGGAGCCTGCTAGATCCGATCCTTTAATATCGACCCTGGCGGTGAGGCCGCTCCCAAAGGTGTCGGTGAGGCTTTCTATCAGGTCCTTGGCCACGATCAAATAATTGAACGGTTCCTTTGAGGTGACTTCTGCCACGGTATACACCAGCTCTGGATTGACCGAGACTGCAACGTTGGCCGGAATCGTCCAGGGCGTAGTGGTCCAGATGGCGACGCCGAGACTATCGAGGTAAGGCCCTAGCGCCTCCCGCGCCGTATCTGACGCACTCACCATGGGAAAGGCAACGTAGATGCTGGGCGATGTGTGACCTTCGGGGTATTCCAGCTCGGCTTCTGCCAAGGCCGTTTGCGACGATGGGCTCCAGTGGACGGACTTGAGCCCCCGGTAGATGTAACCCTTGAGCACCATTTGGCCAAACACGTCCAGCTGGGCCGCTTCGTACTCAGGCTGCAGGGTCATGTAGGGTTTGTCCCAATCGCCCCAGACACCAAACCGACGGAAGCCCTTGGCCTGGTTTGCGATAGTTTCTAGGGCAAATTCCCTGGCCTTGCTGCGTAGCTCCAGCGGCGTGAGGTTGGCTCGCTCTTTGCGGTCAATGGTTTGGAGGACCTTTAGCTCGATGGGTAGACCGTGGCAGTCCCAGCCGGGGACATAGCGGACTTTGCGATCGCGCAGCAGCTGATACTTATTGATAATGTCCTTGAGCACCTTATTCAAGGCATGGCCCATGTGGAGACTGCCATTGGCATAGGGCGGCCCGTCGTGGAGTACAAACACCTCCCCCGAGTTTTCCTGGGACAGCGTTTTATAAATCTCGCTATCATCCCAGAACGCCTGCAGCTCTGGCTCCCGCTTGACTGCATTGGCCCGCATACTAAAGTCGGTCTTAGGCAGCAGGACAGTGTCCTTGTAGCTTTTAGCGTCGGTGTTCTTGGGGTCAGTCACGGTGCAGGGAAAAGTAGGGAAATTTACTACGCTCTCGCCATTCTGCCTTAGAAGTTCCTATCGCTTCAATAGTTTTAGTTTTTTTACCGCCTACAAACTTTCTGGATCAATCCCCAGTTCCTTTAACTTATTAGCCAACCGCTCGGCTCGGGCCTGTTCTTGCTCGGCTCGGCTGCGTTCCTGCTCCGCTCGGCTATGCTCCTGCTCCGCTCGGATGTGCTCCCGCTCCGCTCGGCTGCGTTCCTGCTCGGTCTGTTCTTCTGGTGTCAAGCACCGATTACCGGCTTGGTCGTACCAGTATAGCCATTCGCGATCGCGCCCCAGATAGGTACCCCGCTCTCGACCTAAGCTCAAGCCGACCGCCGGTAGCCAAATTGGATTCCCGGTCAGCTGCTGGTAGACACCGTCAACTAGCTCGTATACCTCTAAGGGCGAGCGACTACGACGGAATCGAGGGTTGGGCAAGTACACCGCATAGTATCGAATCCCCAGATCCGCGTAGCGCTCCATCTTGGTATCGTATTCACCCCCGTAGGTTTTAGAAACAACTTCTAGGGCCAGTGTCGGTACGATATTTTCTTCTTCCCATAGCACATAGCTCAGCCGCCCTTCTTCACCGATAAAGCGCTCTACCCCTAAGCTCAAAAAGCCATCGGGTACCAGGGGCGGTTCCTTAGGATGGCTGTAGATTCCCATATCCACACCAAAGAACCAATCCAACCGATGGGGCCAAACCATGGCCAAAATAGTGTCTAGCAAATTGGGAATCAGATTCTGTAGCTCATTATCCACAGGGGTATCATCTGAGTCCGGTAGCTCAGCTGCAGAGGGCAGACACTGTTTAGGGTCAAAAAATAGAACCATGGCACGTTCTGGGAAGGCCTTTTATCTATTGTAACAAGGGGGAAATTTTAGCCACGGTGCTGCTGGTGTGTAAGGATTTATTGACCATGCCAGCATCTATAGAAATTCGAATAAGAAAGCCTCAGTGCACAGTAAAAGAGAATGTTGGACCAGGCATCGGGAGAGAGCCACCAACAATTAAAAGCCATCAGCAAATCTGTTCACATCTGGGCAAACTCTTCAGGTGTGGGCTGCTTTAGCACATTCAACACTGGCAGCCGCCGGTGTAGGGCGATGGCATAGTTTTTAATCCCAAAATTCATCTTCGGGCCAGTTGGTATCTTCCTCGTCATCGTCTTGACCGATAGGCGCTGGAGAAGTCGGCCTTATATCGGGGGCTGTATTCATTACAGCAGGTTCAGGGGGATCTGATATTGCTTGGTCTTGGGGAATAGCACCATTTCCAGAACCACTTTCCGATGTTACCGAACTCCCCTGTCGATCTGCGCTAGCTGTATTGGCCAGCGTATCTGATTTAACCGCTATCTCTGGGGCGACGTCTGGTTTTGGGATAGACGGCGGTCGTGGCGGTAGCTCAATCATCGGTTTGGGGGCTTTCTTTTTGGGTATGACCACGTCCTTAACCCAGCCGATAACGATGCCGACAGCCGCGATGGGATTTGGTTTTTGGGGCTTTTTAGCCGTGTTTGGGGTAGAGGGTGGAGCGGCGGCGGTGGGCTCCTCCGGAGGAGTCTTTTTCCCAAGGTTGGGGGT
>JBCDJC010000279.1:0-6274 GCA_038748225.1 Cyanobacteria bacterium P01_H01_bin.26 | reverse complement strand
TTGCCCTCATGCTGGGAATTCATGTGTTTCTGGCTTATTACTATCGTTAAGGAAACCGCCCATTGATGGTTTTTGCATCGAAAGATGGGGCCAAAGACGGAACCAGTGATACCCCATCACCATTCATAAAATTAGTTGGCGCGGTAATGGCCGCCGTCTTAGCTGTTGTTGTCACCCTGTTGATTACTCGCCCGGCTGCGACGACCAGCAGCTTTACTCCCCTATCGGGGCTGATGACGCTTAAGACAATGGCGGCTGACTCGGTGTTTTTGGGGGATGCGATCGCATCCCCCAAACCCATGCTGATCGAATTTTATGCCGACTGGTGTACCACCTGCCAGGGCATGTCATCCACCATGGCTGACCTGCACCAGCAGTATGGCCAGGGCATTAATTTTGTCATGCTAGACATTGACGATCCTCGGTGGGCCACCCAAATATCAGACTATGGAGCCTCCGGCGTACCCCAGTTCACCCTGCTCGATGCCCACCACAGCGAAGTCAAAACGTGGGTGGGAAAAGTACCAAAGTCTATTTTTGCCAATGTCTTTGATCAGCTACTAGGGTAGTTACGGCATCACCATGACACTACTAGATCGATTTCTAAAACTACTAGAGTTTTTAGAAGCCGCCCAGGAAGCCTTTGAGTTTTTAACCTCTCCCATGGGTCTATCGGGAGTATTGGCTATTTGTTGTTACTACCCAATGCAAACCCTGGGCTGCGATGCATCGGCAGCGGCAACCCTTGCCTGCACAGCGGCCCTAACCTTTTTCTGCCTTATAGAAAAGCCTGAATTTTAGAGCTTAGGCGGGTTCAGCGCTCCATTTTGCCTGAGCCAGTCAATCTGAGATTCCGTTAGCCCCTGCACATCGGTAAAGAGCGCTCCAGTCACCTGCGCATGGCTCAAGTCAACCGCCGTCAGGTTGGCATTTTCCAAATTGGCCTGTTGTAAATTAACGCTCGACAGATTGGCACCCGCCAGATTGGTCTCTTCGAGCTGGGCACCCACCAACGACGCCCCCGTCCAATCTGTCTTAATCAAACTGGCTCCATTAAAGTTAGCCCAGTCGGCCTGGGCCTGCATCAATACGGCCCCCTCTAGCTGTACCCGCTCCAGCTCAGCATTGAGCAAGTTCGCCCGGGTCAGATTGGCACCGTTGAGGTTGGCTGCCTCCAAAAGCGCTGCTTCTAGATCGGCTTGATCAAAAGAAGCCCCCCGCAACACAGCCCGGTGCCAACGGCTGCCGGTGAGGTTTGCCCCCGTAAACACAGCGCCGCTAAAGTCAGCCTCAATGAGTTTGGCCTTGACCAGGTTAGCCCACTTAAACTGGGCGCCATGACCGGTTACATTCGACAAATCAGCCTGGGTCAGGGTGGCAAAGGACAGATCCGCCTCAGTCAGGTTTGCCCCATGGAACTTCGCCTTGGGCGCATGCAGCTCACGGCAAATGCCTCGCTCCAGGCGAGCACGGGTCAGCTCAGCCGCATCCAAACGGGCCTTATCAAAACAAGCATCGGCCAGAACCGCCAAAACCAGCGTCGCCTTCGAAAAATCAGTACCCTTGCAAGAAGCCCCGGTCAGATTTGCCTGCCGCAGGTACGCCTGGGCAAAATTCCCACGCCCCAGGTCCGCACCACCCAAATCAATCCGGCTCAGCTCAGCCCGACGCAACGATTGCTGATGACTGACCTTGGAGAGCACTTCGCTAACGGTAAGCTGAGCCATAATGCCAAAAATCCTTTAAACGGTATCAGAAGCTACGAATTCCTTCGTAACTGTATAATACACAACATTTTTTTGCGATTTCCTATGGGTTAAGAATTATTAGGCGTTCTTTATCTGGATTTCGTGACATTAGAGCCGATGGTACGACTCACTGTTCTGGCTTTAGCCGATGGGCTAACGCAGACCACCTGCAATTTTTTGGGGCCATAGACTCAACCAGGCTTATGGATTGCTATGCCCGCAATCACCAGCAGGATTCCACATATATCTCTGAGCGTAGGGATCTGGCCTAGCACCACAGCACCAACGATGGCTGCTGTCGCCGGTAGTAGCGCCAGTAAAAGAGCATACGTATTGCGAGATAACTGTGACATCGCAAGCTGATCGCAAACATACGGAACAACTGAAGAACTAATGCCGACACCGATACCGGCCAAGATGAGTATGGGACTAGCAAACGCAGCGATCGCATCTTGAATGCCTATGGGCATTACAAACATAAAGGCGGCTGCCATAGCTGCCCCCAGTCGACCAACGCCCTCGCTTGCTCCCTGCTGTGAGATCCGATGACCCAGAATAATGTAAGTCACAAACAAAAGAGCATTAACGATAGCAAAGCTCAACCCTAACAGGTCATTTGACCAGCGTATATCTATCAAGGTCATCACGCCCGCTACTGCAAGCACCAGTGCGCCGTAGTTCCGCATTGTCCTCAGCCCGAGCAGTGCCACGGTGATGGTGCCGACAAACTCCATCGCAGCGACAAGACTCAGCGGCAGTCGGTCAATGGCCAGATAGAACGCACTGTTCATGAATGCAAGACAAGCACCAAGGAGCAGCAACAATATCACCGTTTCCCTGTTAGCCGAACGGAAAGTTCGCCAAGGCTTAGTCCAAAATGCAAAGACAACAGCAGCGCTAGCAATCCGAAACCAGGCCACACCGAGAACATCGATCTGGTCAAAGAGTAACACAGCAAAAGATGGACCTAGATAGTGAAAGATAGCACTAACAACAAACCAGAGATGGGGCGGTGCAGCTGAAATACGAGAGGAAAGAACCGATGATAATTTCATATGCTAATGTTATCGATGTCTTTCTCCCTTGAATATGGCTTTTCGAAGGAAAAGGGATATGACTGCCTAAGAAACAGAGGAAGTAATGAAGAAGTACCTTCGATTTTCCGATATCTCATTAGACGCTGTTGATGTGCAGTTACTACGCATCCTTCACCAAGATGCTAGAACCTCAATCGCAGACCTTGCCAGGGGGTTAAGCATGTCAGCGCCCAGTGTTTCAGAACGGCTGCGACGGTTGAAAGAGTCGGGCATCATTAAATGCTTCACCATTGAAGTCGCTCCCGAACTGTTGGGCTATGAGCTAGCGTTCTATATTCGCGTGAGTCCACTACCTGGACAACTCTCCAAGGTCATCTCGGTGATCACTGAGATAGAAGAAATTGTTGAATGTGACCGTATCACAGGCGACGATTGCTTTATTGCCAAGGTTTACGTTCGTTCAGCGAGGGAGATAGAAGACGTTGTAAACCGTTTGATTCCCTATGCAAAGACAAATACTTCCCTAGTGCAGTCTTCTCCGGTGGCTCGACGGCTACCGTCACTGGATGGAGAGCTATAAAAGCTCAAATTTCTAGGCTACTGCAACAAGGATTTTTGTTAACTTACACTAAGGCAAGAACTGGATACTAAGGGACTTGCTGGCAAATAAGATACTCGCCAATAGCTCCTTTCCCCTTCCCCTTTACCCCTTCCCCACTCTACTCCGGGAATTTTATTGTTTGGCAGATCCCTAAGTCAGCCTGAATAGGCAAAACGTCAAAACAGCAATTGTTGAATGCCACAGCTAATTTGCTGCATAAACATTACATACTTTATCCGCCTATCGGTACAAGTCCCTACTTGACGGCACCTCAAATCCGGTCTAAATTTTCCGTAGGTTGTGCTTCCGGCGCGACCGTTCGACTAGGACCTAATTACTTGGCACCGTGGGCAGGTGATTGCGACACCTGCCCACGGCTACCCACGGATTACTACGCAATCCTCGGGATGGGGCTATTATGACCCACCCTCCGCGATTTGCAATGCATCTTAGTGGGGGGCTGGGTTATTAGGTTCTGGCTTTCCTTGTCCCTGACCTGTCAGGGGCCGTCCTTTCTGGAGACCAGAACCATGTTTCAAGACCCAACATCGGGCGCAGCTGCGCCCACCGTTCAGCGCGTGCCCGACTTTCTACCCGAGCACGAGTACGAAACCGTCCGCCTTTTGGCCCTCGGTAGCCTCACCGCCGTGCAGCGCACCATCCAGGACCTGCACAGCAAACACTACGCCGAACCCAACGACTGGAGTCGGCCTCTCGCCACCGGGCGACCCAATGAAGTCATGGCGATTTTGACCAAGAGGGTCAGGGTGGACTAGTTAGTCCGGAGAGCGCTCCCCTTCGACTCCGCTCAGGGGGCGCTCTCCGGCTTTGCGATGGGTTTACTCTCTCTTTAATGCGAAATGGGGCTACGCCATCGCTAAGGGACTTGCTGGCAAATAAGGTACTCGCCAATAGCTCCTTTCCCCTTCCCCTTTACCCCTTCCCCACTCTACTCCGGAGATTTTAACTGTTTGGCAGCTCCCTAACCTGAGTTTCTTTCAGAGCGCACACACTGAAATCACTCTCTTTATCAGCAGGCCGTGATCTTAAATCCTCCAACCAACAACAGATTTACCCTTAACCATACAAGGAGGCCAAACTCATGCATGAACAATGTCCGCCCCCCGATGACAACAATCAGTTAAACCGGGACCTTTACCTTAAACACCAGTCGCTCATTCTCCACATCCACAAAAATGGTGTCACCACTTTTATAGTCTCCCCGGAGAATCCCCTTAGCAATGGTTGTTTCCAACTCTCGCTGGATCGCCCGCTTTAAGGGTCTCGCCCCGTACACCGGGTCGTAGCCCACATCCGCCAAGAAATCGAGCGCCGCTTCCGACAGCGACAGCCCTAGCTTTTGGGTCGACAACCGTTTCTCTAAGCCCTGTACCTGCAGTTTAACAATCTCCCGTAGCTGAGACTTTTGCAGACTGTGGAAGATAATCATCTCATCCACTCGGTTGAGAAACTCGGGACGGAAGCTGGCGCGCAAAGCATCCATGACTCGGCTGCGCATCTCCTCATAGCGGCTATCATCACCCGCTACATCCAAAATATACTGGGAGCCGATGTTGCTGGTCATAATAATCACCGAGTTCTTAAAGTCCACCGTGCGACCTTGGGAATCGGTTACCCGACCATCGTCGAGAATCTGCAACATAATATTGAATACATCCGGGTGAGCCTTTTCGATTTCATCAAACAGAATCACTGCGTAGGGCCGCCGTCGCAGCGCTTCGGTCAGCTGACCACCCTCGTCGTAGCCCACATATCCCGGAGGCGCACCAATCAGGCGAGAGACCGAATGTTTCTCCATGTACTCGGACATGTCAATGCGAACAATCGCTTCTTCGGTATCAAACAGGTAGCTAGCCAGAGCTTTGGCCAGTTCGGTTTTACCCACACCCGTGGGTCCTAGAAAGATAAAGCTGGCCGTGGGTCGATTGGGGTCGGCCAAACCCGCGCGCGATCGCTGGATGGCATCGGCCACCGCCACCACCGCTTCGTCCTGACCCACCACTCGCCGATGGAGCTCATCCTCTAGCTGCAGCAGTTTGGCCATTTCCGATTGCACCAGCTTGCTGATGGGGATGCCGGTCCATTTAGAAATAATCTCAGCAATGTCCGCTTCGGTCACCTCTTCGCGTAGCAGGGTGTGACCGCCAGATTGAGACTCGGTCAGCTGTTTTTCTGCCTGGGTGACTTTTTCCTGGAGCTGGGTGAGCTTGCCGTGTTTGAGTTCGGCCGCCCGGTTGTAGTCATACTCCCGCTCGGCCTGGGCCAGTTCGATGTTGACGCGGTCAATCTCTTCTTTGATGGCCTGCAAATGGTCAATGGTGTCCTTTTCCGACTGCCATTGGGCATTGAGGGCACTTTGATCCTCTTTGAGGTTGGCCAGCTCCCGCTCCAAACGATCTAGACGGTCCACGGAGGCCGCATCGGTTTCATTTTTTAGCGACAGCCGCTCCATTTCCATCTGCAGGATCTTGCGATCCACCTCGTCAAGCTCTTCGGGTTTGGAGGTGATTTCCATTTTGAGCTTGGCGGCGGCTTCGTCCATCAGGTCAATGGCTTTGTCGGGTAAAAACCGGTCGCTGATGTAGCGTGTGGATAGGGTGGCTGCCGCTACGAGGGCATTGTCGGCAATGGTCACACCGTGGTGTAGCTCATAGCGTTCCTTGAGTCCGCGCAAAATAGAAATGGTGTCGGTCACCGATGGCTGATCGATATAGACCTGCTGAAACCGGCGCTCCAGGGCGGCATCTTTTTCGATGTACTGCCGGTACTCGTCTAGGGTGGTGGCACCGATACAGCGCAGCTCGCCCCGAGCCAGCATGGGTTTGAGCAGGTTGCCAGCGTCCATGGCCCCCTGGGTGGCCCCGGCT
>JBCDJC010000278.1:0-6290 GCA_038748225.1 Cyanobacteria bacterium P01_H01_bin.26 | reverse complement strand
TGATACACTATCTCCCGATTGCTGAATTAAGAATAGTCCCTGATTATATGCATAGGTATCCACGTCTTTATCAATTTCAATCGCTGCTACGGCTCCATACAGTCGGTAGCTGGCATAGTGGGGAAACGCTAGCTTAAATTGCTCCAAACTTCGTAAAACCTGACGGATACTGTCCTGGGTCAGTCGAGACTTTACTTCAATTGCCACGGCTACATCATCGTCCACCACCAAAATATCAATTTCCAAGTTGCGGTTACCCCTAGCCGAACGCACCCGCTGATAGACCTCTTGCACCGCCATTCCTTGCTCTTGAAACAGCCGGAGCGCTGCCGGGGCAACAATGTTTTCGACGAACCGCCCCCAGCGGCTGCTGAGGCTGTTAACGGCTCGGTTAGCCTGGGCGGCAATGGCTTCTGACTTAGCCAACCGTTTGTCAGCTTCAGCCATCCGTTTATCAAATTCAGCCTTAGATTCTGCCGCACGGCGATCCGCTTCGGCTGCACGGCGATCGGCCTCGGCAAAGCGTCGATCGGCTTCTTCCTGCGAGCGTTGAAATAGAGCGTAAATATCGTCGAGGGTCACGGGGTCAGACATAGCGAATTCAATCAAGCCTTTGCTGATCTAATTCTATCCTGAGCATTCTGGACGCTGGTGGGATGGTGGGTCATGGGGGTTGTCTGTCTGGTTGGAAGGGGTATTGGTGGTGAACGACCCATCCTACGGTTGTTTTAATTCTTCGGCTTCTAATAATATTGGGTTGACGTCAAACCACGACTCTCCCTGGTCGCGATACTCAAACACGAGCCGACTGTGGATCAGTCGCTGGTAGTCATCGTCCCCACCTACTTTTTTTTGCTGCTGCCGGATCTGTCGCAATAGCGCCCATTCATCTGTTGAGAGCTGTAGCGTCATTTCATTGCGTCGCGCCCGGATCACTTCTTCTAGTTTTTCCCGCCTGAGGGGAAAGGTTCGCCCCTTACGCACCCAGCCGTTCAGCAGTCGCAGCAGGTCCCGCACATGGCCACCGCTAACCATACACAGCCGGTCCAAAGACTCTGGCTGCTCAAACAGCTCGCCCACCTGGGCCAGGCGTTCTGGTTCCGACTGCTCCGGCATCGCCCGGACTAGCACCAGCTGCCGCAGCAGTCGCAGCCCTTCTTCACACAGCGTTCCGTCGCGCCGCTTTACAGGCACCATGGGCAGCACCTTGGGGTCATCGGTATAGCGCGCTGTCAGCAGACCGTATTCGCTGGAAAATTTAAGCGCCAGGGGAATGGTATATACCTTGTGACAGTGCAGCTTTTGCAGACATTCGTGCTGATCGATAAATAGATACTCCTGCTGCGAGCGGCCAAAGCCCTTGGGGCGATTATCAATCCGGTCCAGATTGTCCACAATCACCACCAGCCCTTTTTTGCCCTGCTGTTTGAGTTGCTCAATCGCGGGCTTGAGTAGTTCTTCGTTGATGGCCTCCACCAGCTGATTTTTCTGCGGTCCTAAAAACTGATTGAGCCGATCCCGCAACGTGGCGTCATTTTTGGCCCGCGCCGTGATTTTGCCGATACCCGCCGCTAGGGAAAATTCGCCATTGGTGCTGGCGCTAGCGCTGATATCTGACATGCCCGGTGTTTTGATCGGCACAGGCACCGTTGTTTCCGCTTCTAGCTCGATCTCGGTCATCAATAGCTTGGTCGCCCGCTGCAGTAGTCCTCGCAGGCCCTTAGCGTCACCAATATCGATGCCTTCTAGACTCTGGCTAATGCGCCGGGCAATGGCCAGCAGCACATCGCCAATGTCCACATCGGCCATTTCTAAATCTTCCGTCGATTCAAAATAGACCACATGGAACCCCTCTGCTTCTAGCTCCGCCCGCAGCTTGAGGAGTTCCGTCGATTTGCCACAGCCAATGTGACCGGTAAATAGCGTACAGGTAGGGTTGTCGGGCTCGTAAAAAGCAATCAGGTCTTTAATTTCGGTGATGATCTGCTCACCGCGCACCTCGGAAAAGTCGATGTAGAGCTGGCGATCGTCATCTTTTTGCGGATCGAGGGTGCGGGCAGGGTTAGTGGTTTGGAAAAACTGACGGACGTCTAGCACGGCTTTAGCAGGGCATAGGAAATCTTGTCGGGGACTCACGTTTCTCTGGCTGGTCAACCCGAAATGGACTGCCCGAGGGAAAACGTCACCTACCAATCATTGTGCAGCAGACTGTCCCCCTACCAAAAATTGAAACCTTGATCTCCCCGAAGTCGTCGGAGTTTCTAGGCCCGAATCGTTGTATGTTCTGAAACAGTCTTTCGGTTCCTGAATAACTAAACGCACATCGGCTATATCCCTGGTTGTTATCTATCTTCCACAAAATATTTCGATGCCGCCCCATTGGATCTCATTTCTGACTGCTATGAACTCACGCATTGTGCGCTGGAAACCGTTATCGCTGCTGCTATTTGGGCTATCGCTACTGGTTGCTGTTAGCCTGCATTCGCTACCCCCGGCGGTAGCCCTGATCCAACCGACACCCTCCCAAGAGATTCGGGGGGTGTGGGTAACCACCAATGATACTGATGTGGTCATCGACCGGCCCAAACTCCACAGTGCCATAGACCAGCTGGCTGAGCTAAATTTCAACACCCTGTATCCGGTGGTGTGGAATGGCGGCTATGCCTTATTTGATAGCGGTACGGCCAAACGAGCAGGTATTCAGCACTTTGTGCGGCGAGGCATACAGGAGAATTTCGATATTCTTGAGGAGATGACGACTGCGGCCCACGAACAGGGAATGTCAGTGATACCGTGGTTTGAATTTGGCTTTATGGCACCGGCCACATCTGAACTGGCGACTATCCATAGCAGCTGGCTCACCCAAAAGCGTGATGGCAGCCGCATCGACATGAGCCGAGAAGGGGGCGACATGGTGTGGCTCAACCCGTTCAGGCCAGAGGTGCAGCAGTTTATGACTCACCTGGTGCTAGAACTGATCAGCCGCTACGATGTCGATGGTGTTCAGTTTGACGATCATTTCATTCTGCCGGTGGAGTTTGGCTACGACAGCTACACCCGTGCCCTCTACAAGCAGGAAACCGAGAGGGATGTCCCCAACGATCCCCACAATCCCCACTGGGTGCAGTGGCGAGCGGATAAACTGTCGGCGTTTGTTAAAACGCTCAATGCGGATATCAAGGCTCGACGCCGTAATGTGATTTTTTCGGTTGCTCCTAATCCCTACGACTTTGCCTATAAAGGGCAGCTGCAGGACTGGCTGACCTGGGTGCGTCAGGGCTGGGTGGATGAGTTAATTGTGCAAATCTATCGCCATGATCTGGGGGCGTTTCGGCAGCAGCTTTATACGCCTGAGGTACGGGAAGCCCAGCAAAAGATCCCCACGGCAGCTGGCATATTGACCGGTCTGCGCAATATTCCAGTTCCCATCAGTCTGATTGAGGCCAAGGCCAACTCTGCCCGGTCTTCCGGTCTTGGTATGGCTTTCTTCTTTTACGAAAGTCTTTGGGAAGAGACTCCTGAGCCAGCGGATACTCGCTTGGCGAGTTTCCGCAGTCTGTTTGCAATGCCGATGCAGCGGAATAACTACCGAGCAGAGGGTTTTTAGCAACTTTGGCTGGCTTTCTTTGCTCTCCCTTGGCACCTGCTAACCGCGCTATCCTAATAACCTGTAACCCACCGTTATTTGTGATATTTCAATGGCAGTATCGAATCAGCGTGTTGTTATTCTCGGCGGCGGCTTCGGCGGCTTGTATACGGCCCTAGCCCTGAGCAAGCTGCCGTGGGAAAAGACCGTAAAACCGGAAATTACGCTAGTGGATCAGCGCGATCGCTTTGTGTTTGTACCGCTGCTATACGAACTGGTGACCGATGAGCTGCAAACCTGGGAAATTGCACCGCCCTACTCGGAGCTGCTGGCGGGCACCGGTGTTAAGTTTCACCAGAGCGGTGTGGCGGGTATTGATACGGCGGCCAGCTCGGTGCACTTACAGGATGATACGGTGCTGCCCTATGACCGACTGGTGCTGGCCCTCGGCGGTGAAACCCCCATGGACATGGCGGCGGGTGTGGAGGAGCATGCGATCGCATTTCGCACCCTCAACGACGCCTATGCCCTCAAGGGTCACCTCCGAGAGATAGAAAACTCCAATGCCGACAAAATTCGAGTCGCGGTGGTCGGCGGCGGCTATAGCGGGGTAGAACTGGCCTGTAAACTAGCGGAGCGCCTGGGGGAACGGGGGCGGCTGCGCATTGTTGAGCGGGGTACGGCAATTTTGCAAAATTCGCCAGACTTCAATCAAAAAGCGGCCCAGGAGGCCCTCACTGAAAAAGGCATCTGGATTGACTATGAAACCACCGTCACCGAGGTGGGTGCAAACACGATTTCCCTGGAGTACAAAGAACAGATCGACGTGATACCGGTGGATCTGGTGCTGTGGACCGTGGGCAACCGGGTCAATCCCCTGATCGCCAGCCTGCCCTTTGCCAAAAACGAACAGCAGCAGCTCAAGATTCAGCCGACGCTGCAGCTGCTTGACCAGGACCATATTTTTGCCCTGGGCGATTTGGCCGAGGGTAAAGACGCCGACGGCAACAAGGTACCCACCACGGCTCAGTCTGCCCTCCAGCAGGCCGACTACACCGCATGGAACATCTGGGCCTCCCTCACGGGGCGACCGCTGCTTCCCTTTAAATACCAGCACCTGGGCGAAATGATGACCCTGGGTAGCGACAGCGCCACCCTCACCGGGCTGGGCCTTACCCTAGACGGCACCGCCGCCCATATTATCCGCCGCCTGACCTACCTATATCGCATGCCCACCTTTGAACATCAGCTACGGGTCGGTTTAAACTGGATTAGCCAGCCCCTGCGAGAGCTGTTGTCGGCATCGTAGATTTATTCCTATGCCTTACCCCAAAGTCATTTTTCTCGACGCCGTCGGCACCCTTTTTGGCGTTAGGGGCAGCGTCGGTCAGGTCTATCAAACCCTATCTCAGCAGGCGGGGGTAGCGGCCTCAGCCGAACAGCTAGATCAGGCGTTTTACCAAAGCTTTGCCGCCGCCGATGCGATGGCATTTCCCAACGTTTCTGCGGTCGAGATTCCCCACCGTGAATATCTTTGGTGGCTAGCGATTGCCCAAGATACCTTTCAACGAGCCGGTATATTGGGGCAATTTTCCGACTTTGAGGGATTTTTTGAAGGGGTTTATCAGCATTTTGCCACCGCTGAACCTTGGCTAGTGTATGAGGACACCGTCAGTTCCCTAAAGCGCTGGCAGCGGCTGGGTATACCCCTGGGGATTATTTCTAACTTTGATTCACGCATCTATGCGGTGCTCGATGCCTTAAATCTACGGCAATATTTTCAAACCATTACTATTTCCACAGAAGCGGGGGCGGCCAAACCCGATCCGCTCATTTTTACCACCGCCCTACGGAAACACGACTGCCCTGCCTCGGACGCATGGCACGTAGGGGATAGCAAAAAGGACGATCTGACGGGGGCTAGAGTTTCAGGATTGCAGGGCATATGGCTCCAACGACCGTCCCCATCCACCAGCTAGCCGCCGCTCTGTCCCCCAAAAATTCGCCTGCTGGCGATTGCAGACCCAAATTTACCCTGTTTTTGGCAAGACCGATTTCAATTTGCCCACCGGGCTGCTAGGGTTAGAAGTCGCCATTCCCACGCCTACCGGTTACGCTGGTTAACAATATCCGTTCACCGTTTCTAGTTGTCCACCGTGTCTCAAAAACAGCAAAATCCCTGGGTTGAAGGTCTCCAAACCATTGGACTTAGCGTCGCGCTTGCCCTGGGAATTCGTCAATTCGTAGCGGAAGCGCGCTATATCCCCTCTGAATCCATGAAACCCACCTTGCAGGTCAACGACCGGCTGGTGATTGAAAAGGTCAGCTATCGCTTTCAAGAACCCCAGCGAGGCGATATTGTCGTTTTTTGGCCCCCGTCAGAAATTGTACCTGCCGGCCAACGGCGAGATGCGTTTATCAAGCGCATCGTCGGGATACCGGGGGATACGGTAGAGGTGACCGACGGCACAGTTTTGGTCAACGACGAGGCTTTAGATGAAAGCTATATCCAGGCACCACCGACCTACGAGCAGGAACCGTTGATGATTCCGGCAGAGAGCTATTTTGTGCTGGGAGATAATCGTAACCAGAGCTACGACAGCCATGCCTGGGATATTTCTCAACCCTTTGTGCCAGAGGATCAGATCATCGGCAAGGCCGTTGTGCGGTTTTGGCCCCTGACTCGCGTTGGTGGTTTGGATTA
>JBCDJC010000277.1:0-6292 GCA_038748225.1 Cyanobacteria bacterium P01_H01_bin.26 | reverse complement strand
TGCTAAACCTGGATGAATCCATCGTGTGGCTCAGCCGCGCCAATCCGGCTAATACACAAATTACCCAAGAGTCGATTGGAGCCGACGCTCTGCGGAAGACTACTGTATGGCGTCCTGTCTGATTAGACCTGTCTAATTAGATCAGTAGCCCTGGGCTGAGGATGGCCAATTCCGCTGAATGAGTCCTGTCCCTGGTAAGACATTTTGAAATAAGGCTCTGAGGTTCGTTGGCTTGCGCTAAGCTTTTTAAGCGTTATCTGATGGGCTAGGGCATGGGTGTAAAGTGGCTATGGCTAATTCTTGGGGGATTTCTGGCAATTGCTGTCTCCGGGTCGTTAGTGCATACACTGACGGAGGTGTGGTGGTTTGAGTCGGTGGGATTTGCTGATGTGCTGTGGACTCGGCTGCGGTGGCAGGGTGCGATCGCGATCCTATCGTTTGCTAGCTGGTGGGCAATTCTGTTTTTTAACTATTCCGTAGCCCAGCGTCTGACCCGCGAACGGCCGCTGCGACTGGTGCAAAATCCCCAGTGGGATCCCTACCTACCCAGTTTGATCCGCTATGTCAGCCTGGGTTTTATTACCCTTTTGGCCTTAACCGCCGCCGTTAACGGGGTTGAAACCTGGGAAGGTGTTCTCAAGTTCCTCCATCCGGTGGACTTTGGCCATCAAGAGCCCCTATACGGGCGTGAAATTAGCTTTTATGTATTTCAACTACCGCTATACGAAGATCTGCACCGGGCTATCACAGAGCTGTTGGTGTGGAGCTTGGTCCTTGCGGCCAGCATTTACGGTCTCAAAGGAGAAATCCGACCGGAACGGGGCTGGAAATACTTTCTAACAGGCGAAGTCAAAACCCACTTTTGCGCTCTATTAGCGGGTCTTGCCCTAGTCCTCGCCCTTGGTTTTTGGCTAGGACGCTATGAGCTGCTCTATTCGCCCACAGGGGTAGTCTTTGGGGCTGGCTACGCCGATGTCAATGCCCGCATGCAGGCCTACGGCATCATGGGGTTTATTACCATTGCTGTGGGTGTTTTATTTGTAGCCTCCCTATGGCGCAGCGGTTTTTTACTGCCCCTAACGGCCATTAGCCTATACGTAGCCGTATTTTTGCTAATCACAGGCGTCTATCCCTGGGCACAGCAAAAATTTGTTGTTGAACCCAACGAACTACAAAAAGAAGCTCCCTACATCGCTGACAATATTGAGCTAACCCGCCAGGCGTACAATCTTACCGAGGTTGAGCAACAGCCCTTTGAGGTCAAAAACCAGCTAGATGCGGCCACCCTAAATCGCAATAGCGCCACCATCGACAATATTCGCCTATGGGACTATCGGCCGCTGCAGAGCACCTACGACAGTCTTCAAACCCTGCGCCCCTACTATAGATTCCAAGACGTCGATATTGATCGCTACACCCTGAACGGTGACTATCGCCAGATCATGCTGTCCCCGCGAGAGCTGATCGACGATGCCCTACCGGACCAAGCCCAAACCTGGGTCAACCAGCACCTGATCTATACCCACGGCTATGGGCTGGCCATGAGTCCAGTTAACAAAGTTACAGAGGACGGTCTGCCTGAATTTTTTATCAAGGATCTGCCCCCCACAAGCTCCGTTGATCTCACCATAGAGCAGCCTCGCATTTACTACGGTGAAGCCACCGATCGCTATATTCTGACCGGCACTGACCAGGCAGAATTTGACTATCCCCTGGGTAATGACAACGCCCAGTACAACTACAACGGCCTCAGCGGTGTACCCATCGGCTCATCCCTGCGGCGACTGGCCTATGCCTATAGCTTGGGCGACTGGCAGCTGATGTTGTCCAACTCCCTGGGGAGCGATTCGCGTATCCACTACCATCGGCTTATTCAAGATCGTATTCGTCAGCTTGCGCCATTTCTCGCCCTTGATAGCGATCCCTATTTAGCTATTATCGACGGGCGTCTACAGTGGATTGTCGATGCCTATACCCTTAGCAATCGCTACCCCTACTCTGAACCCCTATGGCGTAGTGAAGATATTCAGGCTGTGCTGCAAGGTCAGGCCATGCAACGTATCGTTAGAGCCGGGACCAACTATATTCGCAATCCGGTCAAAGCCGTGGTGGACGCCTATGACGGTAGCCTGCACCTCTATATTGTTGATTCCTCCGATCCGATCCTCGCCTCCTTCCAACAGAGCTTTCCCACCCTATTTGATACTCTAGACAACGCTTCACCGGACCTGCAGGCCCACTTTCGCTATCCTCAGATGTTATTCAAGATCCAGACCCAGATCTATCGGGCGTATCATATGGATCGACCAGATGTGTTCTATAACCAGGAAGATCTGTGGGACTTCCCTACCCAAATTGCTCGGGAAGAAAGCTCAGAAACCCTGGAACCCTACTATGTCATCATGAAACTTCCGAAGGCTGAGGCTGAGGAATTTATGCTGATTGTGCCTTTTACCCCTGTCAGCAAAAATAATATGGTGGCCTGGATGACCGTTTTGTGCGACGGAGACAACTATGGCAAACTGCTGGTATATGAGTTTTCCCGCCAGGCACTTCTATATGGCCCCCGTCAAATTGACTCTCGTATTGACCAAGATACCGAAATCTCTCAGCAGCTAACGCTGTGGAACCAAGAGGGATCGGAAGTTTTCCGGGGCGACCTACTGGTGGTTCCCATTGAGGAGTCGCTGCTTTATGTGGAACCTGTCTATCTGCAGGCGCGGGGGCAAAACAATAATAGCAATGCAATTCCAGAACTAAAGCGGGTGATTTTGGCCTACAAAGACGCAATTGTGATGGAAACAACCTTAGAGGGTAGCCTTGCCAAGTTATTTGGTCAGCGCTCGTCTGCGCCCCCCCCGCCTGAAACGACGGCATCCCCTTCCCCTGAAACGACGGCACCCCCCTCCCCGGCCCCCAGTGCTGCTCAGCAAGCCCTGATAGAGTCGGCGCTTGATGCCTATACCCAAAGTCAACAGGCCCTGCAGACTGGTGACTGGCCAGCCTATGGAGCTGCCCAAAAGCAGCTAGGAGAGTTACTCGAGCAGCTTACCAATACAGAGCAGTGACGCGGAATACATGGCTGGGGCCAGACTATTTCGAGTGTTGCCGTGGTTGTCTGGTCCCGGCCCGGGCCCACCGCTTTAAGGGTTTACGCTGGGCATCTGATTTTGGCATCATTACCTGATTTAGTTTTCCTGAGACATACGGACAGCCCTGAACAATTAGATGGGAAAGTCTAGGTTAATATACGCAAATTATGTGGGAAGTGGGGGTGGTCAAACCGCCGCTGTGTCCGTCGTTACCTTTGAAGAAATAGAAGAAATAATATTAAAACCGCTTAGCTTGTAAAAGGAGATCCGTGAAATATCAAGACAGGAACAATCAAGTATTATTTTTTATAATGTTCGTTGCATGCAACTTGCGTCGGATACTTGAAAAATCGTATAGCTAATGTACGAGGCAGTCGTCTGCTCTATTGTTGGTGTTGCTGAGAGTTTCTTGGGTTTTCAAGGGGGATCGGGTTTTCTAGAGTGCCATGGTATTTGTATACTGACCTGGGGTGCCCAGGCCAGTGAACGTGTTGTAGATGATGCAAACGAGTATCTTTTGGCAGTATCTTTTGGCTATAGGTACGCAGTCTAAGGCGGCATATTTTATAAATTCAAATCTTATAAATAAGAATTTCACTAGCTTGATGAGGATGAAGGGTGTTTGTATGTCGATAGGTGTCGATTCACAGGTGATTATTTGAAGCTACTCCAGATAGTTTTTAGAGCACTCCACCGTTGAGTTTTCTAGATTCTGTGGTTTAGTTTTTATCCCTCCATTCCTAATTTTAGGATTTCAGTACTTAGTTGAAGAACAAAGTCTTTACGACAAAGTAAGTTCTGATTGGAGATATTATTTTTATGGAAAGACGTAAATTTACACAGCTATCGATGTGGGGGCTATGGGGGATGATTGCTAGCTGTAGCGCTGCGCAGCGGTCATCCGGTAGCCCCACCGTCTCATCTAAAAGACCCCTCAAAATATGGTGGCAAGAAGGATTTTATCCGGAAGAGATTGATGCGCTCAATCAAATTGTTGAGCAATGGAAAACCCAGAGCAGTGTAGATGTCGAGCTAACTGTTATTCCTCAAAAGGATATTTTAACGGCGCTGGAGCGGGCTCTTGGCAGTAGTGATGCCGCTGGGGAAATTCCTGATGTGTTTTATTCTGGTGTAGCTGACTTGACAACGATTCCTCGCCTAGCGTGGGATGGAGAACTTGTTGATGTGTCCGATATTATTCACTCAGTTCAAGAGTATTACAAAAGTGATGTTTTAGAGGGCGTCAACTACCAAAACAAGGTGACGGGGAGGCGCAGCTACTATGCTGTACCGCTAATGCAGTCGGCTATCCATATTCACTACTGGGAGGATTTGTTAATCAATGCAGTCGGAGAACGTCGGGTTACCATTCCTAGGAACTGGCGGTCTTTTTGGGATTTTTGGCAGGAGGTTCATCCGGTTCTCCAGACCAGTCAGGACAGCAATATTTACGGCGTGGGCATGCCTATGTCGCTCAGTCTGGACACATACAATAACTTTGAACAGTTTTTAGAAGCCCATAATGTTCAGATTCTTGACGAAGCTGGCAATTTAGTTCTTGGGGCTCAATTCTCAGATGCTGGGGTGTCTAATCGAGCAGCCCTGGTCCAAGCTCTTGAAGACTATACGCGCTTTTTTAAGAGTGGAACGGTTCCCCCTGACTCGATTGACTGGGATAATACCGGCAACAACGTATCTCTGCTGAGTCGGAAAAGTTTGATGACCGTTAATCATACCCTCTCAGCTCCGGGCTCCCAGCGTAGCGACGAGGAAACCTATTACAAAAAACTGGCAACCGTTGAATGGCCAAGTAAACCCGATGGCAGTTCCATGCGCTATGTGGTTGAACTTAAGCAGGCTTTTATTTTGGCCCAGTCAACACAGCAGGAGACAGCCAAAGAGTTTCTAGCTTTCCTGGCCCAGCCTAAAAATTTATTAACCTATACCAAAGGGGCCCAAGGTCGCTACTTGCCAGTTATGCCCGAGCTGTTTGCCGATCCATTTTGGCAGGACAAGCGAGATACCCATATTTCTGTTGCGGTAAAACAGCTGCAAAATACTCGACCGGCCTATCAGGTTCTAAATCCAGCCTATGGTGAGGTGGCTGCTCAAAATGTTTGGGGTCAGGTGATTCGAAAAATAGCCCTGGATGAATTGGATGCCAGTGCAGCCGCAGACGAATCTATTGTGGCTATTCAGCAGATATTTGATACTTGGCAATAGTGTGAAGTGCTTTCTCAATAGGTTGACAGGGTGTCATTTTTATCAAAGACGAAGCCTACCAAATTAATTTAAACAAGAAGCGTGAAAAATCGAAAGAAAAGCCTATTGCTTAGGCTAATTACGCCTTTATCACTCCTATCTGTGGCTACCGTACTAACGATCTCCGTCAGTACGTATTTTTCAGCACGGGAAACCCTCAAACAGTCTCTGTTTGCACGTCTAAGTGTAGCCGCCATTCTCAAAGAGGAACAGATTGCTGAGTGGTTTGAAACCCAGCGGAATGATATTTTACTCTTGGCTCGTCTGCCTGAAGTACAGACGCAGACGCAGATATTGTCTAATACTGACCTAGAAGAGGACGCTTATCAAAAGCTGTCCCTATATTTGCAAGATATTATTTCCGCCAAACCCAATATGTCAGAGGTATCAATTCTGACAGAAGAGGGCATTGTTTTATTTTCAACAAATAAATCCTTAGAGAATACCTATCAGCCCCTAGGCGCGACCACTACCTATTTTGCTGATAATTCAGTTGAGATTGTGCCTACGCTGTACGTGTCTCCGATTACTGGGACAACCGCTATTACTTTTGCTACTCCGATCTTAAATGGGTCTAAAAACCGGGTTGGCGTTCTCTCAGTGACCTTGGACCTACAGGATGTGGATTCTTTGATTCGAGAACGCACCGGTCTTGGCGAGACGGGTACCACCTATCTTGTTGGCCAGTTGGAGCGAAGTAACACGTTTATTGCTTCTGGTAAGGATAATCAGATGACCGGGGAGATCAATAGTTTTGCCATTGATCTGGCAACGGCAGGTCAAAGCGGTGCTGGTCTCTATCAAAACTATGGGGGTGAACCGGTCATCGGTGTATACCGGTGGTTGGAGGGACAAAACCTGGCTCTGTTGGCTGAAATGAATCAAAGGGAAGCCTTTGCACCAGCCCGTATATTGGCTAGAAATATCTTGCTCATTGG
>JBCDJC010000276.1:0-6307 GCA_038748225.1 Cyanobacteria bacterium P01_H01_bin.26 | reverse complement strand
TAAAATCTCCGGGTCCGCTCGGAAAGCTATTGTCTCCTCTGAAGCGAGTACTTTATAAAGTGTTAGATCATCAGCGTTTTATTGGACTACGGCTTCGGGTTTTACAAAATTTTGCAGCCTTTGAATCCCACTGGGAGCAGAAAAAACTCACCTATCCCATCAAAGGTCATACGATTGACAGCGTTTTCAAGTCACTTCAGCAGGTAGGCTTCGAAAATATTTCGGTACAAACCATTGATGGCACATTAAAAATTGACGATCGCCACTCCGCTCATTTTATTTGTTCAAAACTATCTTCTGCCCAGTTGGAAGCACCGACGGAAACAGCCACTGTTAGGGATTCACCGTGAGTTGTGTAGACCATGGGTAGGCCGTAACTAGCCCGTTTCTTTTCGTTTCCTGCTCTTTTTCTGCAAAACCATGACCACTACGATATCAACACCACAACATTTAAAATCCATAGTTGACTGCTACACCCAGCGCACCGCAAACTCAAAACAACAGGCCGCTGCTAATCGTGCTGTGCTGGCTGACAAAAGCTCCATTGGCTTTAACTTCTCTTTGGAAACTAAGGAGATGTGTTATCCGGTAGTGACGGCCAGAGCCGAAGGGTCTAAACTCTGGGACATCGATGGCAATGAATATGTCGATATTCTCATGGGGCTGGGCACCTATCTATTTGGGCATAATCCGCCGTTTATCCAGACAGCCCTTCAAACACAGCTGCAAAAGGGAATTCCTGTGGGTTGCCAGGCGGAGCTGGTGGGTGAGGTTGCCCAGCTAGCCAGGGAGCTGACGGGATTGGAGCGGGTCACCTTTAGCAATACGGGTACTGAAGCCGTGATGACAGCGGTCCGGATCGCTCGCACGGCCACCAAGCGTAACAAAATTGCGGTTTTTACAAACTCTTACCACGGGCATTTTGATGCGGCCCTACTGCGGGCACCCCTGGGTGAATATGCCCGCAAAAAAGCGGTGCGGGTTACGAATAGTAAACCCTGGCTGGCTCCGGTAAGTTGGCTGCTTAAACAAAAGATCAACAGCCGCGCTGTTCCAGCCGCCCTAGGGATTCCAGCCGCTGTAGCTAAAGATGTAATGGTTTTAGAATATGGCAATCCCCAATCGCTGGCGGTAATCAAGGCGAACCGCAACAAACTAGCAGCTGTCCTGGTGGAACCAGTCCAGAGCCGCTGTCCGGAACTACAGCCAGAAGCGTTCTTACAGGAACTGCGAGATCTGACGCAGAAAACAAACACAGCACTCATTTTTGATGAAATGGTCACCGGATTCCGGGTTCATCCTGGCGGTGCCCAGGCCCATTTTGGCATCCAGGCAGACATCGCCACCTACAGTAAAATCGCTGGCGGTGGGCTACCCCTATCGCTTATTGCGGGAAAATCACGATTTATGGATCACATCGACGGTGGTCCATGGCGCTATGGCAACGACTCCCAGCCCCAGGTATCGACGACGTTCTTTGCGGGCACCTTCTGCAAACATCCTTTAGCCCTGGCCACCGCCCACGCCACGCTGAGTCGGATTAAAGCCAAAGGGGCTGGGTTACAAGCGGAGCTCAATCAAAAGACCGTCGACCTGGTAAACCGGCTTAATGGCTTCACCACAGACGCAAATCTGCCGGTGAGGTTTACCCAGTTTGGCTCATTTTTTGCGATCGCACTCACCCAAAGCCAGCTTTCTCCTTTGGCCACCAACCTGCTCTCCTACCATCTACTCAATCGAGGTATTCATCTGCGCGGCGGCGACAAAGGCGGATTTCTCTCCACCGCCCATACCCCAGAGGACATCAACAAGATTTACACCGCCTTCTGCGAAAGTCTCACCACCCTCCACCAGGCCAGTTATTTATAGTTTTTTTTATAGTTTCCTATAATTTTCACACATCCCAAAACCATGACTCAATCCACCGAACTCACCTACCGCGTCGTCATTAGCGACGAAGACCGCTATTCCATCTGGCCTGAGTATCAAGAAATTCCCTGGGGCTGGAGAGCCGAAGGAAAACTGGGGACAAAACAAGACTGTCTCGACCATATCGGTAACATATGGACCGACATGCGACCCCTGAGTTTGCAAAAAGCCATGGCCACGGACCAGCAGGCAAATGGATAGCCAGATGATTTACCCCATGGGACTACTACCCACCTACGATGCCGGGGAAATCTGTATGGCGCTAGAGGATATGGCACCAGACGGTGTAGCAACTACGTTAGATTTACTGGTGCCCTGGGACATTCCCCTGGAGTATCGATTAGATCTAGCGAAAAAACAACAGATACAAACAAGTTTGCAACAGCTTTTAGAAATATTAAACATAACGGACAAGGATCGCGCCTGCCGTCGCATAGAACAACTCCTGACTGAGTTACCCAGGCCCAATGCCCAGCCTGCCCAGGTGAAATCGACTAAAACCTCCCCTAGCACCGACGATACGGAGGACTATGACCGGTACTTTGGCGTTAGGCACATTCAAACTGCAGAACCTGCACTATGCCTAGTCAGGGGACTGCTCACCAACTGCCATCGATTTCTCACACTGTGTATTAATCATCATCAGCTTTCTCCCCAGCATATTGCTCAACAAAAGCAAGGATTTGTCAGCTACATTGACCTCCTAGCCCGAGTGTTTTACCTCGAAGAACTGTCATGACTCAAACTGCATCCCAAGCGATTTGGCAGGGCTTCCACTGGTCATTTTTTATCAACGTCCAGGGCCTAATTATCAGTCTCAGACGGTTTGATGCACAGCTGGCCTTAGGTAATCTAGACCAGGCCCAAATAGAACTCGCCACCGCCACTGACCTAATGTTAGCTTCTGGCGCATCGATGGAGCTGGCGGGCAGCTTTAGCCGAGAGGCCTACGAAGCTGATGTGCGCACATCAATGACCCCTCCCCAGGTGCGGTCAGACAATTTTAGCGGTTTGATGTCTTGGGAGCATGCGGCTCTGATGCAGGTTTGGAAGCGGCTGCGCCCGGTTTTTGAGACATTACCCCATGAGCTCAAGCCGCAGCATGGAAAGTTTGTAAAGGCCTATTTTGAATTAGCCACAGCCCATCGCGCCGTCTGTGAAAAGTTTGGTGGTGCCGAGGGCGGTAGTCTACGATTTGATAGTAAATGCGCGATCGCAACCCTCGACAAGTTTAGAGACAGCCGCTTAGGACTGATTAATCCGCCTCAGGCACCCACCCAAGGCTGTCCCTTTCACCTCAGCTAACTCTCAAGCCATTCCATGAAAAATCGCTTAGCTGCACCTAGTATCCATTTCTACATTCCGCCTTGTTTCTGGCTCGAAGAGATGCCTGCTAACAGTCAAGAAAACTGGGCAGGGTTTGGCTTAGGTATCTATGCTTGGACAATCCAAACCTACCTGCGGCTTAAAGAATCGGGGCTGGCCTGTGAGCTGAGCCATCGCCTACCAGAACAGGGCATTGTGTTATTTCACAGCAATGCCCTACGGGGAAACCACATTGAACCAGACCCCACCCGGTTGCTAATTTGCATCAAGGCAGAATCTCCCCTGTGCAGCATTGCCCAGCTACACATTGTGCAAAATCCCTGCGAGGCCAACCCTAAACTTGGCCTATATTTTATTCCCCACTGGCCCCAACCGGGTCTGTTACCCCGCGCCGCTGAGAGGGGTGAGCGCTTTGAGACCGTTGTTTTCTTTGGTCATCAAGACAGTTTGGCCCATTGTTTTAAATCTCCTCAGTGGGCTCAACAGTTGGCTGAACTGGATTTACGGTGGCAACCCATTGTTAACACCAATCCGTGGAATAGTTATAAAACCCTGGATAATCAATGGCATGACTATCGCAACGTTGATGCTATTGTGGCGCTGCGGCAGCTCCATAGCTGGCGCGTGCGCTATCGTAACAAACCAGCTACTAAACTTTATAACGCTTGGTTGGCGAAAGTGCCGGCGATTCTGGGCAAAGAAGCCGCCTATCGAAGAACAGGGACAACAGGTCTAAGTTATCTCGAAGCTAATTCAGAAACAGACGTACTCAGTGCCTTAAGGCAGCTCAAGGCGTCATCGGCGCTAAGGCGGTCGTTGGTCAAAGCCGGGGATATTCAATCGATTGCCTATCAACCGGTCTCTATTACCCAGCGCTGGCGGCGGTTTCTACGCACTGTCGCAGTGCCCGCCTACGAGCGTTGGTGTCATCTGAATCAGACCCGGCAACGTGTTAGCGTCATGGTATCAGGGATGACTAGCATTTGCGATCGCACCCTGCGCCGAGTCACCAAGCTTACATAACCAGCACCGTGAAAATTTACCACTACCAACGCAACGATCGCCAGCCTAACTTTGGGGATGAGCTGAACCAGTGGCTATGGCCCCAGCTGATGCCAGATTATTTTGGACCAGAACACTCCAAAAACGACGATGCTCATATCTTTATCGGCACCGGCATCCTGCTAAATTCACGCCTTCCCCAGCGCATCCAGGCCGCTAGACACGTCAGCTTCATAGGTACTGGTGCAGTCTATGAACAACCTCTACAACAAATTCCCAAACACTGGCATATTTACTGCGTTAGGGGTCCTCTTTCTGCCCAACAGCTGCATCTACCAGCCAGCAAAGCTATTGCCGATGGTGGCATTTTAGTCAATCGTATTTTTCCAACAGCCAGCCTAAGCGCTATTCCACCAGCTTTATTCCCCATATTCACCATGCCAACTATGCCGCCGATCTGTGGGAATCGGTCTGTAATGCCGCCAACATTCACTACATTGACCCCCGATGGCCGGTAGAAACCGTCCTGACAGACATTGGCCAAAGTCAGTTGTTACTAGCCGAAGCCATACATGGTGCCACCGTAGCCAATGCCCTGCGTGTGCCCTGGATTCCCCTAATCACCAGTCTGCGCATTCTGAGCTTTAAGTGGCAAGACTGGTGCCAATCCGTAGAACTCACCTACCAGCCTCAGTTTGTCCCACCCTTATCCCCCTACCCTCGTTGGGGCCGGGGCTGCGCTCTGGCACAGCAGCCAGTCAACACTGGTGGAGGGCACTACAACAAAATACCATCAGTACCATACAATACACGTTTCCAGCCAGAGTAAACCTGACCGCAGCGCGATTAAACAACATTATCAGCACCGTCAAGCCAAACCTCAGTCACTCCGATGTGTTATCGGCTCGTCTGGCTCAGTTAGAACAACATATAGACGTCTTTAAACTTGAGCATAGCAGGAATGAGGCCGACATACTACAATGTTGTTCAGGCCTATGACTCAAATTTCTGAGCAATTAGGGCATCAAGCGACCACTTGCCCGAGCCATTAACTAACAGAAACAAATACAGCGCACTATAAAGTGCTGCAGTCTCTAAGGGAGTGACCTTGAGACCATTTCCCTTAATATGAAAGAAAATAGCCACCCCCATAGTGGCCAACAATGCCAGAGCATTAGGACGTGTTAAAAAGCCCAGCATAATGAGTCCAGCGCTAACCACTTCTACATAAGCAGCACAGTAGGTAAAAAAGAGCGGATAGGGCAAACCAATATAGCTCACCACATTGTCTGCAAACCCTTGCACATCAGCCAATTTATCAAGGCCATTGTGAATCATTAAGCCACCGGCCGCCAGCCGGGCAATCAGCCACATAAGTTGAAAGAAAGAACTATCGGAAGTTCCTGGAGCTAATAGCTGCTGAGATAACGAGGAGGATGAAGCAGACTCTGGAGATGACATAGGATTAAAAAATCAACGGCTATATATTATTATTGCAAAGCTTTCTCAATAAGTCAGTAGTCCACGTATCATCCATGCAGCATTCAGATCTTGCCCACAGTGAAGATTTCTAGACTATTTCTAGACTGTAGTCAGCCCACAGCATCGGCACATATTACAAACTTTTAGCAATAGCCCATGCCATTTCATCATACTAAATATAGTATTGAAATACTGCAGTTGTGAAAGGAAGGCTTACCATGAGGATATCCTCGAGAGCAATGCTGAACATAGCGTTTATTGGTTTCAGCATTGTAGCGGCTCTGAACGTATATGGTAATCGTGTGCTTCATCAACCTGCCGCCGAACTATTTTCTCCTCAATGGTGGTCCACTTGGGCACCTAGCTATATAGTCTGGTTTATATTTTTGGTAATGGGCTGCCATGGTGTTTTGAGAAGACAGCGCCGGTAATTATAAAACAGCCTCTAGCCGCGTGTACACCCATATTTCAAACTTAGCTGTAGAGCATAGCTCTGTTGAGCATGCACCGTAATGGTCTGCACAAAATGATTCAAATTCTGCCATAACATAATGAAATACATCATCAG
>JBCDJC010000275.1:0-6313 GCA_038748225.1 Cyanobacteria bacterium P01_H01_bin.26 | reverse complement strand
TGGGCCATCCGTTTGGCAGCGGTGCTTTTGCACCTGTGGCTAAGCTCCTTGGGTTCTGCTTTCCTACTCGTTTACCTAGGAGATCAGAACTCATGTTTCAAACCTCTTCCCAGGGCGCGCCCACCGTTTCCCCTGCTATTTCCACCGAAACTCTACCAGAGCACGACTTCGAGGACGTGCGACACCTGCTGCTGGGCAGCCTTACCGCTGTGCAGCGCACCATTTTGGATCTGCACACCAAGCAATATGCCGAACCCAACGACTGGAGCCGCCCCCTGGCGACGGGGCGACCCAATGAGGTGATGGCGATTTTGACCCGGCGGGTGCGGGTGGACTAGCGGCCAGGCTACCAGCGATCGTCGCGGTAGTCCGGATCGCCCCGGTCGGGGTAGCCCCGATCGGGTGGGGTGCGATCGGGGGGCGTGCGATAGCCCCGGTCGTCGTAGCCCCGGTCGTCGTATCTGCGCTCGGTGCGATCGCGATACCCCCGGTCGTCATAGCCCCGATCGTCATACTTCCGGTCGTCGTATCTACGATCGTCGTAGCCCCGCTCCGGCGGATACCCCCGCTCCGGATAGCTCGGTTCGCCCCGCCCGTAGCGCGGCTCGTCATAGCCCCGCTCCGAGTAGCCGCCGCCACCATAGGGCCGGTCATCATAGCCGCCATAGCCCCGGCCCCCGTAGGGATCGCCATAGGCGTTTCTGCCGTAGGGATCCCGCTGGGGCTGGCCACCGCTTTCCACATAGCGCTTGAGCTGGTAGGCCATTCGCCGCAGCCCCTCGCGCTCATCGTCCCGGATAAAGGGGAGAAACATTCTAGAAAGGGGACCCACAAAAATATCCCGGTGTAGATAGCGGGTGCGTCCGGGGGTGATTTCCTGCATTTCAAAGGAATGCTCCGTCTTGAGCCCAGGAATTTTAGAAACCCACCGCAGACAGCTGCCCGGTCGCAGGGTGGTCACCACCGGCTGAAACTCCGTATCGGCGTCGCCCTCAATCCGCTGCATGGCGATAAACACCTCCCGACCCAGCATAAAGCTAGAGCGCGGATCGCAGTCGTAGAGAAAGGTATTCCAATAGCGCCAGTTTTCTTTCCTTACCAAGGCATCCCAAACAGCGGCGGCGGGGGCATTAATTTCAGTTTCAGCGTAGAGGCTTGGCATGGTTACGGGTAAAAGGAAGGGGAAAACGAATTATTTTGTGAAGACCTTTTATCTGGATGATTCCAGGGGTCGCGGGATGGGGCCATCAGGGCTTAACATTTTTTTACTACATACCCCTCCCGCTATCCGAGGTTTTTGAGAATGGTCAGCCTGACACCGAATCCTAGCTATAGTTTAACCATCCGCATGCATGTCCCCAACCAAACGGGGATGCTGGCCCAGGTCACCCAGGCGATCGCAGAGACCGGGGGCAGCTTGGGGGATATCGATGTGGTGGAGCGATGTCGGGCCAATGTTACCCGCGATGTCAGCGTCGATGCTGCTAGCGCTGAACATGCTGAAAAAATTGTCAATGCGGTGCGAGCCCTGGACCAGGTTGAGGTGCTTGAGGTGCATGATCGCACGTTTAAGCTGCACGAGGGTGGCAAAATCCGGATGGAATGTAAGGCCCCGGTGCGTAGCCAGGAAGATTTGGCGATGGCCTATACCCCCGGTGTGGGTCGGGTGTGTTCTGAAATTGCGCGGCATCCGGAGCGGGTATACGACCTGACGATCAAATCCAATACGGTGGCGATTGTCACCGATGGCAGCGCCGTTTTGGGGCTGGGGAACCTGGGTCCGGCGGGTGCCCTACCGGTGATGGAGGGCAAGGCCATGCTGTTTAAGGAGTTTGCTGGGTTAGATGGCTTTCCCATTTGCCTGGACACCCAGGATACGGATGAAATTGTGGAAACGGTAAAGCGGATTGCACCGGTCTTTGGTGGAATCAATTTAGAGGATATTAGCGCCCCCCGCTGTTTTGAAATTGAGGCACGGCTGCAGCAGGAGCTGGATATTCCGATTTTCCATGACGATCAGCATGGGACGGCCATTGTCAGTCTGGCGGCCCTGGTTAATGCTCTCAAGGTGGTGGGTAAAAAGCTGGGCGACATTAAGCTGGTGATCAACGGCGCGGGGGCGGCGGGGCTGGCCATGGCCCGACTGTTTAGAAAGGCCGGGGTGAACCACATTGTCGTGTGTGACTCCAAGGGGATGATTAGCTGCGATCGCACCGACCTGAATGCGCGCAAACAGGAGTTTGCCGTAGTCCCAAGCGGCACCCTAGCCGATGCCATGGTAGGCGCAGACGTGTTTATGGGGGTGAGCGCCCCCGGTGTGGTCACCGTCGATATGGTCAAGGCGATGGCCCAGGACCCCATTGTCTTTGCCATGGCCAACCCGGTCCCCGAAATCCAGCCCGAGCTGTTGGATGGCACCGTAGCGGTCATGGCCACTGGCCGCAGTGACTATGCTAACCAAATCAACAACGTGTTGGCGTTTCCCGGTCTGCTGCGCGGGGCCATCGACTGTCGCGCCGAGGCGATTACCACGGGCATGTTTTTACAGGCGGCCCATGCGATCGCCACCCTGATCCCCGACAACGAGCTGCGCCCGGACCACATTGTGCCCTCGGTATTTGATCCACGCGTTGCCACGGCAGTTGCAGCGGCAGTCCAACAGGCCGCCCGCGATGAGGGCGTCGCTAGAAACTAAGGCTTTTGAATCTTGCCCCCAGACCTGGGAGAAGGGGCTGGGGGATGTAGGTCTTTGCTCGCTAGGATTTTGCGCGCTGCGACAAAATCCTAAAAGCAGAAGTTGTCCGGTTCTCTTTGGCACAATCACCATGATTAAACTATGAGCTTAATAATCAACAAATTCTAAGCAGGATTTTAAGTACAACAGGCAGTGTCAAAGCTCAATCCGAGAATGCACGCAGCCCCTCCCCCAGCGGATGTTTACGGTCAAGGTAATAGGGCGGCCTGGGTCAATCACCTTCGTAGTACGACTACCTTTCCAGAAAAATGCAGATAACCGTTATCTTATCTGTTATTTTCACTCTGAATTAGAGAAAATTGTTGCGTGGCTGACGTTCATATAATGAATTAAGCCTGGGAGTTAAATAAAGTGAATTTAATAGCTCCGTTTCTACATAAAACAGGCGGGGGTATAGTTTCTTGTTAAGCTCATCGTAGAGTCTATGCTTACTAAAGAGAGATTGAGGCTGATAGCGTCTAAAGTCGGTTGTTTTAGAAATTCACAACGACTAACAACTGTGGCTGGGTAAATTATTCGACAGCCTTACAGGCTACGTAAATGTTGCCTGCTTGCTAATGTGGCGTGTGTCGATCCCGGCTGCTTCTGTTTGTGGTCGATTTGGGTTTTCTGAAACAACGGTAGTGCTATCCCTCTGTGCCCTGGGTTAAAGGCTGTGGCCAGTTTCTCAGTCTTAAGCTGGGCTCTCTTGGGCTGGGCTCTTTTTAATCGAAAATCAAGGAGAATCCTAATGTCAAACTTGTTGAAGTACATCAGTCACCTGATGCAAGATGACGATGCGCTACACCAATTTACTATTGATCCCATTACGGATGCTGAAAACACCCATGGCCTCACGAAAGCCGAGCGTGCCGTGCTCCGTCGAACGGTGCATGGACTAAGCAATAACTCAGTAAATGGGTATTCGATGGTGCGCCATGGGGAGTCCTACCGTCGCTCGCTGCGCCTGCTGCAGAACGTATTGCATAATACGGGCAGTAAAATGATCATGGATACGGTAGCAACGGCAGACGGAGAATATACGTATCACGTCGTGGTATATGCTCCCAAGCTGACTGAAAGTAGGGATTTCACCTGTAAAACCAACTATGATTTAAAGCTTGTTGGCGGCCCATACGCTACAACCTACATGTCTTCACCTGTGGTGCTACCAAGTGATAGCCCTACTATAAAAGATGTTTTAGATAAAAGCGGTCTCGGCTACGAAATCGTAAAGAATAAGGACGGAGAAGAGTTTGTTTCAGCCTTCTACTCTGCTCCAGCCAAGTCCGGCATCAAAATATCGGCAGATATCAGCGACCCTTGTTACGACCTCAGTATTGAGAAGTATGCTGACTTTGCTTTTTGGTTCTATTCCATCAATGGAAAGGCTGGTACAGCTCACTCTGGTAAAGTTGGCGGCAGCTTTGCAAATTATCAGTTAAAGCCAGGTGATACGGTCTACTGGCAACTGATCGCACCTGACAAAACCTATGGGTTTCAGCCTTGTGTGGCCCATGATGCTAATGCCTATGCCAAGGCTCAGAAAGCTCAATCGGCTAGCTAAAGGAGTGGCTTGAAAAAATACCTTTAGGTCGAGTTTCGGCTGCGCTCAACTTTCAAATCTGGACGGTTGAGCGCAGTCGAAACTGGGATAATCAGGTGTGTTCTGCAGCTCCCTTAGCAGCCATTAGGAAACAAGCTCATAGTTGGGCGCAGCAATGTATGCTTTGACCTCACCGTAACCTCCCCCCCACCTGAATCATTGCAATGAGCGACAACCTCCTTTCGGGGGGTGTGGGGGAGTCTAGGACCCCACGAATAGGAGGGTTTCAGGGAGGAAAGCCCTGAGCAGCCCATGCCGCGAATGACCAACTTCTCAAGTTGCATAAGGAAGTTGGTCATTCGCAAAACCTGCTGCTTGGGGTCCCGCCGAGTTCCCTTTCCGGAAGCATAGGCGCTATCCCAAATCGCCAACGGGGCTTCCCCTGGGCAGGGCGTTCCGCCGCCCTACAACCCGACGGACAACCACTCTGCTATCCATAACAGCAGGGTATTTGAGCAGTTGGTGGGGCGGTTTAGAATTTTGCGCGCTGCGACAAAATTCTAAAAGGAAAAGTCATCCCATTCTCTGTTAAGTAACATCATCAGGATTAAACCATGAGCTTAATTTTTAACAAGCCCTTGGGGTGTTAACTTCGTCTCACTTCTATATACTTCCTGTTCTTATGGTCTAGTGGGTAGAACTGATATCTCCTCATGGCACCTGCATCTCTCCTTGGGAGAAACTTGCACTACATCGAGAGTTTTTTTAGGAGCTGTGTTATGACGACGACTAAAAAGTTTGCCACACCGACTAACCACACAACCGCTTGGATTGCTCAAACCTGGATATCGTTTGTTGTGTCAATTTCGGCTACTGCCGTTGGTATTACCTATTTGCCTGCGGATATTTGGTTAAAGGGCTATTTGGGAATGGGGCTAATGTTTTCGGTGGGTTCTACGGTGAGTTTGTCTAAGACAATTCGCGATCAAGAAGAAGCTAAACGAATGTTGAGTCGCATTGATGAGGCCAAATTGGAAAGATTGTTGGCAGAATATGATCCGTTCAAACAATGAATTAGGAGTTGTTGAGAGACAAGTTTATGGTTGGGTGCGGCAATGTATAGTTTGACCTCGCCGTAACCCTCACTACAGCTGAATCGTTGCAATAAACGACAGCCTCCTTTCGGGGGGTGTGTGGGAGTCTAGGACCCCACGAACAGGAGGGTTTCAGGGAGGAAAGCCCTGAGCAGCCCATGCCGCGATTAATCCAGCTTCCCCATGGAGCTTGAGGAGTTGGTCGTTTGCAAAACCCGTTGCGTGGGGTCCCTCCGAGTTCCCTTTCCGGAAGCATAGGCGCTATCCCAAATCGCCAGCGGGGCTTCCCCTGGGCAGGGCGTTCCGCCGCCCTACAACCCAACGGAAAATCAGTCATGCTATCCCTAATAGTGACGTATTTGAACGGTTGGTGGGGCGGTTTAGGATTTTGCGCGCTGCGACAAAATCCTAAAAGCAGAAGTTATCTCGTTCTCTGTTAGACATAATCATCAGGATTAAATCATGAGCTTGATTTTTGATAAGCCCCTATGAGTTTTGTCGTAATCTCACCATGAAGAAGCCGTCCATGTCCTGTTGGTGGGGCCAGACTGTGGCCCAGCCTTGGTCGGTGATAAAGGGGGCTATAGGAGAGTCTTGCGTGGGGGGGGGAATCTGCCAGTTGGGATGGTCGGTGAGAAAAGATTGGATCAAATTCTGGTTTTCTTCGGGATGCAGCGTACAGGTGGAATAGACCAGCACACCGCCGGGTTTAATCCAGCTGATGGCGGCTTCGAGCAGTTCTCGCTGCAGGGTGGTGAGTCCGGCTATGGACTCTGGTGTTTGTCGCCAGCGGGCGTCGGCGTGGCGGTGCAGGGTGCCCAGACCGGAGCAGGGCACATCTAGCAGTACCCGGTCGGCGATGCCTTTAAAGGCGGGCTGTTCGCGGCTGTCGCCCATGGCGGTTTCGATGCTGGTGAGCCGCAGCCGTTTGATGTTTTG
>JBCDJC010000274.1:0-6355 GCA_038748225.1 Cyanobacteria bacterium P01_H01_bin.26 | reverse complement strand
GCACAAACCTTAGCTGAAAAATACACCGGATAGAGTCGGGAGAAATGCGATCGCAAACATCCGCCAATAGCCCACCCGACCTGTAGATAGGCCATAAACCTTAGATGGTTATCAACAATAAATTTCAATAAAATTCTACTAGTACGGATCCATTTACCCAGGCACTCATGTGGTCAAAACCTTGATTTTTAAACATTCTACCATTTTCAAAAATATTAAAAGGATATTTAGATTGCCAGATCTACTGGTCAAAATTCAATACGGCATTGCATCTATTGATAACTAATTGCAATAATGAAACACAATAGTCGACGCAGACATAGGAATGGAAGCATTCATCACAAATTGTTTACTGTTCATAGCCGTACTCCTGGGGCCCTTATTGCTACTATCACTGATGGTCTTGTTTACAGCGCAAGCCTTTGTAGAGCTCAAACATAGGGTTGTTCGGATCTATCGCCTGCGCTCAACCCCCTGCGGTCAGTGTTTTTACCATACGGGGTGCAAAGAGTTAGCCTGCACCGTACAACCTTGCCTAGCTCTAACAAAAGCCGCTAATGACTGCCAAGATTTTACCCCGACCAATAGTCCCCACCACCCGGGGTTAGACTATTACAAGCTATGAGTAGAGGACTGGGAACTTTGGCTGGTTTTCATGGCTGGCGACCCCCCTCCCAATTTATTAATCAAAGCGCTCTAGCAGCTGGAAATTGAAGGTACACCATTAGCAGAGCCTTGTAGTTAGAGAGTCTTCACCTCACATCGGTAGCTTAAACCCGTTCTGTGGCAACGGGTCAGCTGGCGTTATAGGCCCAGATTTCAAACTTAGCTGTAGAAGATAGCTCTGTTGTAAGTGAACCATAATGAGCCGCGCAAAACGATTCAAACTCTGCCATGGCACGATGAAATACCTCATCAGGTACCCACCAGCAGAAGCCATAGGCTCGCGATTTGTAATAGCTGAGCAGTTCCGCAACGGTATTGGTAACGGTCCATTCCTTGGCGATCTGGTAGGTGGACTGGTAGCCTTTGTGATGAAAGTAGTCGTCAATCTCCTCGATCAGGTTATCTACGCGTTTAGGTGGGTTTGTTTCTGGATAGGTTGAAAGAATTGTTTTGAAGTGGGTTTCAAACGTTTTGCGAGCAGGTGGGGCGATCCATTGGGCGTTGAGATAGAAACCTTGGGGTTTTAGGACACGGTCGATCTCGTCGAGGAAAATCTGCCAGTCTGCCACAGTGTGAATCATGTGGACGGTTAACACGACGTCAACACTGACATCTGGGAGCGGCAGCGTTGAGGCATCTGATTGAATCAATGTGAGATTCTTTGGAATCTTCTGCAGTTTTTGTCTAAACTGGTCGAGCATTTCTTGGGAGATGTCGATGCCGGTGACGGGATAACCGCGTTTGACCAGGGAAAGAACGTTTAGTCCGGTGCCCACACCGGGCTCTAAAAAAGAGGTGTTAGGGGTACCATGGACCAGCCTAAGGATAAAGTCGGCCACGTCCTCCGCCACTGAATCTGTCATCCAGCGGGTGTGATCGTAGATGGGGGCGATGGCGTTGTAATAGTTGGCCTTAGTCATTTTATCCCGCCCCGCGCCGTGCCGATGTACATCACTCGGGTATCGTCATCAAACTGCACCTGGAACTCGCCCGTTTTCCAAAAGTGAATTAGGTTGGTTATTTGGGCCTGGGGCGTTCGACCCAAGAGATCAAATCCCTGAATTGTCACCTCGCCAAACCCGGTTTGCGCCAGCAGCTGGTGCAGCTCCCCTGGGGTGACAAACCGATGCCAGTCGTGGATGCCTCGGGGAATTTGTCGCAGTAAATCTTCTAGCAGCCAGATCATCAGCCAGCGGGACTGCCAGGTGCGGTTAATTGTATCAAAGCAAAACAGCCCCCCCGGCCGCAGCACCCGGCTGATTGCTGTCACCGTAGCGGCCGGGCTGTGGACATGCTCCAGCACATCGACGCAGATAGCAACGTCAAAGCAGCCATCTCTAAACGGTAGGCTTTCCCCCGCGCCCACCTGGTAGTCAATGGACAGTCCCATGGTCTCTGCATGGCGTTTTGCTGCCTCAATACAGGCGGCTGATGGATCAATGCCGGTAACCATCGCCCCCCGCTGGGCCAAAAATTCACAGGTATACCCGCCACCGCAGCCTACATCCAAGACCTTGAGCCCACGCCACTGGGGAATCACGCGATCAAAATACTGAAACCGTAGGGGATTCAGCTTGCTTAGGGGAAAGATTGTCGCCGTTTCACTCCACCACTGGGCGGCCTGTTGATCGTAAAATGCGAGGTTGTTGCGCTCCATGGATATTTGTGACGGTAGCTCTTTCTATTATTATCCCGGTTTTGAACGAAGCCAGCTGCTTGGGTCGCACCCTGCGTCACTTAGACATTCTCGAACCGCCCGCTGATGAAGTCATTGTCGTGGATGGCGGTAGCACCGATGCCACCGTGGCCATTGCCAAAGAATGGGGGGCCACGGTGGTGGTCGCTAGCCGACCGGGCCGTTCTGTGCAAATGAACCTGGGGGCAAAACTGGCAACCGGCAACATCCTATGCTTTCTCCATGGGGATACGCGGGTACCGGATGATGTGGTAACGCTTATGACCCTGACCCTGGCAAATCCGGCCATTGCCTGCGGGGGCTTTATTTCTGTCATGGCGGGACAGCAGACCACCCGTTGGGGCATCTCCCTGCACAACACCCTGAAAACCCACTATGCTGTGCTGTTGTTTCGCCCCCACCGCTACTTTCGAGACCGGTTACGGGTTTTGTTTGGGGACCAGGTGATGTTTTGTCGGCGGGGGGACTTTTGGAGCTGTGGCGGTTTTGACGACACCCTAGCACTGATGGAGGATGCGGATCTGTGCTTAAAGCTGTCTCGACTGGGTCGGATTTACCAGGTAAATCGACTGGTGCAGTCTTCCGATCGCAGGGTAGCTAAATGGGGACTGCTAAAGGCCAACTTTATCTATCTGGCCATTGGCTTTTTGTGGGGCATGGGTGTCCCTGACCGTTGGCTCAAGCAATTTTACGAAGATGTGCGCTGATTGAGCTGCCAGCTGTAGGGTAGGTAAACCACTTTCACAGAAGCGGGCAGCTGGGCGGCGGTGTAATAGCGATCGCAATACACTGGAATTGAATCTGCCACCGTGAGAAAGTCGGCCTGGTACCATTTGAAAATTTTGCTGCAAAATAGCGTGTTGCTAGGGGCATCGTAGCGGACCTTATCTGGGTTATTGATAAAGCGATCGCAATCGTCCTCCAGCTGAGCATTCAGCATTTCTGGTATATAGGCCGCCGCCCGCAGCAACGGACAGCCAATGGACGCACACACCAGGGCAAAGTGAATACGCGGATCGAGAAACTGCTGGCGCAGGATATCGTGCTCAATAGCATTCAGGCTGAGGGGCTGACCGTTGAGGGTATAGATCGTTTGGGTAAAAAACCGCAGAAAGGCTAACCAGTTGGGGGTACCTAACAATTTAGGTCGAATGGACTCGACAGGGTACCGATGGAGTACCTGTTGAATGGTCAGGGCGTTGTAGAGGTTTAGGAGAGCTGCGATCGCATCCGTCCTTTCCAATCTTTGCAGATCCAAGCTGCTCATCTCTGTTAGCCACTGGTCCAATTCCAACAGGGATTCTTGCTGCCAAGGGCCATAGGCGACCCGACCCTGGTCATCCACATATTTCCGCAGCAGGCTATCCCAGGTAGCAAAATTGAGTTGGCCCATTTCATTAGCCTGTAGACTTTAGTTGAGATAATGCTAACGCCGGGCGCATAGGAGATGTAATCGTAATGATTGCAGCAATAGATAAAACACCTGTGTCATTTTAAATCCTGATTTGGGTGTGGAATACGCTGCCCGTTTGTTGACCCAGACGCATCTATACAGTGCACCCGTGATTCAATCAGAGCTATTAGGGGTTGTGTCTATTACCGATATTTTGGAACGTAGTAACGCCATTGAACAACCTCAAGAAGTCCTAATAGCTGACTAAATTCGTGATCTATCAGAGCAGGCGCGCCATGTTTGCCGAGAGCATGGTCCAGCCTCAAAGGCGTGTTTAAATGCTTGGTTGGCAGTCGATGTGCTGCAGGCAGAAGCGGCTCGTCAACGAGCTGAATCTCTGGAGCAGACAGCCTCTGAGCAATATTATGACGAGGAGTTTCCAGAAGCTTTTAAGGATCGAGAGTATGAGGCTTGGTGTAGTGGTTAGGCTGGCATGGGGAATAGTTACCGCTCAAGCAGCGCGAGCGCCTTTATAACTTCCTCATAAGTCTTTTGTAGCCTGTAAACACAAGCTGCTAAAGGACCTTGTCATGAATACTAATCTTGAAGACGTGACTCAAACGATAGAGGCTACGACGTCTAATGCTCCGGATTCTGAAGTCGTGACTATGGCTGAAACAGAAGAAAAGCCTGCTGAGAAGGTGATTTTAGAAGAACTTAAAATCTCTGGCGATGCCCTGGTGACTAAAGTGAAGGAACTTATTCACCAAGGTAATATTCGTCGCATTATTATTAAGAATGAAGAAAGCCATACGCTCATTGAAATCCCAATGACGGTGGGAGTCATTGGTGGTGTCATTAGTGCTGCCTTTTTCCCTGTGATCGCTGCTGTAGGCATTATTGGTGCCATGGTAGCTCATCTCACAGTTGTGATTGAGCGGCAAGAATCAGCAGATGTAGATGACCCGATAAAAGAGGACTGAGCATTAGCTGATAGGTTCTCACAAGAATGTATACTTCGATTTTTCTGATTCAAGGCATTGTTTCTATCGCACGGCTCCTCTGGTAAGGGAATATTACGCGCTTGGAATATTAATGAGTCCTAGGGGGACACATTAGGTTCTGGCACGATCACTTATATATCTATTCCGACTCAGTCTCTCCATAGGCCAATCCGTTAGCTTCTGCATAGCGATGCATAAAGCGCATGAACCGTTCCCAATGCTCTTCTTGATCAATTTCAATTTTACATTCAACCCCTATGAGATCTTCTCCCTCTAGATCTCCATAGAACATCTTGACGCCAGAGGGCGTGATCAAGATGTCGCCCTCTGTATCAATCAGATGTAGTGCATTTCTTGAACTTTTTCTAAAGCTCAAGAAATGTTCTATGGATGCCAAAGCTTCAAATCGCATCACGACAACATAAGTTCCTGTGGATGGATCCCGTCTGAGGCTTACACCGCTTATTTCTTCAGGAATATCTTTAAAGATTTGTATACAGGGTATTTGGGAAATCATTGTAACCCCTCCTCTTAGATAACTGACTACGTAAGTGGGGCTACCATTGTTGTCGACTATACTCTGGTTCTCTACCCCAAGCATATTAAAGGGTAGACCCTAAACGTGAGGAATTCATGAGCTATGGAACTCCTCTTTGCCGCGGATATTTCTTTATTACGCCTTCGCTGCCTTTTTCCATGGACTTTAGTGCTGTTACCTCCCAGCGATTACCTATCGCATCAGGCAGTGTCTGTTGTGAGTTGTGATTGGTAGACCCATTGGCTAGCTTTCTCCGAAAACTGGACCCTGGCTAGGGCGACAGGGGTAGACCAGAGTAGCATTAGTAAGACGGTGAGTCCTAATATTACGAATAGTTTAGTGATGGTTTGAGAGAAACCAGGTTGGAGATTGGTGTTAATGGGTTGTTTCATAATGCCTATCCCCTCGGGAGTTATGTGATAGTGCCTGTAGTTTCTGATAACCAGGGTTTAACCAGGATTTTAGATCTGTTGATGATCGCACTTGAGACAACAATGTTTTAAGACTCTCTCCTTCAAGGCTTTCTGCTTCCAGCAGATTTTTTGCAATTTTTGCTAGCACCTCTTGATTTCTGACCAAAATCTCAAGGGCTATTTGATAAGCCTGATCAATTAGCTCTTTGATCTCTCGATCAATCGTTTCCAATAGATGGGGACTAATGGGTCTGCGTGGCTGTGCAAACCCTTCTAAAAACTGAGCTTGGCTTCGTTCTATGGCCATGGGTCCCAGAGTCTTACTCATGCCATAGAAGGTAATGCACCGTTCTGCGAGATCCGTTGCTTTTTGAATATCATCGATAGCTCCAGTAGATACTCTGTCAAAGATCAGTTCTTCAGCAGCGCGTCCTCCCAATAAGATCATCAGGCGACCTCGAATCTCGTCCTCCATCATCAAGAACCGATCATCTTCTGGTACCTAGAGGTGTATCCTAGGGCGGCTACACCTCTGGGTACGATTGAGATTTTTTCAACGTTGCCAGCACCCGGCATTAACGCTCCGATCATGGCATGTCCGGCTTCATGATAGGCAACCGTCCGTTTTTCTAAATCACTCAGGAT
>JBCDJC010000273.1:0-6356 GCA_038748225.1 Cyanobacteria bacterium P01_H01_bin.26 | reverse complement strand
GATTTGCCAGCCATGGTCCAGTGCCGCTGCTGTTGCAGAGAGAATCTCTAGGCGAGAACCAGGGGACCCATGGAAGAAAAAGACTGGCCGCCCGTTGGGCTCTCCCACACATTCGTAGGCGAGCTGCCGACCATCCTGTAAGGTAAAGAACTTTGGCGTTTTGGTTGAATCTTGGAATGAGAAAACTGGGGTAATTGAATGGGTAACCATCACAAGATGTTCCTCCAGAGATTTTAGATCAATCATATCGACCCTGAGAGATTGTTGGCAGGTGTAGATGGACGCCGCTGCGATGTGTTGATTTGTTGACCCAATAAAATGCTCGTAAATATGATCCCTATCCCCACCAATTGAGTAGGCGTAAACGTTTGCTGGAGCCAGACAAAGCCAATCAGCGTTGCTACCACAGGACTCATCAGCCCCAGATAGGAAACGGCTGACGCTTTGAGTCTGTCAATTCCTCTAAACCAGAGCAAATAGGCCAAACCAGTACCAATGATACCCAAGTAAATAAGACCCTGGATATTGGTTTTCGTAAGCTGGGTGAATGGTCCTTCCACCAACAGCGCGATGGGCAATAGCAAAGCACCCCCAACAACCAATTGCCATGCTGTAAATACCAGCAGAGAAACTGGACGTTTCCACTTTTTCACCAGGACCGTTCCTAGGCCCATAGATGCAGCTCCAGCGATCGCTGCCATAATGCCCATGCCATCTAACCGGGCACCGGGGCTTAGCACCAGGAAGCCAACTCCAATAAACCCAGCGATCGCAACCTTAATCGAGAATTGAGACGGTTTTTCACCCAAGAACAACCAAGAAAATAGAACCACCAACAGAGGTTGAATCGCCCCTGCCGTCGCAGCAACACCGCCAGGCAATCGATAGGCCGCCACAAACAAGAGTGCCTGGAAAACGCCAATATTTAATCCGCCGAGGATTAACATGCGCCACCACCAAATTCCTTGGGGGAGCTTTCGGGAAGCGAGGGTGAGAAGAATGCCAACGGGGAGCGATCGCAGGGCCGCCACCAACAAAGGGTGACCCGCAGGCAAGAACTCAGTGGTGACGATATAGGTTGTTCCCCAGACCATCGGGGCCAGGACCGTTAGCAGGACATCAAACGAATGATTTGTAGATAACCGCATTAATTTAGCTTTAACTCAAGATACTTGATCCTAAGATAACACTATTTACCTTGATTTCAAGATAGTTTATATTAAGAAAATCAAATGCAAGATATTTCCATGGCTACCGATCCTGTCGATCAAATCCTGGCCCAGTGGCAGCGAGAGCGTCCTGATCTAGATGTTTCTCCTATGGGCGTTATCGGACGCATTCTTCGTCTGTCCAAGCATTTAGAACGGCGTCTCAAATCCACGTTTTCAGAGTTTGGTCTGAATCTGGGTGATTTCGATGTGTTGGCAACGCTGCGGCGTTCCGGTGAGGCTTTTCAGCTGTCGCCAACGGAGTTGTTTAGTACGCTAATGGTGACGTCTGGCACGATGACCAATCGCCTCGACCGTTTAGAAAAAGCTGACCTGATTCGTCGTATGCCGGATCCCAACGATCGCCGGGGGACCCTGATTCAGCTTACGGATAAGGGGTTCAACCTGATTGAGCAGGCAATTGTAGCCCATGTGGAGAATGAGCATCGAATTCTCAATGCAGCTGCGTCGTTGGATCGGGAGACATTAGATCGATTGCTGCGTGAGTTGCTGCTGTCCTTTGAATCATGACGTCGCCCCATTCACCGTATTTTGCGATCGCGCCATAAAATTCAAATGGAGCAAAAAAAGAGTGACTTACTCCTTGCAATCTAAACTGCTACTGGTTTATTGGCTAGATTTTTAAATTCCGTCAACATTTGTGTAGTCCTAAATTCCATTGATTTTGGTGGTACTGATTGGTCCGTATCGACGATGCCTTCGGCGGTTGTGAGTTCCTGATAGTCCGTAGGGGAAATCATCCACATGCACAAAAGTGCCCCATTCATATTTGCTTCGTCATAATTTTGATGCTCAAAGCGAATGCGAAGATGATAGATTGTGTCTACTTTGTCATCGGTTCTCGCGGAGAGCAGCCGCTGGAGGAAACGGGGAAAGTGCAGTGAAAATCTGCCGCTGTCCCGCAACTGTGAATGGGTTTTATTCCCCTAAGTCAGAATGCCCGCCGATGATTAACCTGCTGTTTAACTGATCTGCGAGGTACAGATGAGGTCATATTTTTTTGCTTTGAAGCGTTTCAAGGCCACATGGGTGTTTGGCGCACCATTTAGGCTTACGCTATTTGCGATCGCAGCGTTTCTCTCCACTGTGATGCCTGCCCTGGCACACCATCCTATGGAAAGGTAGACAGAGAGTACGTTTGTTGAAGGCATTTTATCAAGTTTGACCCATTCAGTAATTGGGTTGGATCATTTCCTATTCAAGCCTAGCCTTTGCTAGTTTCACCATTTGCGGTGTGGGCGGTACGTTTGTGCCCACATTGCTTATGGAGTCAATTTTTCCAGCTTAAATTCGCAAGCTCACCATAAGAACAAGTCTGAAGAAAATCATGCATAAAATTCCTGTTACCGTAGTCACCGGGTTTCTAGGCTCAGGCAAAACTACGCTGATTCGTCATCTGTTACAAAATAATCAGGGACGACGCATTGCTGTGATAGTCAATGAGTTTGGCGAAGTTGGCATTGACGGTGAAATTCTCAAATCTTGTCAAGTCTGCGATGAAGATGAGACTCCCGATACTAACATTCTAGAGTTAGCCAATGGCTGTCTGTGCTGCACCGTTCAAGAAGAGTTTTTGCCGACTATGCAAACGCTGCTAAAACGACGGGAAGACATTGACTGTATTGTTATTGAAACGTCAGGATTAGCTCTGCCAAAACCACTGGTGCAGGCGTTTCGCTGGCCTGAAATCTGCACGGGAGCGACGGTTGATGGCGTAGTGACAGTGGTCGATGGTGATGCCTTGTCTAATGGCCACCTTGTGGGTGATTTAGAAGCACTAGAAGAGCAAAGACAGGCCGATGATTCGTTAGATCATGAGACTCCTATTGAGGAGCTATTTGAAGATCAGCTGGCCTGTGCCGATATGGTATTGCTGACTAAGACCGATATGTTATCAAAAGATAGCAATCAGCGAGTTCACCAATGGCTGCAGCAGCAAGCTCCCACTGGTGTAAAGGTTGTTGCCTGTAACCAGGGTGCGATTAATTCAGACATTTTGCTGGGCTTTAATGCGGCAGTTGAAGATGATCTGGATAGTCGTCATAGTCATCATGATCATGAGGAAGAGCATGAGCATGACGATCATCTAGAGTCAGTGTATGTTGAACTAGATGAGACGTTTGAGCCATCTAGTTTGGTGAAACACTTGCAATCGTTGGTGCAGCAACAAGAGGTTTATCGCATTAAAGGGTTTGTATCTGTTCCGAATAAAAGGATGCGACTGGTTTTGCAAGGTGTAGGACAACGGTTTGACCACTTTTATGATCGACCCTGGCAGGCAAATGAATCTCGTCAGACACGGTTGGTGGTAATTGGTTCTGAACTAGATAAGGAGGCTATTACCCGGGCAATAGCAGCGGCGTAGGTCTGCTTGTGGTGAGCTTTTTCTCTGTTTTTAGAGATTATGGTCTACAGCATTGAACAAACTGTTGAGCAAAGGTTGGATTACTGTGAAAGTGCAGATGGACGTAGCTGGCTAGGACGTTATGGATCTGGTATCCTTCCCAGGTTTGATGATTATTCCAACCTTGTAATTTGTAATTAAATTGTAATTGTGAGCTTAGAGTATGTTCAGGGGATGTTGACATAACCTCCAGCAGATTGCCTTCAGCATCGACAATGTCTGAATAGTGAAATCGGTGGCCACGGATTTTTCCTTGGTGTGGGAAGCCATTGTAGTGGCCTATCATGTCTACCTGACGATAGCCCAGCTTGACTCGATTTCCCATTTTTGTCCAAAAAGGGAAAATGCCGACAAAGGGATAGGTTTCGTTTTCTAACAATCCCTGGGAGAGATACATGAGACCACCACATTCTGCATAGACTGGACGCCCTGATTGGCAGAAGTTAGCGATCGCATCCCGCATCTCTTTATTCTCGGCCAGTTGTTTCGCATGGAGTTCCGGGTACCCACCACCAATATAGAGACCGTCTAAATTTTCAGGTAAAGCATCCTTTAAAGGAGAAAATGGAATCAGTTCTGCACCAGCTTGTTCTAAAAGGGTTAGATTAACCGCATAGTAAAAACAAAATGCCTGATCCTGAGCAATACCAATGCGAGCTTTAGGCCTACCGTGTATATACATTTCGGAAGAGGACTCAAAACTCTGCATTACCCCCCTCAATCCCCCCTTCGTAAGGGGGGAAGCTCCAGTTCTCCCCCTTACGAAGGGGGAGTTAGAGGGGGTTAGGCAACCGTAAACGCTAGTTTCCAGGACTTGTGTGTACACCTTAGGAGCCTTAGGAGAGTGGGATAAGTGACTATCTGTTTTCTGATCCAGATCAGTGGTTGCGACAGGCCGGTCTGAAACCGATTTCGCAATGTTTATTAAATTTTCCAGATTCAGATTGTCGGTTACCAGTCGGGCGAGAACATCCAGATAGCCATTTTCAGCTAATTCGGCTGCTCGCCATAGTCCTAGATGACGTTCAGGAATCTTCACCGGTTCAGTGCGAGGGATACCGCCCAAAATAGGTACCTGGACAGTTTGTCTAACCGCCGAACAAATTCGCTCAAGGTGTGACGCACTGCCAATTTGGTTACAAATCACCCCCGCCATCTTCAGGTCTGGATCAAAGTTGCTATAGCCAGCAATCAGGGCCGCCGCACTGCGGGCCAAGGAGCGAGCATTAATCACAAGCAGTACCGGTGCCCCCAACCACTTGGCCATTTCAGCCGTACTCCCTGCCTCAGACTCCGCACCATACCCGTCAAACAGGCCCATTACCCCTTCAACAATGGCCAGATCGGCTCCCTCACAAGCCTGCTCAAAAATTTGACAATTCTGAGCCTGATTTAGCATCCACCCATCTAAATTATGGGACACCCGCCCTGTCGCCTGTCGATGATGACTGGGGTCAATAAAATCGGGTCCCACCTTAAAAGGCTGTACTTGTAGTCCCTGATTGGTAAACGCCCGCATTAACCCAATGGCGATGGACGTTTTGCCCACACCACTGTGGGTTCCAGCAATGACAAGTGTCGAAATTGGCATTCTATAGAAACTATTTGGAAAGGGCCTTTAGTTAAATAACATTTTTTTAACATGACATTTTCCTACAGGGCATTTAATCCTGGAAGACAGCGAGAGTTTATGGCCTACTGAAAACTTAATATTGTTCACAGGGCATCAACCTGTAAATAGAGAGATTCCATGTTTCTTCGATGCCGACAAATGTTAACGTTAATCACTGATATCTATCTCTCTGGATTGCCCAGAGGCCGTGATAACGACATGAGTCAATTTAACCCTCTTTTACTTTTGGGCCATGGCACTCGTGATGCGAATGGGCGTCAGGCATTTCTTGATTTTGCCCATAAGTTTCAATCGTATGATTCTAGCCGTCCGGTAGTGCCCTGCTTTTTGGAGCTGACGGATCCCCTCATCCAGTCAGGTATTGATAGCTGTGTTGAGCAGGGCTATCACGAGTTAACTGTGTTGCCAGTCCTACTGTTTGCGGCTCGTCATAGCAAGTTTGATGTGACCAATGAACTAGACCGGGCTATACAGCGTCATCCCCAGCTCAGACTGAACTATGGTCGCCATTTTGGGGTATCTCTGCGATGGTTGGATCTGTGGCAAAAGCGTTTGGAGCAGGCAGACAAAGAAAGTAAAATACCTCGTGAGAAAACGGTACTGGTGTTTGTGGGGCGAGGAGCGTCGGACCCTGATGCTAATGGAGATGTGTATAAGCTGGCACGGATGCTATGGGAAGGCAGTGGCTACCAAGACCTGGAGGTGTGCTTTACGGGCATTACCCACCCGCGTATGGAGCGAGGCTTTGAGCGGGCGCGGGCCTGGCAGCCGGAACGGATGATTGTGATTCCCCACTTACTGTTTGATGGGGTATTGGCAAAGCGCATTCAAACGATTGTTGAGCAGGAGCAAGCAGCACATCCAGAAATCGAGGTTCAAAAACTGTCAGTGATTGGAGCGGATCCAATTTTGTTTGAGTTGATTCGCGATCGCGAGCAAGAAGCCCAAACTGAGCAGGTGGCCATGAATTGCTATACCTGCAAGTTTCGCCAAGCCGTCAGTGCCCAGGGCCATGGTCATCACCACCATGATCACAACCACGATCATGGTCACAATAATAATCACGGTCATAGCCACGGCCATGATCATC
>JBCDJC010000272.1:0-6357 GCA_038748225.1 Cyanobacteria bacterium P01_H01_bin.26 | reverse complement strand
TTGTTGAATAAAGTCTGCAGGTAAGCAAAGACGGGTGGCTCCTGTATCAACCAGGGCGTTATCTACCGTGAGCGAGCGAACCTGCTTAGCTGGGATAAAGCCTCGCTCTGCTAGGACCTGATCGATCCAATTTGTCAGATTTAAGGTGACGATAACCTTACCTATGGTGTCATTGAACGTTGTTTCACTATCCATCATGCCCGCGATTTAACCCAACCAACCCCACATCCCTGGTAGACTTTAGGGTCTTGGCAAACAGGTCGTGTCGTAGCTAGATAGAGTTTAGTGTTACCTAGCCAAATTATAACGTTGGCTTGTAAACGCATTTGTCTGCATGACAGCTTCTGGAAATTTGTGATGAAATGTTTCTGATTGGGTTGGCTGACAGCCTTGATCTTGGGCCGAATAGATAACCTAGGTAGAGCGATTCTGTTTAGCCCCCTCAATCTGTTTGATGCCATGGTGAAGCTTTCAAAACTCAAACTCGCACAAAAGTTTACGCTGATGCTACTGGCCGTTTTTATTGGCGGCATCTTAATGAGTGGATTGGCGCTGTCGCGGCTGCTAAATTACACCACCCAAGCGGAGCTCACCAATAAGGCGCTGATGCTGATGGAAACCATGAACTCCGTCCGTGAGTACACCGTCCGTGAGGTACGTCCGGAGCTAGAAGCCCAGAGTGAAATTGAGTTTTTGCCGGAGACCGTGCCCAGCTATTCGGCCCATACGGTGTTTGCAACGCTCCAGGCCAGTCCGGAGTATCAGAATTTCTTTTATAAGGAGGCGGTGCTCAACCCAACTAACCCCAAGGACCAGGCGGATGAATTTGAAACATCCCTGGTCAATGCATTTCAGCGGCCCGATAGTCCTGTGGAATTTCATAATTTTAGGGACGCGCCGGGGGGCCGGCTGTACTATGTTGCTCGGCCCATTCAGATTAAGCAGGAAGCTTGTCTGACGTGCCACAGTACCGCAGACCGGGCTCCTAAAAGCATGGTGGACCTTTACGGTGCTCAAAACGGCTTTGGCTGGGAACTCAATGAGATTGTGGGTACGCAGGTGATTTCGGTACCGGCACAAACGGTGCTGAATAAGGCTAGACAATCGCTGCTGGTGACCCTGGGGGTGTTTACGGCTGCCTTTGCGATCGCAATTCTTCTGGTCAATCTCTGGCTCAAGCGCTATGTAGTACGTCCCCTCAACCGCATGGCCGCCACCGCCGAAGCGGTCAGCACCGGCGATATTCAAGCCGAATTTGTCAAACGTTCAGAGGACGAGGTGGGTAAGCTCACCGACTCCTTTAACCGCATGCGGCTCAGTTTACAAATGGCCATGCAGCGGTTAGAGCGCTATCGTGGCAAACGCCAGGGGGGCTCCGGGGCAAACCCCTGAGCGCAAGCGCGGAGGCTATGGTGACTTCACCTCAACGATGGCATGGCGCAGCTGCTGTCGAAATTCTTCGGCTTTTTGGGCATCTGGAATCTGGGTTGCCAGCTGCTCCACCAGGGCTTCAGCGTTGAGGGCCGGGTAGTCCGCCAGGGTATCTTCTACAAGCATGCTGGCCATTGGCCCGATGCACTGGGCTAGCGTCTGACGACAGCGGTCAATAAAGTCAGGGGAGGCGGCACCGCTGGTTTCTAGCATCGTCTGGCTAGCGGTTTCATCGGGGATACAGATGTGACTTAAAAAGGCGGTGGCCTGGTCGGCGTTGGAGATTTGCCCGGCCAGAATTTGGACTATCTGCTGGGGGGTGGCGGTGGGGTGGCCTTCGAGGGTTTCTTCGATCACGATATCGGCCATGGGGCCAATGCAGCGGCTGAGCTCGTCACGGCACTGGGCAATAAAGGAGGGATCCGGTTTGGTCGTGCTGGGCGGTGGCGGTGGCGAGCCGGTACTCGGCAGCGATGGCACCTGGCTCAGGGTAGTCGTCACATCGGTTGACAACAGCGGCTGCAGCTGCTCAAAGACGGCCCTAGCAGACTGGAATCGTTCCTGGGGCTGGGGCCGGGTCATTGTGGTCAAAATCGTTGCTAGCGGCTGGCTGACCCGAATATACTGCCGCCAGTTCCAGTTTAGGGTTTGCTGATCGACGAGCTCGCGGGGATGTTTGCCACTGAGGAGCACCAGGGCGGTCACCCCCAGGGCATAGAGGTCGGTGGAGGGGGTGCACTGGCCAAACCGCAGCTGCTCGGGGGGGGAATAGCCAACTTTGCCCACGACCGTCACCGAGTTTGGTAGATTTCCTGGCTGGGTATCCCGGTCCGATAGGGGGTCGGACATGGTGTTGTTCACCAGACCAAAGTCAATGAGCATTGGCAGGTTGCGATCGCGAGAATACATGACGTTCTCGGGCGAAATATCGCGGTGCATAATATTTAGCCCGTGCAGATAGTCTAAAACCCGCAGCATGTGGGCCAGCCAGAAGACAATATCGGCTTCAGAAAACAGCTGGGACTGCTGTTTTCGCTGCTGTAGCAGCTTTAGATAGGTAACGCCGTCGATGTATTCTTGAACGATAAACAGCCGTTTATTCTGGGTGAAACAGGCTAAAAACTTGGGAATTTGCGGATGGTCAATGCTGTAGAGCGTCTTGGCCTCGCGCTTAAATAGCTCAATGGCTTTTTTGAGAAACTTGCCCTGGGTTTGCACCGGTCGCAGCTCTTTGAGCACACAGAGTTCACCAAACCGCTGGGTGTCTTCAGCCAGGTAGGAATAGCCAAACCCCCCCTGGCCCAGCATGCGGCGGATGGTATAGCGCCCTGCAATTTTGGTACCAGCGGCCAGCACGGCGGGGGGCGCGGTCCGGGGTTTGCTCCGGGGCGGGCCAGAAGCGCTGGCAGGCGGCGCGGCGGGGGGACGGCGGGGCGGTTTGGCGGCCACGCTAATGTGATACGCCGCCACGGGCTCTTGAATATTTTTGAGCTGGAGCGGCCCTGCAAACTCGGCGTTGAGGGACAGCCGCACCCTGACGAGGTCGTAGAGCAGTTTGGAGAGACAGATGCCGCCGGGTCTCGCCTGGGTCTGCAGCCGCGCCGCGATGTTGACACTGTTGCCCATGACGTCCGAGTCGCTAAAAAAGACGTCGCCCATGTGGATCCCAATCCGGTGGGATAGGCGGTCGGCGGTGGGTTTATCCTGGGACGTGAGGGTAGTTTGAATTGCGATCGCACAGCTCACCGCCTGTACCGCACTGACAAAATACATCAGCAGGCCATCGCCGGTTGACTTGAGCACCTGGCCATCAAATTCCTGGCACTGCTGTGCCATCAGCTCCAAATCACGCTGGATCAGCTGCAGTGTATTTTCCTCATCCACCGACATGCGGGCACTAAAGCCCACCGCATCAGTAACAACAATGGCGGCAAGGGCCCGCTGGCCTCGGCTAGGAATGGGAAGGTCGCTGGACATGGACTAAGGGGGCGTTATAAACGTCACAGTATTAAACAGATACAAAACCTACCAGGGACAAAAACAGTTGCGGCTACGCTTGATGTTTTGCCTTTAGAAAACACAACCCCATAGCCTTCACCACGCAGTCAAACATTTTCCGATGGGATACCCGCCATCTCTGCTTAAAAATGTCTGTTTATACGACAAATGGCTGCTCCGTAATTGCACCTAACCCTAGTTTCAACCTTATAAGGGTGATACAGCAAAGCTTGCCACTTTAATCACAAAGCTTAACCGCCAGTTCCCAGGGATGCCTCCCAGAGAGCCGCCCCATTTCCCGCTGTCCCTATTAGCGATAGCATTTTAAGACTGACGTTTTGCAACCGACCCATTTAGTGGAAACACCAACCCGCAAAGGTATACAACCCATGGACACCCAGAACCTGAGCCGAATTATCGACACCGCCTGGGAAAACCGCAGCTCGATCAATTCCAGCACATCGGGCGAAACCCGCGACGCCATTGAATACGTCGTCAGCGGTCTCGATAGCGGCCAGTATCGCGTCACTGAAAAATCAGGCGATAGCTGGGTCGTCAACCAGTGGCTCAAAAAGGCTGTGCTGATGTCCTTTCGCCTCAATGACTCCACCGTCATTTCCAGTGGTCTAAAATACGCCGACATGGGCGATGCCCCCTGGTTTGATAAGGTCCCCTCCAAATTTTCCGGCTGGACCCAGGATGACTTTACCCAAGCAGAGTTTCGGGCGGTGCCCAACTGCGTTGTCCGACGCGGCTCCTACGTGGCCAGCAATGTCGTGCTGATGCCCAGCTTTGTCAATATCGGTGCCTATGTCGACAGCGGCACCATGATCGACAGCTATGTTACCGTCGGCTCCTGCGCCCAAATTGGCAAAAACTGTCACATCTCCGCAGGTGTCGTCATCGGCGGTGTGCTCGAACCCCTCCAGGCCAATCCCGTCATCATTGAAGACAATGTCTTTGTCGGTGGGCAAAGCGAGGTTTCAGAGGGTGTCATTGTTCGAGAAGGGGCGGTGCTGGCCATTGGAGTGTATCTGAGCCAGTCGACAAAGATTGTTGATCGCGCCACTGGCAAGATTACCTATGGAGAGATTCCTCCCTACTCGGTGGTTGTACCTGGGGCATTGCCTGGTAAGCCCATGCCCGACGGCTCACCGGGGCCTAGCCTTTACTGCAACGTGATTGTGAAGACCGTCGATGATAAAACCCGCTCTAAGACGTCGATTAACGAGCTGTTGCGGGACTAGTCACTTTCCTAAACGCGTAAAGATCTCCTCCTGGGAGCTACGGTGTATACACAAGTGATCCAAAATTGCGTTTACGTCTGCATTACCCCCTCTAACTCCCCCTTGGTAAGGGGGAGAACCGGAGTTTCCCCTTGGTAGGGGGGGATTAAGGGGAGTAGTCCAGGATTTTGAACCTTGTCCGAGATGTGTGTACGCATTAGCTCCTGGGAGGGGAAAGGTTGTCAACTTGTCCATTCAAATGTTGGGTTGAAACCTCAATCTTGAATAGCCCCGTCCTCATCACTAATAGGAGTTCTCAATGTCTCTGTTGCCTTTCGATCAAAAAGAAGGGTTTCTATGGCTCGATGGTAAAACTGTTGTCTGGAAAGATGCCGCCATCCATCCCCTTACCCACGGTCTCCACTATGCCAGCAGCGTTTTTGAAGGCGTTCGTATCTACAATGGCAAACCATTTTTGCTGACCGAGCACATTGAGCGGCTGCACCAGTCCGCCGAGATTCTCGGGTTTGAAATTTCCTATCCTATGGAGGATATCATTGCTGCGACCCACGATCTCCTGGCTCAGGACCCGATTGAAGTGGGCTATATCCGACACTTTGCCTGGCGCGGTAGCGAACGTTTGCGCATCTATGCCCCTGACACCTCTACTCGCTTAGGGATTGCCGCCTGGTCGTTTCCTACCACCCTATTTGCGGTTGAGACCAAAGCTCCCCTAAAACTCACAAGCCAGATCACCTGGCGTAAACCTGACCCGACTACAGCACCGACGATCAGCAAAGCGGCCTGTCTATACCCTATCTGCACCATGAGCAAACATGAGGCAGTGCAGCAGGGATTTGACGATGCTTTGATGCTTGATTACCGGGGATTTGTAGCTGAGTCCACGGCGTCCAATGTGTTTTTGATTATGGATGGGGCGGTACATACCCCGACGCCGGACTGTTTTCTCAACGGGATTACTCGACAAACCATTATTAAGCTGGCTAAACAGCTGGGTATTTCAGTGTTTGAACGTCATATTCAGCCGGAGGAGCTAGCCAAAACGCAGGAGGTTTTTCTGACTGGGACAACCTGTGAAATTGAGTCCATTAGCCAGATTGATCAACAGGTGTTTGAGCCGTTTGGACCGGTCACGATGCGTTTGATTAAAGCCTATGGAGATTTTGCGATGGAGCAAACGGCAGCGGATAGCTAGGGTCAAGGACGTCATACCCCTAGGAGACACGTTGCATGCAACGTCTGTATGCGCAGTAGGGCCTAATAAAATTTGTTTCCTTAGCGGGTTTTGCAATGCTGAAATCTCTACCCTAATGCCTTAGCTAAAGGCATTAGGGTAGAGGGCTATCGAATAGGTGCTTAAAAAATAACCACTATCCTGATAGCCCGGTGATTTTGGTTCGATCCGTTAACGCAGCACTTCCTGACGTTCCAATCTTTGTGAACGCTGTTTTTGCTTTATGAGAATAGCGCCCATGGCTAGCCAGAATAGCAACAGTCCGCCTGTAATCAGCAGCATACCACCCAGACCAAATCGCACAATTAGGGCTGGAGCCGCAGCTGTAAAGAGACCACCGCCAACGATGGGTTCAAAAAACAGCTGTTTGTAGGCAAAGCTTTCGAATGCTCCTGAATCATTGTGGGGATCGACCATCCGCAACAGCAAAATTCCAGTGGCGGTTAC
>JBCDJC010000271.1:0-6418 GCA_038748225.1 Cyanobacteria bacterium P01_H01_bin.26 | reverse complement strand
CAGGATGCGATTTTAACTAAGATTATTGACACGGGCCTGGCCTCGGACTGCCCGCTACCGGAGCTAAAGGCCCAGGGTCTGGAGTTTACCCTAGAGAATGCCAGATTGTTTAGCAATGCGGTGTTAGATCGCTACTTTGTTACCCTCTATGAATACTTGCAGGTATTGGAAAATCGCCTGTTCTCTAGCGGTCTCCATACGTTAGGTCAGGCCCCTGATGGGGAGGCCATCCGCAGCTATTTAGAAGCGTACTTTGGAGAGCAGCTGTCGCCGGAGCTAGTGGAGCAGATTGCGGCGGATGCCCTTGAACCCACTGATATTGAAACCCTGGCCAAACGCTACCCAAGCGATACCCCCCTAACGCCCCAGCTGCTAGAAGAAGCCAGGAATATTCGCCAGGGGCTGATCCAAACCACCGACGAACTCACCAATCTGTTGCGGGGGCTCAACGGTGAATATATTCCCCCGGCCCCTGGGGGAGACCTGCTGCGGGACGGTCCGGGGGCGCTACCCACGGGTCGCAACATCCACGCGCTCGATCCCTACCGGATGCCCTCACCAGCGGCCTACGAACGGGGCCGCGCCATTGGCCGTAAGCTGATTGCTCAAAACCTGGAGGATTCAGGTCAATATCCTGAGACGGTGGCGGTCATGCTGTGGGGTTTGGATGCCATTAAAACCAAAGGAGAATCCCTGGGTATTTTGCTTGAGCTGGTGGGGGCAGAACCAGTAAAAGAGGGAACCGGGAGAATTGTACGCTACGAGCTGATGCCCCTGGAGCAGATGGAGCATCCGCGTATCGATATTTTGGGAAATCTGTCGGGGATCTTTCGCGACAGTTTTGTGAATATCATTGAGCTGCTGGATGATTTGTTTCTACGGGCGGCTGAGGCCGATGAACCGGTCGAAAAGAACTTTATTCGCAAACACGCCCTAGCCCTATCGGCCCAGGGAGTAGAGAACGTATCGGCCAGACTATTTTCTAATCCGGCGGGGGACTATGGCTCGCTGGTCAATGACCGAGTTACCGATTCTAACTGGGAGTCGGGGGATGAGCTGGGGGAGACATGGTGCGATCGCAACGCCTTTAGCTACGGTCGTGGGGATAAGGGGCAGGCTCGCCCGGAGGTGCTCAATACCCTACTACAAAGCACAGGCCGCATTGTGCAGCAAATTGACTCGGTGGAATATGGCCTCACTGATATTCAGGAATACTATGCCAATACCGGTGCCCTGAAAAAAGCAGCAGAACAGCGCCAGGGCAAACGCGTTACCGCTAGCTTTGTCGAAAGTTTCTCCCAGGATACTACCCCACGTCAGCTAGAAGATGTGCTGCGCATGGAGTATCGCACCAAGCTGCTCAATCCCAAATGGGCTGAGGCCATGGCCGACCAGGGGTCCGGCGGTGCCTATGAGATCTCCCAGCGGATGACCGCCCTGATCGGCTGGGGGGGAACAGCGGGGTTTCAAGATGGCTGGGTCTACACCCAGGCCGCCCAAACCTATGCCCTAGATGAGGCCATGGCCGACCGGCTACGCTCAGCTAACCCAGAGGCGTTTCGCAATATTGTTGGCCGGATGATTGAAGCAAGTGGTCGCGGTTTGTGGCAGCCAGAGGAGGAGACCCTGGAGAAACTACAGAGCCTTTATGAGCTAGCGGATCAAACCTTGGAGGGGGTGGTGGTGAATTGATGGGAAGGGTGAAAGGGGAAGGGTGAAAGGGGGGCTCTAGCTGTCCCAGAGGTTTTCTAGGGTATAAGCTCCCCCCTCCACCACCCAAATAGTCCCGTCCACATAGCGGCGGTTCAGGTTTAGGGATGCGATCGCCTGCATATCTTCTGGAGTGAGCGACACCTCCGCTGCCGCCAGGTTTTGTTTGATCCGGGCCGGGTTGACCGATTTTGGAATTACAGCCGTGCCCCGCTGAATCGCCCAGCTGATGAGGACTTGGGCGGGGGTGGCGCCGTGGGTTTTGGCAATGGATGCAATGGTTGAATCGTCTAGTAAAACAGGTTCATTGTCTGTCTTGAGGCTGTTGGGACGATCGGATGACCCCAGGGGAGAATAGGCCGTGAGATAAATATTGTTCTTCTGGCAAAACTCTAGCATTGAGGGTTGCTGCAGATAGGGGTGCAGCTCAATCTGGTTCATTTCTGGCTTGATGCGGGCGGTTTCCACCAGAGTCTGCAGCTTAGTCGTACTAAAATTTGACACGCCAATGTGGCGACATTTCCCGTCATCCACCAGCGCTTCCATCGCCTGCCAGGTTGTCGAAACGGGTAAATCCTCAAGGGAAATCATCTTGTCTGGGGTTAGCGGAAAGCTAGCGCCCTTTTTCAACGCAACTGGCCAATGGATAAGATAGAGATCCAGGTAGTCTAGCTGCAGGTTGGAGAGAGTTGTCTCCAACGCCGGACGAACCTCGTCAGCCCCGTGGGAATCATTCCACAGCTTGGAGGTGATCCACATTTGCTCGCGGGCGGCCACCCCCTCGCTAAATGACTCGGCCAGGGCACGGCCTATCTCTGCCTCATTACCATAGATGTGGGCACAGTCGATATGACGATAGCCTAATGCGATCGCTTCTTTTACCGCTTTATACACATCGCCAGGTGCCGACTTCCAGGTACCTAGACCCAAAGCGGGCATCCGATCGCCGTTACTAAACTGAAGCATACTTACCATGGGTCTGCCCCCTAAAATCCTGTCTTTCCACTCACCAAGAGACTCAAAATCAAAAAAAGTATCGCCTACATTCCCCTGTTCCCCCTTCTCCCTTCCCCTTTCCCCTTCCCTTTTCTCCCCTATCCCAACCGAGATCGATATTTTACGTTCCACCCCTAACCTAGCAAGAAAGTTTCAATCTGAAACCCAGACCCTCTCAAATTAAGCAACTTCCCTGCAGATACAAATGCCAATAGACTACCCCACAACAAACAACATCGTCCGCCGCTAGAGTAGTTGACTTCGATGTGGGATCGTAACAACTCTTTCACAACCAGCGCAGCTAATTTACGCTACCTTACGACTGAGAATCTAATTAGGCCCTACTTCTTACCGTATAGGCGTTCCATGGCAACCTCTGCAGACGCAATTTTTAGACCTTATGCAATCCCTAGCCCTTAGCTCATTTAGGAGCTGAAAGCAGACAACCGACTTGGCAACAATTTATACAAGGAATTTATCCATTTGCTTAGTAAAGTAGCGCCCCAACCACCCATTTGACATAGTTTGCTAAGTTCGCCTATATTTCACCATAGGACTGGCTAAAAAACTGTCAACCCTTAGCAAAGGTACTCTGGAGCCTAATGCAAGTAAAGCTATTGGTGATACCCCATCGGTCACGGCAGTATGGATGGCTCTTGGCAACAACCCTGGGTGTTGCAACTTCCCCTTTTTTAATTGCATCCCCCGGCTGGGGACAGACAGATCCTCCCCTGGCTGGTCATGCCAGCGGCTCCCTCCAATCCCCTGCGCAGTCTCCAGCAAATTCTCCTGGGGCTGCAGGGCTTAACCCCTCAGTCGAGCTTTTGGAGGCCAGCGACAGCCCTGGAAATAGGGTGTTTGAGCCGTCCCAGCCGACCGCAGTGCCGCCGGGAAATGGAGAGGTCATATCAGATATCCAGGTGCGTTTTGTTGATCGTGAGGGCAGGCCCGTTGCGAGAACGCCGGATCCTAGCGTTGTTACCCAAGAGCTTAGGCTACGCCCAGGGGACGTTTATGACGCGCAGCTGGCCCAAGCGGGATTAGAGCGCCTGAAGGACCTGGCTAATCAGACAACCCTGGCGCTCGAACCAGCCGCTGAACCTGACCAGGTGGTCATGGTTGTCACCGTCAGTGAGCCAAATTCCTTTTTCTTTGATCTGGGGTTAAACTTTCCCCGCCCCAGCGCCCTGCAGGGACCGGCAAGACCGGCTACGGTGTCTGCCCTGTCCAATCAGCCCCGGGGGTTTTCAGCCGGTGCTCGGTTTGGTTTCGAAAATATCGGGGGCAACAATCAGACCCTGTCCTTGGCGCTCGAAGGGGGTGAAAATACCCTGGGTGCGGATCTAGACTTCAGACAATTTTTAGACGACGGGTCGGGGTACGGTATCAACTTTGCTAACCGGCGGGGGGTGGAACCCGAATTTGTAGGGGGAGACCCGGAGGTTGAAACCGCCAGCGGTGATGAACCTTGGGTCCATCGGCTGGGGGGAGGTATTGAGTATTTCCGTCCTGTGACCTCCAATCTAGATGCGGCCCTGGGGGTTTCCTACCAACGGATTTCTGTTCGAGAAGATGCGTTTACATCGGACATCGTTTCCGATGATGAGTTTGGCAACTCCCTGACCGTCAGTGACGACGGCCAGGACCACCTGCTGACCATCAACCTTGCCGGTGTTGTGGACCAGCGAGACAATCCGAAAAACCCAACTAAAGGTTCTAGACTGCTGTTTGGGTTAGACCAAGCTATTCCCATCGGCGAGGCCGACATCCTATTTACTCGGCTCAGTGCCAACTATACCCAGTTTGTACCCTTAAATATTTTTGGGTTTACGGAAGGTCCCCGTACCCTGGTACTCAATCTGCAGGGAGGCACCATCCTCGGAGATACCCCTCCCTACGACGCCTTTAGCCTGGGGGGTTCTAGCTCTGTTCGAGGCTACGGTTCCGGCGAGCTTGGCACCGGGGAAAGTTTTGTCCAGGCTACCGCCGAATATCGCTTTCCCATGTTTGGGTTCAACGCGTTTGATGATGATATTGACGTTGGTGGAACGTTGTTTTTTGACTACGCCACCGATCTTGGCACCGGGGATGAGGTGATTGGTGAACCCGCAGAGGTGCGGGGGAAACCCGGTGATGGGTTTGGGTATGGGCTGGGGGTACGGGCCCTGACGTCGTTTGGGGCGGTCAGACTTGAGTTTGGCGTCAATGATGAAGGCGACTCCCAGGTAATCTTTAAGATTGGCGACCGTTTTTAACCCATGAATCGCTACCCGCTGGTGTGGATTATTATGGGGGTAGCCGGATCGGGGAAAACGGTTGTAGGCAGACTTCTTGCTGAGCGATTAGAAAGCGACTTTTTGGAAGGGGATCGTCGACATCCCGCTTCAAATATTATTAAAATGCTTTCGCAGATTCCACTTCAAGACGACGATCGTCATCAGTGGCTATCAGAAATAGAGGCTGATATTCGACGGGCAACCGAGCGGAATCGTGAGACCGTTATGACCTGCTCGGCCCTCAAAGCATCCTACCGCAAACGGCTGACATCTTTGGGACGGGTCCAGCTGGTGTGGCTCGATGTACCACAGCAAGAACTCGAAAGAAGACTTGCTGAAAGAACCTGCCACTATATGGAGTCCAAAATGCTCCCTAGCCAGCTGGCAGCGTTTGAACCCCTGAGCCCAGAGGAAAATGTCATTACCCTCGATGGTCGCCTGGTACCTGCCAAGATTGTTAACGAATTACTAAACCAGGCATCGTGGCTGTTTCCGGACATGGAAAAGCCCTGGTGGCAACGCTATGTGGATCGCTAAGATTGACTAAATAAGATTGACTAAAAAGGTGCCTGGAAACGACTTTGTTTCCAGGCACCTTAAAGCGAATGGCACTAGCCGTCAAAAATGACCTATGCAGCCTGCTTTTGACGCTTAGCTGCGGCAAAACCGCCTGCTACAGCCAAAAAACCAAGGATAGTGGCAGGTTCAGGTACCTGCTCGGGCTCAGACACCATGATGGAACCAGCCGCCGTCGTATCACCCAAAGAGGTTGTTCCGGCAGCAAAGTTATCAACAAACAAGAACTCAAGATCGAGACCAAAATCATCCGAGGTATAGGTGCCCTGATCAAGACCATCCGCAAGTTCAACTTCGTTGGCGGTACCGTCAACAAAGAAACCAGGCGTGTCAAACAGCGTTGCAATGTCGGCATTGGCAGAAGAGATAGTAAACGCTTCTACCTCACTGTTGCCACTCCAGCTCCACATCCAAGAGTCAAACTCATCGCCGGATACAATACCATCAGCTGCCGCCGACTCTTCAGCCACAAAGCTACCGCTGATGGAAGCACCCTCGGCAAAAAAACCGGTATAGTCAACATTCCACTTAAAGCGGACTGCGTGGGCAGGTGCGGCAAAAGCCGTGACTCCAACCGCTGCAGCCACAGCAAAAACAATCTGTTTCATAATCCTAGCTATTGATAAAAAATACGAAAATACTGAACTGCGTCCAATCCCCCAAAAGATCCCCCTGTTCTGGCCTGGACCCAGGCCAGAACAGGGGGAAGGCTTACTGATTACGATCCAACGATGCCGCCATCTTTTTTGGTAATGACGATGGTAGAGTCACGGGGAATAGTCACACCGTCCGTCGGTGCGGGGAAGTTGGTTAGGGTGGGGTCACCGTTACCGGGGTGCTGGGTATTGATGAACATGGTT
>JBCDJC010000270.1:0-6429 GCA_038748225.1 Cyanobacteria bacterium P01_H01_bin.26 | reverse complement strand
TGCAGCTCGGCCAGCCCAGTTCCTTCTCCGCGATCTCCCACAGCGTCCCTATCTAGAAAGGTATTTTCTACCAGACCATCCTGTCGGTTAAAGGCCCCCGCTAGCCGCAGCGCCAGCGTATCTGGCACTAGCGTATCGCTGATGGAAAGCTGCAGGTTAACCAAGTCCTCGTTACCATAGCTAGCAGCAGTGCGAACTTCAAAGTCTTCGGCGGGAGGACGAGTGACGACATTAACCACACCGCCGATACTACTTCTTCCATACAAGAGATTCTGCGGACCGCGTAGCACCTCCACCCGTTCCAAATCGCCTAAGAGAATATCGTTAAAAAGCCCAGGGTCGTAGGGAACATCATTAATAAAAAATCCAATGGCCTCACGGCTGAGGAAATTGTTATTGCCCAATCCTCGAATAGTGTAAGCAGGCAGGTTACCTGGGCTGCTTGGAAAGAGAAAGAAATTAGGCGTGTTCTGGGCAATGTCTGTAAAGGAATCAATCTGGGCATCTTCCAGTTCCTGTTTGGTCAATACGGTCAGACTAATGGGCACATCCTGGGGAGTATCCGGTGTGCGCTCAGCTGTGACGATAATGCGAAGAGTATCGTCGGTTTCAACAGCTTCCTCCGCTTCCTTCTCCTGGCCATCCTCAGAAGCATCCTGGGCAATCTGGTCAGGGGAGGCAGATAGTTCCCCGGCTCGGACCCCCTGCCACTGCCCGATCAAAACCCAAGTCATACCGGCTACTAACGCATACTGCCGCACATTTATCCACATTATGGAGAGCCTCACACCCACAGCAATTGGGCTTATTAAGAATTAATCTTGATAAGCATGAGGCGATTTTAGGAGGCAAATGGGGGGAGACCGATCATTAGCCGGAGTTTTTGCGATCGCTAGCCGGAGTTTTTACCCCATTAGTCCAATACTGCTTTTGAAAAGCAGACTGATACGTCCTGGGATTTACCCCAAACTTACGCCGAAAGGCCGCTGCAAAGGAACCTCGATTGGCAAATCCGACGGCTGCCGCCACCCCGGTCACCGTCATTTGATTCGATTGCAACAGCTGGGCCGCTTGCTCCATCCGGTAACTATGGAGATAGCCAAACACAGTGGTGCCAAATACCTGACGAAACCCCCGCTTGAGCTTGCAATCATTGATGCTCACCTGACGGGCTAAGGAAAGTAACGACGGTGGCTTATGGATGTTGCGAATTAAGATATCTTTAGCCTGATAAATGCGGCTAATATCTTCTGGCTTTAGCTGACGCCCTTTAACAGAGGAATTTGCGGGCAAGGACGTTTTTAGTTGCCCCAGATAGAGGGCAATTAGCTCCAGTCCCTTACTTTCTAAATATAGCCGTCGGGCTGCTCCTTGGTAGGGACATTGCAGAATTTGCTGCAGTGCGATCGCCATCAGCGGTGTAGTTTTCCCCATGGCAAAATAGGGGTCAACACTCTCTGGATCTAAAATCTGTTGCAGCTCTGTGTACTTTTCCCCAGCCACCATGGAGCGAAACAGCTGGGGAGCAATGCCCAACTCTACAGTACAGACATCTTTGCCAGCTGCAAATTCAACGGCTCCCATTCTCTCAGGACAATAAACCAGACAATAGTCTCCGGAAGATGTATAGAGGTCATCATTAACATCCTGAATGGTGCCAGCAACAGAGCCAGACAGGAAAAATTTGAGCAAAACAGGCGTAGCTTCAGCAGAGAGGCCCGCAGCCGATATAACCAGATTTTCGTTTAAAAGCTGCTGATTAATCAGCAAATCTAACCCTTCGCGTAAATTTTCATTGCGAAACTGTCCCTTACCAAACTGTTCAGGCAACGTTAGCGTGCTTTCAGAAGGTTGGTAGTTAGCATCAGTCTGTTGCTGAAACTCTGTCAGCACACCGTAAAGATCGTCAGATGTCAGCGTAACTTTCATATACCTGAATAGAAGTTTGCAAATCGGTCCATAGAAGATACTTAAACGGAACGCCAGGCGGCTCCTTAGAATTATAGACACCCGGTAAAAATTTGCTACTCAACGCTCCATCTAAACAGCGATGGGAAGAGTACACTATGATTTTCCCAGGTACCGCCAATGGCTAATGGGCACGAGTTGCATAATTACCATCCTTTATAGATCAGGCTGATGAAGCTAATAAAACTGGTGTTTGCTGGTCTACTGGGGCTGATAGTAGCCATTGTGGCCTATGTCTATATCCCACGACCACTGCCACCTCAGCCCCAGTCATTTATGCTCATTGCCCATCGGGGTGTCAGCCAGACATTTCCGTTAGAAAACCTGGAGAATGATACCTGCACAGCAAAAATCATCTACCCACCCACCCATCGGTTTCTTGAAAATACCCTGCCCTCTATGCAAGCCGCCTTTGAATATGGAGCAGATATGGTGGAGTTTGATATTCATCCTACTACTGACAATCAGCTAGCCGTATTCCATGACTGGACTATAGATTGTCGAACAGAGGGTAAGGGGATTACCCATGAACAAAGTATGAATAGCCTGAAGCAGCTGGACATTGGCTATGGGTATACCGCAGATGGAGGCCAAACATACCCGTTTCGTGGCCAAGGTATTGCTATGATGCCAACGCTAGATGAGGTTCTAAAAACATTTCCTGATAAACAGTTTCTCATTGACCAGAAAGATAGATTTGATAAAACAATTAAATTATTGTCAGATATATTGAGCCAGTATCCCTCTGAGCAGCGTAGCAACCTACATCTCTTTTCAGGCAAAGAGCAGTATGCTCAACTAATAAAAGAATTTCCAGAAATAAAAAGACTTTTCTCATCTCGGCGAGAGGTCAAAGACTGTATCCCCGATTATTTAAAGATGTTAATTTCGGGTCAGCTACCGGATGTTTGCAGTCGATATGCATTTGGTTTACCGATTCGCTATCTTAACTACGTGCCTGGTTGGCCTGGACTTTTTCTATCTAAGGCACGGCAGGCTAATTTACAGGTTTACGTGCTTGAAGTCGATACGCTAGATAGTTGGGAAAAAATCCAACATTTACCCCTTGATGGCATTGTCACCAATCGGGTTGACATCATTGGCCCATTCCTTAAAAACAAAAATTAGATGAGGTGCCTAGTACCGCGTCAAGTTTCAATTTCCGATTTCATGGGACACCGAGAGGAGGGAACACGGAGAAGCGGAGAGTTTGTGCAATGCGATCGCACCCCTAAACCCAATTAGGAGAGAGCAAGCTATGCGAGATAGCGCCATGGCCATCACTTAAGGGTAGTTTCAAGAATCAGGCTGGCATTACGGATAGCAGGCAATTTACTGAACCACGGTACCCAACGGTACAATCCAATGCGATCAGGGTAGCGGCAGTTTTCTTGAATTAGCGATCGCACCTGCACCAGCGACAGCCCCATAGCCGTCACATCCTGCTCATTTTTGACAAACCATTTCAGCGGAGCATTCAGTTGAGCCAGGTATTTGGCATTTTTGCTCTTCTGGGAACCACCCACCACATCAAAGGCAAATGTGGCTCCTGGAAACCGTTGTTTTAACTGCGCGATCAGCGCCTGAACCTGATCCACTTCAAAATACATCAGCAACCCTTCCGCCATAATCAGCAGGCTGGTTGGCACACAGGCAGGCAGCTCATCCATCCAGCCAAAGTCCATGACCGAGCGACTCAAAAACCGATGGTGCTCCGTTGCCGTATCCAGCTGTTGCCGCAGGCTAGTGACCTCTGGTAAATCCAAGTCAATCCAGGTGCGGCAGCTCTGGCCGATGCGATGATAGCGGGTGGAGAGACCAGCCCCCAGCTCAACCACCACAGCATCAGCATGGGCCGCCAGGTGCCGCTGGGTAATCTGATCAAAAATATGGGCGCGCACCGCCCAAGATAGTTGGGCCAGTGAGCTATAGAAACGGTCCAGTTCCGGATCCCAGGTGAGCGATTGCCACCACTCAGCCACCACAGGGTCGCGGAAAATGCCGTCAGGGTACTGATGCTCTTCCACCCGAGCACGAGTTGTCATCAGCATCGTGCGGGGAACACCCGCTAGTTTTAACTCAGATGGGCTAACCATAAATCGTTTCCTCCAAAGTAAGGATTGGACATTGAAAAACAAAAGAACCCGATATTGAATAAGAGAACGGTTAGAGCAACATCCGACTAAAACCTGGCCCTAAGCTGCATACCAAATGTAGCAGGAACGCCATACCCCCCTAGTCTTGTGGTTCCCAGCGAAGCAAATTGAGACGTTGTATACTCCTTATCAAAAAGGTTGTTGGCAAAGAGATAAACACCGTAGTTATCCAGCTCATACCCTAAGCGAGCATTCACAATGGCGTAGGGCCCTTGCTTAAGAGTATTGTCTTCATCAAAAAAGGTGGCACCGAGTCCGGCTAGCTCAACCCGACCAAAAATCCCCATCGGACTACGATATTGCAAACCTAGATTGTAGGTAAACTCTGGGGCAAAGGGTAGGGCATTCCCGTCTAAGTCAGGGCGATTGGGGTAGTCGGTAAAGTCGGCATCGGCTAAGCCAAACCCCGCTGTGATATCCAATCCATCTAAGGGCGTCGCCCTTGCTTCTAGCTCAAACCCTGTAATACTGGCATCGGCATTGCCAATGCTATCGACTAACGTTGTTAAAGGGTCAAAGGTGATGACCTGATAATCGTCCACAGGGTTATGAAATATGGCTAAATTCAACCCTAGACGGTCATCCAACCAAGAAGATTTTAAGCCGACCTCAAAGTTCCAAGACTTTTCTGGAGCAAACGTCACAGAGTCTGCATTTTCGGGGCGAAAATTAACACCCCCAGGTCGGTAGCCCCTGGCAATACTGCCATACACCATCACATCAGGATTAAAGCGATACTCAATCGCCGCTCTTGGTAAGAGGATATCTCCATTCTCATCAACATCGTCAAATGAGACCAGGGACTGGTCTGGCAAACCGGGAATCGCGAAAACTCGCTCAAAACTATCTAGCGTGCTGGTAATTGTCTCGTAGCGTAGTCCTGCCGTTAGGGTCAGCGCGTCCGTCAGCTGATAGCTGCCCTGACCAAACACAGCGAACAAATCTTCATCAACATCTGCAAACCGTAGACTTGATGCACCGGGAATGCCAAAATTCCCAAACAACAGGGGCGCATCTGCCCCAAAGGTAAATCCGTCGCGTTCGGTATTAAAACTGCGAGACTCATAGTAGGCACCCACCAGCCATTGCAGCTGGTCTGCTGTTTCCGGCGATTGCAGGCGCGCTTCCTGGCTAAAGACCGTTGAGGTAAATTCATTGGTAAATAGCCCTGCATCCAGCACGCTTTGATCCAGGTCAGAAACAATGTCCTGGTTAGAATAGCGCCGGGCTGTAATAGACGTAAAGCGTAGGTCAGCCCCGCTGTATTCGACGCGCAACGATTGGGTATCGCTAGTCAAATCATTAAACCCATTGACGTCCTGGGCGATATCAAACGGGTCTGAATCAATGGGTACTAGAGGTACGCCATCGGTATGGTAATCATCGTAGGAGGCATTGAACAATATCTCCCAGTCTTCCTGGGGTGTCCATAGCAGCTGTCCCCGCACGTTGCCACCCGATTCATCATCAAGATTGTCATTTGAAAACGTGTTCTCATAGTAGCCGTCGCGTGCCCCATAGCTACCGGAGAGTCGAAAGCGTAGCTGGTCCTCTACGATGGGGCCGCCGACACTGGCCTGGGATTCAAAGTTGTCAAAGCTGCTGTAGCTGACAGCTCCGTTAAACTCAAACTGGTTGGTGGGGCGGCGGGTGATGACGTTGATTGCGCCAGCCTGGGCACTTCTGCCATAGAGCGTATTTTGAGGACCGCGCAGCACTTCAATCCGCTCAATATCGGTCAGATTTTGGCTAAGGAATCCGCCATAGTCATAGGGCACGTCATCAATAAAAAAACCAACCGCATCCCTAGAGCCAAAGTTAAAATTGGATAGTCCCCGCAGGCTGTAATAGTCAAAAAAGCGACCGCCGGTGGAATCAAACACGGTGTAGTTGGGGGTGTTATCAGCAACGCTCCTAAACCGGTCAATATCAGCATCTTCAATTTGCTGATCGGTGAAAACCGTAATGCTAATGGGCACATCCTGCACATCTTCTTCAGTGCGTTGGGCGGTAACGATGATCCGCAGAGAGTCTTCTTCGTCTTCGTCTTTATCCTCTTCCTCTTCTGCTGCGGACTGGGCTAGCATCTCGCTTAAATCAGAAGTATCCACAGGGCGTGTCGGGGCCTCTTGTCTGCCCATCTCAGCCCTAACGGGTTGCATGACCAGCAACCAGGCAATACCCGTTAGCAGCAAACCGTTTTGCACATTGATCAAATCCATAAGTAGCCCCACACACTGCTAACTAGCAATCGGCACGGGTAGCTTAGGGGGTAATGGGCGCTCTCCCGAACGCTAGCAGGAGT
>JBCDJC010000269.1:0-6441 GCA_038748225.1 Cyanobacteria bacterium P01_H01_bin.26 | reverse complement strand
ATTACTCGCGCAACCAGGACATGGATGGGAAAATAGATCCATAGCACCACAGATTCAGAGGGACTTTACTGGTAGCTATTATCCCTCAAAGTTATAAACACTACCCTCTTTGACTATCCCACTGTACGGAACCAGTGCCATGAACTTTATGCTGCCGAAAACTCTGTTAGCGAGCGCTTACTGGGATGTTGGAATCCTAAAACAATATTCTCAGCCGGAACACCAGCATCCAACAGCTCATTAGCAATCCCCTGCTTGGTCCAATCCTCTTCAATCCAAACTTTGCCCTGCTCAATGCGCAAATATACCTTTACCTCAAAGTCTCGTGTCTTTTCCTGCCAGCCCACATGAAACCATAAATACTGGTTCCGAGCTTCATCAAAGGACAAACACTGCTGCACCCCCGGCTGATTGGCCCCATCTGCCCACTGCTGATACTCAGTCAAGACTTTCTGAATGATTTGCCGATAGCTCGTTAGCTTATCCATTCTGCTACCTCCTGCTTATCAATATCAGCAGCCATCACAAGCCATCACATTAATCCCTAGAATGTAACAGTGCTGGGATTTAGCAAGTTTATATGAATTCAACCTCTGACCTTTTGACTATCATCACCGACCACATTAGCGCTGCCCAGCGTATCCCCTTCGCGTCCTACATGGACCTTGCCCTCTACCATCCAACCCACGGCTATTACACCACCAAATTCTCCATCCTCGGCCCCGATGGCGACTTTATCACCTCCCCCCACCTCAGCCATGACTTTGGCGAACTCCTCGCTGTCCAGTTTGCCGATATGTGGCACAGTCTCGACCGGCCCGCACCCTTCCACCTGGTCGAAATGGGCGCAGGCCAGGGGCTAATCGCCGCTGATGTCCTCACCTACCTGGAGCAGCATCACCCCGACTGCTACGCCGCCCTCGACTACATCATTATCGAAAAATCCCCCGCCCTCCAGGCACGGCAACAGGAGCACCTCACCCACCAAAAAGTCACCTGGACCAACCTCGACAAGCTTCCTCCCATCACCGGCTGCCTCTTTTCCAATGAACTGGTCGATGCCTTTCCTGTCCACATCATCGAAAAACATGATAGCCAGCTCCAGGAGGTCTATATCACCACCCAGGATGACACCCTCCAAGAAACCCTCGGCCCCCTCTCCACCGACCAGCTCACCCAATATTTCCAGCTAGTCGACATCGATCTTCTCACCGATGCCTACCCCGACGGCTACCGCACCGAGGTCAATCTTGCTGCCCTAAACTGGCTCGATACTGTTGCTAGCCGCATCGACCGAGGCTTTCTCCTCACCATCGACTATGGCCACACCGCCCAGCGCTACTACAGCCCCGCCCGCCACCAGGGCACCCTCAAGTGCTATTACCAGCACCGCCACCATGACAATCCCTATGCCAACATCGGCCAGCAGGACCTTACCGCCCACGTTGACTTTACCGCCCTAGAACGCCACGGCGAACGAGCCGGACTTTCGACCGTTGGATTTACCCAGCAGGGACTTTTTCTTATGGCTTTGGGGCTGGGGGACCGGGTGGCGAACCTGGCTCAAAATATTGCCCCCGGTCCCAATGGGTTTAACCAACTGATCCAAAACCGTCAGGCTCTACACCAGCTGATGGACATGGGCCCCATGGGTCTGGGCACGTTTGGTGTGTTGATTCAGAGTAAGGGTTTAGGCAACAACGTTTCTCTAAAGGGGCTCATAGTTCCTCCGCTAGGTTAGCTGGGGCAATGCCCAGGGACTTGTGGGTAAATGAAGGTACCCGCCCATAGCTCCTTTCCCCTTCTCCTTTCCCCCTTTCCCTTTACCCCTTCCCCACTCCATTCCGAGGATTTTATCTTTTGGCAGATCCCCTAGAGCGCGTCTAAATACCGCTTCACATTCTCCGGCACCGCAATCCCCTCCGCCAGCTTTGGATCCTCAATCGGCTTGCCTGGCCTCATCGCCAGGGGAATCACCCCCGCCCAGTGGGGCAGCTGGTGGTCGGCGGCATCATCCACCGGCGGCCCGGTACGAATTTTTGCGGAGGCTTCCTCGATGGGGAGTGCCAGGACGGTTGTTCCCTGTAGTTCCTGCTTGTTGGGCTCCCGTGTTTCGGCCCAGCGTCCAGGCATGACATGCTCCGTAAAGGCATAGAGGGCCTGTAGTTTTTCATTGCGATCGCTCACCAGCGCCGCCTTACCCAGCAGCACCACCGAGCGATAGTTCATCGAGTGGTGCATGGCCGAGCGCGCCAGCACCAAACCATCCAGCAGCGTCACCGTAACGCACACATCAATCCCCTGCTGCAGGGACTTGAGCATGCGGCTAGCGGGTGAGCCGTGGATAAATAGTCGATTGTCAATGCGGCCATAGGCGGTGGGAATCACAAAGGGCTGTCCCTCGACCGCAAAGCCCACATGGCAGATCAGCCCTGCGTCCAAAATTGAGTGCACCGTTTCAAGATCGTAATGTCCGCGCTTGGGGACGCGCTTTACCTGGGTACGGGGTGTTTTCATGGTGACTACCTGTGAATGATGCTGCCACATTAGCGAGATCAATTGGCCTGCGGCTAGAGCCAATTTATGATTAGATCATCAGTCCAATTTTGCTGGCCATATGGAACTCGCCTTAGTTATCGATGCGGCTTCGCCGGAGCCGCTACACCGGCAGGTTTACGAGCAGCTGCGGGCGGCTATTCTCTCGGGGCGGCTGCGGGCGGGCTGTCGTCTTCCGGCCTCGCGGGCCCTGGCTCAGTCCCTTGGGCTGTCGCGTACTACGGTGACCCAGGGGTACGACCAGCTGATTAGCGAAGGGTATCTCCACACCCGGCCAGGGGCGGGTACCTATGTGTGCGACCGGCTAGAAACCTGGCTGGCGGCTGAGGCCAGCGGGCCACCCCAGCGGGCTGCGGTTGAGATTCCCCTGTCCGCCTATGGCCAGCGGGTCAATCGTTCGCCGCTGCGGGCGAATAAAGGTGCTTGCCAGATCAGCTTTCGCTACGGTCATCCGGCCCTGGAGTTGTTCCCAAGGGAGCTATGGCGAAAACTGTTGTCAAAACACTGTCGCACTGGCACCCAGTGGCTCGACTATGCGGCTGATTCCCTGGGGTACTGGCCGCTGCGCCAGGCCGTAGCCGACTATCTGCAACAGTCACGGGCGGTGCGTTGTACCCCAGACCAGGTGATGATTACCAGCGGTAGCCAACAGGCGCTGAGCCTGATTACACAGCTGCTGGTAAACCCCAATGACACCATTGCCATGGAAGAACCGGGCTATCGAGGGGCGCGCTATGTTTTTAAGGCAAGCGGGGCCAGCCTGTTGCCCATGCCGCTCGATCGAGATGGCCTGAGGGTAGATCAGCTAATGCAGCAGCCAACACCGCCGCGACTGGTATATGTCACGCCGTCTCACCAGTTTCCGACGGGTGCTTTGCTGTCGCTACCGCGCCGGTTGGCGCTGCTGCAGTGGGCACAGCAAACCGGCGCGCTCATTGTTGAAGATGACTACGACAGTGAATATCGCTACGGGGGCCGACCCGTGCCATCGCTCCAGGGGCTAGATGACCAGGGGGCTGTGCTGTATGTGGGCACCTTTTCAAAGGTGATGTTTCCCAGTATCCGTCTGGGATATCTGGTGCTGCCTGCGTCGCTCGTGGCGGTATTTGGCAAGGCCAAGTGGCTTGCGGATCGGCAGCCGCCCACCCTCACTCAGTATGCCCTGGCGGAGTTTATTGCCGCCGGGCATCTAGAGCGCCACATTCGAAAAATGCGGCTGTGTTACGGGCGGCGGCGCAGTGCCCTGGTACAGGCTTTGTATCAATACTTTGGCGATCGCGTAGAGATTTTGGGCGACAGTGCCGGACTGCATGTGATGGCTCGACTGCCGGTTGCTCTCAGCGATGAGGAGATAGTGGCCCGAGCGGCCAGCGTTGATGTAGAAATGTGTAGCGCTCGGGTCCAATATGAAGCGCCCTGTAACACAGGAGAGTTTGTGTTTGGCTATACCGCCATTGATGAAGCACAGATTACAACGGGTATACGCCTTGTGGCCCAAGCGTTACAGCCATAGGGGCTCCACTAACCCAGACTTGTATCAACATCAACCATTGATAAGTTTCTTGCCCAGTTTAATACTCTCTGCACAGAGCTTCCACCAGAGCTTCTATCATAGAGTTGTCGGCAACATTGGAGGACAAGGCTTTGGATATTACACTGCTTGCCCTGCTGCTTATCAGCATGATTTTGTTTGGGTTGCACATGCCCTATGCGGTCTTGACCCTGGTAACGATCATTGCCCTGGCGACGTTGGTAACTCGCCTGTCCTGGTCCGTGCTCAGCGCCTTTGAGTCGATTGAAATCGATTAGGGCGGCTGCTGTCGACATCGCTTTTTGGTTATACCGGTCCATCACCCCCAGCAGTCCAACTGTTGGGGGTAAGTCTATGGGAACAGTATGGGGACAGCACTAGGCCAGATACCGCTGGGCTGCCCGCAGATGGCGTGTGCGCCCGTAGAGAATCAAAGCTAGGGTGATTTGCTTGAGTATCCAATGCAGGACAGTCATGATCAAAAATGTTCCTGCCATGATCACCAGGGGTTTTGGTGTGGACAATAGCGATAGGGTATCGCCCACAACCAGGGTGGGCCTGGTTAACAAATCCCAGCTGTTGAACCGGAGAAACCGGCCCAAATAAATGCCGATGGCAATGAGGCCGTGGAGGCTGAGTTCCGCTGGCCACACCCAGCCAGATTTGCCCTCGCGGCTGAGGTAGCGACCCAGATTCACAATAGACAGGGTGTAGGCGACCGTGCCCATGCCGATAAATAAAACGTATTGGGGCACTAGGATCAGGGCAATGGCCCATATGGACTGCCCGCTGCGAATATCCCTAACTAGATGAATAATATCCGTGAGCACATAGGGGGCATTGGGTAGAAAGGCGACAAATACGGCTAGCCCAATCCACCAGGCAATCCGGCGGTCGTGGCTGCCGCGTCCTCGGAATAACCAAAAGCTTAGGGCCAGGGGCACCAGGGCTAAAAAGCTATTCCACACCATAAAGGAGAGGTTGCCGTGGGCGGTGGCTAAGCCATGGAAAAGCCAGGGGGTGATGTGGGATGGCATGGAAACTTGTGGAGTGTGGGATGTGGATGTGGGATACAGTGCGATCGCACCCCGTTCCGTACCCCAACAGCCGTGTAATCAAACCCTCACTATTGTTAATTTCGACTGAGCAACCGGCAACCGTCCGCTTACAATGGATCGGCTGTATCCTGCGACACTAGCTTTGATTGAACGTTACACCCTGCCCGAGATGGGCAAACTTTGGACCGACGAGTACAAATTCAAAACCTGGCTACAGGTTGAAATCGCCGTTTGCGAAGCCCAAGCAGAGCTGGGTCGCATCCCCAAAGAGGCGGTGGATGAAATCAAAGCCAAGGCCAGTTTTGACGTGGCGCGTATCCTCGAAATCGAAGCCGAAGTTCGCCACGATGTGATTGCATTTCTCACCAATGTCAATGAGTATGTGGGCGATGCGGGCCGCTATATCCACCTGGGTATGACCAGCTCCGATGTGCTCGATACCGCCCTGTCCCTGCAGATTGTCGCCAGCCACCATGTGATTTTGTCCCATGTGGAGCAGCTGATCCAGGCGATTCGCACCAAGGCCCAGGACCACCGCAATACCGTCATGATCGGCCGCTCCCACGGCATCCACGCCGAGCCCATGACCTTTGGCTTTAAGCTAGCGGGTTGGCTAGCGGAGGTACTGCGTCACCGCGAGCGCCTCTGCCGCATCCAAGACGAAATCTCCGTCGGCCAAATTTCAGGCGCCGTCGGTACCTATGCCAACATTGACCCAGAAGTCGAGGCCCTCACCTGTCAGAAGCTCGGACTCAAACCCGACACCGCCTCCACCCAGGTTATTTCTCGGGATGTCCATGCCGAATTTATGACCACCCTGGCTGGGTTAGCAGCTTCCATTGAACGGTTTGCGGTCGAAATTCGAAATCTGCAGCGCACCGACGTCCTTGAAGTCGAAGAGCTGTTTGCCAAGGGGCAAAAGGGGTCCTCCGCCATGCCCCACAAGCGCAACCCCATCAAGTCCGAGCGCTTGACTGGTCTTGCCCGCATTATCCGTACCAATGCCCTCGCCGCCTTAGAAAACGTCGCCCTGTGGCACGAGCGTGACATTTCCCACAGCTCCGTGGAGCGGGTCATCTTCCCCGATAGCTGTATTTTGATGCACTTTATGCTGGTAGAAACCACAAAGCTGATTCAAAATCTGCAGGTCTACCCTGAGAACATGCAGCGCAACATGAACATGTACGGCGGTGTCGTATTTAGCCAGCGGGTGCTGCTATCCCTGGTGGAAAAAGGCATTTCCCGCGAAGATGCCTACCGCATCGTACAGCGCTGTGCCCACGCTGCCTGGAATGT
>JBCDJC010000268.1:0-6448 GCA_038748225.1 Cyanobacteria bacterium P01_H01_bin.26 | reverse complement strand
CACATAGGCCGACCACAGCCCCCGCTCTCCGGCGACAAGGGCGCTGGTGGGAAGCCAATAGCCGGTTTCACTCTGCTGGTCTTGCAGGCTGAGGCGAGCCGTGGCACCTATGGTGGGTTGCGCGTCCGGCGATAGGGTCACGACAATAGTGACCGTTTGACTAGCGTTTTCTAGTTCAGGCAGCTGCGCGGCTATCTGCCCCTCGTACAGCTGTCCGTCAACTTCTACCGTTTGTTGGCTGCCGCTAGTAATCCGATTGGCCATGTGAGCGGGTACACCGATGCGGGCCTCCAGGGCATTGCCCTCTACCAAGCGTAGGACTGATTGCCCCGGGCTGACGACCACGCCTTCATCCACCAGTCGTAGGGAGACTTGACCGCTAAAGGGGGCGTAGATCACGCTTTTGGAAATGGATACATCCAAGTTGCGCAGGCTGGCTTCAATCTGGGCCACCTGGGCGTCCTGGGCGCTGACCTGTTCTGCTCGGGTCCCCGCCTTGAGCTCATCTAACTGGCTTTGAGCTTGGTTTAGGCGACTGGCCAGGGCAGCGGCGCTAAAGGCGGCTTCGTCCCGTTCTTCTAGGGAAATGGCCCCCTGGCTATGGAGGTCTTCCCGGCGCTGCTGCTGCAGACGGGCAAGATCCAGCTGGGCCTGTAGGTCTTGAACGGCTGCTGCCGCAGCGGCGATGTCTTCTGGACGGGGACCGCGTTCTAGTTCTTGAAACCGCATCTGGGCCTGACGGCGCTGGGCTTCAAGCTGCTGGCGCTGGGCCTGCAGGCTGCGGATATCTAATTGGGCCAGCGGGTCGCCGGCGGCCACGGTGTCGCCTTCATCGACTAATACGTCTATCAGGGTGCCCGCTTGCTCAAACCCCAGATCGCTGCTGCGTCGAGCGACGATTTCTCCGGTGTAGGTGCGTTCTACGGCGTATTCGTCCACGCGCTCCAGGGTTTGGGTGAGGACCGGCAGGGGTGCGATCGCACCTTCTGTTTCTGCCAGCTCAGCCCGAGAACGTCCCAGCCATAAAACCGGGGCGACCACTATCGGCAGCAGCCATAACCATCGCCAGCTAATGCGCCGACTGTCCGCGGTGGCATCGGGCGCTGGCGGCGTTTGCGACATCTGTGAAACCATGGCTCCATATCCAAAAGGTTGATAACCAATTAGTTGATATTCAACTTGTTGGTTATGGTTCATAATGTATACTCAACATGTTGGATATGTCAATAGGATTTTGTAACCTCCATGGCCCTGGCCCATACCATCCTGGCGCTATTAGCCCAGCACCCCGATAGCGGATACAACATCAGCAAACGCTTTGATGAAGGGCTGAGCTGCTATTGGAAGGCCACCCAGCAGCAGGTATACCGGGAGCTGTCAAAAATGGTGTCCCAGAGCTGGGTTGATTTTGAAAAAGTACCCCAGGCGGGTAAGCCCGATAAAAAGGTTTACAGCATCACCGAGCTGGGCTGGTCAGAACTCACCCGCTGGTATGCAGAACCGACAGAGCGCACCCAGATCCGCGAAGATTTGCTGGTAAAGGTGATGATTGGCTACAAGATGCCCCGGGAGCTGCTTTTAAAGGAGCTATGTCACCGCCAGGCGCTACACCGGGCTCAGTTAGAGGACTACCGGACAAAGGAGAAGGAGTGTCTGGGCCAGCCAGATCCTCCCATTGAGCTACAGTTCAAATACCTCACCCTAAAACGAGGGATAGCCTATGAAGAGAGCTGGCTTGCATGGTGTGCCGATGTGCTCGCATTTCTTGAGCAACATCCGGTCCCATGATCTTCCCCTTAGGAATCAATCGTCAGTTGTAGCTAGCTAGACTAGCCAATAGACAACGTCAATCAGTCAAGACGTTTAAATATCAAACTTTTTCGGTCAATAAAGCTTTCATAAAGCTTTCTACGTAAAATTACAGGAGTATCGGATCATCCATAACGTTGTAGTCACAAAATGCTGCAGGCCCCTATACAATTCAATGGAACGCATAGGGTTTCTCCACGGGCAACGTAAGTCTCTCAGCCAGATTCAGAGCCCGCTATCCTAGGTCTTGTCAACATGCAAAGACTCTCAGAGCGCACTACCCCTGCTCAAGCTAGTTTCTTAGATAGCTATCGCATTGCTGTTTTAGTCCCCTGTTACAATGAAGAACTGACCGTTGCACAGGTTATCAATGCCTTTCGTGACCAGCTACCCGGCACCAGTATCTACGTTTACGATAATCGCTCCACCGATGACACCGTAGGCCAGGCCAGGGCGGCGGGGGCAATTGTGGGTTCGGAGCCGCTCCCCGGCAAGGGGCATGTGGTGCGTCGGATGTTTGCCGATATCGACGCCGATATTTACATCATGGTCGATGGCGATCACACCTATGAGGCCGGAGCGGTACGACGGCTGATTGAACGGCTGGTGACGGAGCGTTTGGACATGGTGGTCGGGGCGCGGCAGTCGGCGGTCGACTATCAGGCAGCCTACCGGCCCGGCCACCGGGGTGGAAATCTCTTTTTGACAGGTGTGGTGCAGTGCCTATTTGGCAGGCGCTTAAAGGATATGCTGTCGGGCTACCGAGTCATGTCACGCCGGTTTGTAAAATCGTTTCCAGCCCTCTCAAGCGGATTTGAAACGGAAACTGAACTGACCATTCATGCCCTGGAGCTTAAGATTCCCTTTGTAGAAGAGTCAACGCTGTTTGTTTCTAGACCCACCGGTTCGCAAAGCAAACTTAAAACCTTCTCCGATGGCTGGCGCATTCTAGGAACAGCGCTGCTTCTCTTTAAGGAAGTCCGTCCCTTTTTGTTTTTTGGTATTCACTTTATTTGCCTGGGGCTTATTTCCCTGGCGTTGGGCATTCCCCTGATCAAAGACTACTGGCAGACCGGCCTGGTCCCCCGCTTCCCAACGGCAATTTTAGCGGCCTCGGTGATGCTTTTGGCGTTTCTAAGTTTGACCTGTGGATTGATCCTTGACTCGGTTGCCCGCGGCCGTCGCGAGCTCAAGCGCATGCACTATCTCAGCTATTCTGCTATTAAAATCCACTAAGTCTCTCAATTGGGGACTCGGAGTTAGATAAAGTACCATCTGACTCCTTCCGCTTTTACCCTTACCCAACTGAGACTAGTATTTGATTTTTGCGCACATCCCCAGGTCCGCCCAGGAACATTAAAAACTAGCGCTACACCATGCTTATTCAACGGGATAAAACAATAGGCAATTTTTTTGCTGGTCGCACTGGACTAACGCTGACAATACGACTGATCGGTTGGTCAGTTGCCATCATACTTGGGTTTACCCAAGCCTGGATCAACCGCTACGAGTTCTTCTCAGGGGATATCATTTCCTATATCGAGATGGGTGAAGCCTATCTCAGAGGTGACTGGGCCGTCGCGGTCCATGGCTATTTTAGCCCGCTGTATTCAATCCTGTTGGCGTCATTTCTGTCAGCTGTCGATCCACCCATGTACTGGGAGATCTTCGCGGTAAAGCTGGTAAATTTTGTCATCTATTTGGCTAGCCTGCTGTGTTTTGAGTTATTTTTGTTTGAGTTTATTCATTTCTACAACAAAAGATTAAAGGACAACAGCCAGACGCAATATGCCATACCTGCCTGGGTGTGGCTGGTGTTGGGCTATTTTCTATTTCTTTGGTCCGCCATCAGGTGGATAGGTGTGGGGACCGATACCCCCGATATGCTTGTGGCTGGTATGGTATATCTTGCCATGGGACTTATTCTACGCATTCAGGCAAGAAACGACAGCTGGCTTAATTTTGTTTTTCTCGGTACGGTGCTTGGCTTCGGGTATTTGGCCAAGACTATTATGCTGCCAGCCGCTCTAATCTTTTTTATGGTCTGTATTTTTTCTATAAAAGGGTCCATAAAGAGCTACTCCAAGGTTTTAGTTTCTGTTCTTATTTTTTTGTTGATAATTACTCCCTTAATATCGGCGCTTTCGATCAAAAAGGGATATTTTACCTTTGGGGAGACCGGTAAACTAAACCGAGCCTTTACGTTTCAGGATGTGCCAGCCAGGTATTGGCAGGGTGAACCTGACGGAACAGGAACGCCTCAACACCCGGTTAGAAAGCTGTTTGACAATCCAGATGTGTACGAATTTGGCATGCACTTTGAGGCCGCCACGCTACCGATTGGGTATGACACCTCTTTCTGGTATGAGGGTCTAATCGTCAAGGCGAATCCGTTTAGCTGGACTATCGTGGAAAACCTGGGGTTTTATTACCAGCACTTTTTAAGAATTCTGTTGTTTGGCTACGCTGTACTTATTTTTGTTAGTAATAGGCCGGTATCGTCGTTAAAAAAGCTGGGTAAAAATTGGAGCCTGTTGGTTCCTGGTATTTTGATTTTTGGAGCCTATGCCATCGGCAAGGATTTTCACTACTATGACCCAGCAAATGCGGATACCCGACTTTTAGCGCCGTTTGCCGTATTGTTATTTGCAGGCTTTTTCTCTAGTGTTTCACTGCCTAACTCTCGGCAGTCGAAACGGTTGGTTGCCGGTTTGGTGGCGGGTGTGTTCATTTTACTGGGTAGTCAGTTCACCGCCAGTTGGACCCATCCGGGCTCTCCTGTCTACTGGAAAGTAGCCCAGCAGCTTTATCAGCTGGGCATTAACCCAGGCGACAACGTGGCGGCGGTTCAGCTGGGGCCAAGCAGTCCGGCGACTACTGAATACTGGGCTAGATTGGCCAGGGTGAGGATTATTGCAGAAGTGCCTGACTCCTCTGGTTTCTGGCAGGCGGATGAAGCGGTCAGAACACAGATTTATCAGCGGCTAAAGGAGGCGGGGGCTCGGGCGGTTGTTTGTAAGCAAAATGACCTACTGCTGGCGACGGCAGCGGCCAAACAGTGGATCAGGGTGACCGACACCGATCACTATGTTTATCTGTTGGATAGCTAAAACTAGATAGTTAAAACTGGGGGCTCAAGGGGTGGTAATGGATAGTTTTAAGAAATAGCGGTATGAAATTTCCCATCAGGATTGCGCTTGTAGCCTTGCTATGGCTGGTGACCATCAACTCGGGGGAGCTGGGCAGCTTAGATGTTGATTTGAGATTACAGATGGCCCACGCCTGGTGGACCCAGACTGAGGAGGTGCAGATCACGCCTGATATGGAGCCCATCGTCAGGGGTGATATTCGCTTTGGTGTGGTGGGGGCCGACGGCAGTCGTAAAATCGGTTATGAAACGGGCCAGTCGTTTTTGATGCTGCCGGCCGATTGGCTGGGCAGCCAGCTGCACCAGCGGTGGCCGGTTGTACCTGCAGATACCTGGCGGCGATGGGCCGTCAATCTGTTGGTGTTTATTCCCCTCAATCTGGCCGTTGTGCTGGCGGCGTTTTGGCTACTGCGGCTGTTTCAGTTTGAAGAACGGGTGGCCGGTTTGGCGAGTTTGACGCTGCTTCTCGGTACGACGGTGCTGCACTACGCCCAGGTACATCAGCATAACAATCAGCTGTTGCTGCTCACACTGGTGGGCTATGCATGTGCGATCGCACACCTCCAAACCAAACAATCCCGCTGGCTGATAGCCGGGGGAATGGCGCTGGGAATGGCCGTTTTTATTCGGGTCACCGGCTTGATCCATGCCGCTACGGTGGTTCTATTTTTGGTGGGTGCGATCGCCTACAAGTGTCGTCGTATGGGAGCCGTTATTCGGAGTGTTGGCCTCTGGCTAGTCGGGTTTGCACCGGTCTTTCTCGTCAGTCGCTATGTTGATTTTCTACGGTACGGCAGCTTTTTTGCCTCGGGCAAAAGCATCGAAAAACTGCAGCTTGAAACCGATGCGATCTGGGCGGGGCTGCCCCAGCTACCGGACGGCTATCCCCTAATCAACAGCCTTCACGTCGGCATTTTAGGACCACTGACTTCCCCGGCAAAGAGCATTTTTCTCTATGATCCGCTGTTGGTGCCCTGTTTGCTGCTGGGGGCACTATGCTGGCGGCGGCTGTCCCCCTGGATTCGCTGGTACCTGGTCACCTCTAGCTTAAATTTGGGATTGCACCTGGCCGCCTACAGCCGCTTTGTTTTTTGGCATGGGGACTCAGCCTGGGGAGCCCGGTATCACGTCACCTCGGTACACCTGTTGCTGGTACCGCTGCTGGCCGTCTTTATCCAGCAGCTGCTAGCCACAAGAAAGCTCAAAAGACTCTTTTTTAGGGGGGGGCTAATTTTGGCACTCGTCGTTCAGCTGGCATCGGTTTCCATGCCGATGAATCTAGAAATTTTTCAAAAAAGGGTGGGAATGCCAGGAACTCGCTTTGATGTCCGTCTAGTGCAACGGATGTCTAACATTGCCTGTCAGTTTGCCCCGGAGCTAACCAGGCTATGTATTGATCGCCATCCTGATAAAAAGGTGTATCTTGATCATCTCAACCATTGGAACTTTTTTCCGTTTGTATTGGGTCAGGCAGAATCTGAGTCAGAAAAT
>JBCDJC010000267.1:0-6496 GCA_038748225.1 Cyanobacteria bacterium P01_H01_bin.26 | reverse complement strand
GAAGATATTCGGCGGGTACAGCAGCTGCAGGTGCTACCCTCGGACCAGGAGGCCCAGCTACGCAGCGAACCCAAACTCACCCTCACCCCCAGCACCGATTCAGAGCACCCCCACCTGCTCAGTGCGGGCAAAACCCTCAGCCTCACCGTTACCGTAGAAAATCCCTCCAGACGTACCGATCGATTCTTTTTAACCTGTCTCAATCTGGATGAAGACTGGTTTACCGTCCAATATCCCGAAAACCTGGACAACCTGCCGGGACTGGTCACCTACACCGATGGCCTACAGCTAAACCCCAGGGAAACCGGCAAAATCCAGCTGCTGATCCACCCGCCCGCCTTTGCCCCAGCGGGTAACTATGTGCCCACCCTGCGGCTAACATCACGAATTCGAGAAGAGATTGTGCTGCTGCGGGTGGTTTACATTACCCTGGCCGCCGATGACCGACTAGCCGTTAGCCTCACCCCCAAAACGCTGCCCATCCCCAGTCTCAACCAGCATTTTGAGATTGCCTTTACCAACCTGGGCAACATCCAGCGTCAGCTGGTCTACGGAGCCTGGGACCCCGAGCGCATTATCCACTATCGCATCGACCCAACTGAAACAACCCTGATGCCTGGGGAAGAAACCATCGCTCATCTGAGCGTACATCCCCGGCGCTGGTGGAACCGGCTGTGGCGACTAAAGGAACGGCGAGTCAACTTTGACCTGCTGCTAGAAAATGCCCCCGCCCCACTGCCCGACTCAGATACCAGGCTACCGGCCCTGCCCCAGCCGTTACCCACCGGCACCGTCATCCTCAAAGTGCGCCGCCGCTGGCTGTTTTGGCTGTTGGTGATTTCAACAGCGGTCGCCCTGGCCTGGCTGATTTGGGAGTTTTTATTTTGGCGACCCAGCCTGCGACCCAGGATTACCGACTTTTCAACCACCCAAGAAACCTATCAAGAAGGAGAAGGCAGAGAACCACGGCTAGACTGGGATATCTCTAACCCCAGACAGGTAGGTCAGCTGGTCCTCAGCTCTAGCAACCCCGACTTTTTAAAAACCTATCAGCTCAATAACAACGGCGTGGCGCTGCCGCTGGAGCTAGAAAATGCCGGCTGCATAGTTGAAGTAAGCTCCAGTAGTACCTCCATTCTCGAAACCATGCGACGGTTTTATCGCCGTTGGCAAACCGGTTCTCCCAACCAAACCTTTCTCAAGTGTAGGGGGCTAGATATCGCCCGATTGGTCAATACAGAAGATGACGAACCCTACACCTTTACAGAAGACACCTATGCCTTCAGGCTAGCCGTCATGCCACCGGTAGGAACTCACCCCCTGGATATCTCACTCCTAGAGGACGTAGTCGTTGCCCCCCCAAAACCACCCCAGATCCAGCTGATAGAAGCCACCGCTGCGGAATATCGCACACCTTCAGAAACCGACTTTGTGGCCGATGCACCCCCAGACGAAGAGACTTCCCCTGATGCAGAAGGTCTCCCCCCAGAGCCACTGGATGAGCCCCAGGAGGTAGCCGAGCCCAGCCCAGCCGAAGCCACCGTACCCATTCTTCTCAACTGGAGCGTGAGTAATTTAGAAGACATTCAAACCCTGCGCCTGGTCAGTCTGACTCCCGATGGCGCGGAGAATACGGTGCCGGTTATTTATGATTTTAGCGGCGGGATTCCCCCTGAACTAGAGGGCTTCTGCGAACCAGACAACAATCAGCTGGTCTGCACCCAGGTCCCCACCGCCGCCACCGATGTCGGCGAGTACGTGTTTTATCTCACGGTGATGACGGCGAACAGCGATCCAGATGCACCCATTATAAAAAACACATCCACAATTACGGTCAAACCTCCTCAGCCAGAGATTGTTTATTTTCAAGTCAATGGCGACAGTGTGATCACTCGACCTCGCCATGTGTATCCCCTCAACGTGGCCCGAAGCTCATGGGATGTGTCGTTAACCTGGAAGGTAAGAGATGCAGAAACAATAGAACTGCTACCAGCCCCCGGCGTCATTGTCAAAGACAGCATTATTTATACCCTCAGCGCCGCCCCAGGCGCTGAGACAATTACGCTACGAGCCGTCAACGAGCTGGGTGAAGAAGTCACCCAGTCGGTGGTAATCGAAAAAGTAGACTATGTACCCGGCAGTCAGGCTCCCCTACGCCGTCGCTCTGCCGCACCGCCTGCGGTAGAAGATATCAACGGCCTGCCGGTACTGCCACCCCCCACAGTACTACCGGTACCAGAGCTGGCTCCCATACGCACTCCACCTCAGGCAGACTAGCGCAGTCACCCCTGAGACATCAAACCTGGAGACGTGGACACCGTTCAAGCGATTAAAAAACGGCTTTACCAGGTAGCAATAGGACACCGATTTTAATCGTTAATGATGGATCGACCTGAGAGGTGCCATGGGCAGATTCTGCTTAGTGATAGTTCTCAACGTATCTCTAATCAGTGCTACATAACTATCATGAAACCCGCCACGTGACAATTGTTACCCAGTAGTTTTTCTGAACTATTAAATATGCGTTAAAGCTTTCTACACAACTCCGCGGCTGAGGGTATTATCCAGAAACTTTCCGTATATATATAGTAGTTAGACTGCAAAGCTGTAACAGTAGAGAGGAGAGAAATCTATGCCTAAAGTTGAAGCGTCAAATTTAGCATGGAACTTCATCTTATTTATTTCTGGCGTATTGTTGTCCGCTCTATTCTCTACTTGGCTGGGTGGCTTAGTGACGAGCCAATATGTTTTTCTGGCCGCAGTAGTAGTATTACTTGCACTTGCTGTGATATTCTACCTCGCACAAACTAGTCGGCGTGTTGAGCGACTCTGCAACCAGGCTGTATCAGTTGTCGATTACATCGATGAGTCGTATCTGGAAGATGAGGGTATTGAGTATAAAGGACTTGTCTTTGAAGAGTTGGCGGAGCTAGTGAAAAATGCGGAGAAAGAAATACTTGTTTTAGGTGCTACAAGGCCTGGAGAGAAACCTTACAAAGCATCTAACCATGAGCAAAGAAAAAGATATCATCGAGCTATTGAAAACAAAATTAAAGCCAACCTGGAAAAAGACTTTAAGTACATCAGGATAAATCAAATTCGACAAGAGTTTTTTAAACAAGATCCTGAAAATTATCTAGGAACTACATTACTGGAACACTATAAAAGAATCTCAAACATCAAAAGAGAATGTAAAAGCCTCAGAGCAACAATAGCTGTTTTAAACGTGCCATTACAATACCTAACAAGTATGTGGTTTATAGACGGCACATCTATAGTGATTGAAGTTACAGGAATCACAGAAGATACAAGCCCTTATTCAGCAGGGTTAATCTGCATTACAGATAAAGGCGGAAATATCTCTCTGAAGTTCAAGAAAATTTTCGATGAGTTGCAAAGGAAAGGACAGCCTGACAAAATGCAAAAGCTTTAGATTCTGCTCCTTCATGCAGTTACTTTGCAGTCTAACAAGCCCAGTACAGCGGGCTGAACGATTTTCTAGTGGTGAGTTCAAGCTTTTTGTAACCGCTGACTGGAATCGTTAGGTCTACTCATCTTCAGAGTAGATTCTCAATAGAGGGTAATAAACAAGATCAACTAAACTGGTTAAGTATAGCAATCCAGTAAAGTTTCAATGAGGCATATGGAAGATAATCAGGAAATACAACCTTTGCCAATGATTTTTGCAGAGGACTCAATCACATTTGGTTTAAATGAGAACTCTTTCAAAGACTTTATGGTTGGGTTGTTAGGTAAGCCAGAGCAAATTGAAGGATATGTTGAAGGTTCATTCGAAGTCAATGTTAGTAACTTACAGGATCTTTACTCAAAAATTGACAATAGAGTAATTCACCAACATGATGCTATCTTACTTGAATTCAAAGCTGAGTTATTTTTTGATGATGATTCGTCAATCACATTCAACACAATTGGAAATCTGATTAGCTATCAAGAGACAAGATCTATTATCTGCAATGGATTTAACTTTACTTGGAGTTATTTAGTTACTTTTAAAAAGGATAGGCCTCCAGAAAGACAAGAAATATCTGTTTTTGCAAATACTAGTTATGGAAAAAACAGAAAGAGGAATAAGCTACTTATCCTGAGTTTAGTCTCTAACGATGGTGTTGAAATACCTAAAGTTAACTACTCTATCAGATGTACTGAAAAGACATGGGGAGCTGATTTAACTGAGATTATAAAAGCAGCTCTAAAGGCCAATATAGTCCATGGCGACTTCTTCTTAAATTTTCGAACTTCACTAATTAAAGCCTCAATTCCATTCTTCTACCTTGCATGGATAGCCGTTAATTCGAATATGTGGGATAAGGTTCGAGAGTTTCAAGGAAAGGAGTTTTTAAATTTAGATAATATTCTCGGAAACAGTGTCGACAATAGTGCAAAGCTTGATCGCCTTGTTATTATAGTTAGGGAGGGTTTATTTCCTCCAAGTCATTATTTAATTCTTACTATGATTATTAGCTTTGTAGTTGTTGGTTTGTCTTATTTATGCTTTTGCTATCTCATTAGACCATCTACTTATCAGTTTATTCTGTTTACTGATAAATCCAAATCTGAAAAACGGAAAATCCTCAATAGAGACAGAATATTTACTACTTTGTCTATCTTTGGTTTATTAATGAATATCGTTTGTGGAATAGTTGCAAATTATATATTTGCATTTTTAACAAATTAGCTTGTGAGACCCTTCAACAAGTGTATTCACCTAACAATGTCCATGCATACCGTCCGCTGAAAAGCTACTGTGAAGGTTTGAGATAATCTGCCGCAGATAATGGGCAACGTTAGGTCGCCTATCAGAATTCACCAGTTTATTTGAATGTCAACGATCAAATGTGACGAAGCGATAGAGATGAGGGCTAATAATGAAACATGCACAACTCCTAGAAAAGTTGGATTCATCAATTGACACCCACGCTTTTTCCGGCGTTGTTTCTATTCGTCAACAAGGACAGGTGCTATATGAACGAGCGGCAGGTTATGCCGACCGGAGTAACAAAATTGCAAACACATTAGACACTCGCTTCGGCATTGCCTCGGGAACAAAATTTCTCACTGCCCTTGCCATTGGGAAACTCATCGCCACTCATAAACTCTCATTCTCGACACGATTGAGAGACTGTCTCACGCTCGACTTCCCGCATTATTCGCCCGAGATTACCATTCGGCACTTGCTCACGCATACGTCTGGTATTCCAGACTATTTGGATGAAGATAAGGAAACGGACTTTGACCATTTCTTTGTCAGTCGCCCGTGGTACGAATTGAAAAGTCCCAGAGACTACCTGGCTGTTTTTCCAGATGAGGCGATGAAATTTCCTCCTGGGAAACGCTTCTCGTACTCGAATAGTGGCTACATTCTCTTGGGGATAGTCATTGAAGAATTGACCAGCTTGAGGTATCGGGACTATGTCGAGCAGGCGATCCTCAAACCCATCGGCATGAATCGATCCGGGTATTTTGCGTTTAATCAACTCCCTGAGCAGACTGCGCTGGGCTACATTGAAGAAGCGGGCAGTTGGCGAACGAATATCTACAATCTTCCGATCGTTGGCGCTTCAGACGGCGGTGCCTATGCAACCGTAGGCGATCTAGCGATTTTGTGGCAAGCATTTTGGGAGAACGAGATCTTGCCGAAAGAGTTGGTTGATATCTATGCCACACCGTATGTAAGCATGGAAACGAAGGGAGCACTTACAACACATTACGGTCATGGACTATGGATTGATGAGGAGCCGCATGGGCAACCACAGGTCTATATTACAGGGCAAGATGCCGGGGTATCTTTCTGGTCAAGTGTAACGCGCAATATTGATCTGCAAGTCACGGTGGTGTCGAACACAACCGAGGGTGCTTGGCCTATATTACGAGATCTTGATAGCGTGTTATCAAGCTAGGGCCTATGGGCGATTTGACAAGTGCACGCACCGACGCGATTAGGCGTGCCCTCGCGACTAGGGAAACTCAGTGCGGGTGATGTGAGGCATTATCTCGCTAAATTGCGACATGAGTCACATTTGATGTATATCAACCCAGTAAATCCGAGGGGGAAGGATGCTGACTAATCCCTAACAATCGCTTGACGCATCGAGTTGTTGCCTGGTAGCTTTAGTCCTGATGGTGAAAACGCCGTCATTCGTACCCAAAAATTTAGCCGCGTGGGATGGCGGTGCTTGCAACCACCACCACCCCACTGACCCCTGACTGACCAACCCAGTCCGGAGCTGTCGTTTATTGTACAGCCACCCCGGTCTGCCAAAGCCAAGGGTGGCTGGATTTTTGGGCTTCCTTCGCCTGCTTTTGCAGGCACTCATGGCGATTGCATTTGGCCTAGGAAGCGAGGATGGTCTGTAAGTACTGATTGTCCCAACCAGCCTTTTTGCGCTTAGCCTTAATACCGAGTTGAGTCGTACGGTCTTGATTGAGGAGATTGAGAGCAATGCGCTTAATGATGGAGAGATTTTCTTGAGCATGG
>JBCDJC010000266.1:0-6566 GCA_038748225.1 Cyanobacteria bacterium P01_H01_bin.26 | reverse complement strand
GATGGCGCTAGCGTTTGTAGCTCAAGGAGCTGAAACTTGCCTCAATTCCATGGATACGTGGCTGAATCCGGTGCCCAAGATTCCTTTGACTAGTGTATCTGGGCCTGTTGTATTTTAAGCCTGCCGGGATGCTGAGGCTCCCTAAGCTCCGGCATCCCTTTAATTTTGTCCTGGCTTACCTGGTAACCCATATTTCTAGTTCCGGTGATTTCTTCCTGTATTGATGGACAAAAGAAGGTTAGCAACAGAAATTGAACAGAAAGCCGTCTATTAAAGAACCCAACTTAGAGCTAGCTAACGTTGAGCATCACCGGCTGCAGGTGTCCCATTGTGCAAAACAGGGCCTGAACAAAGCAGTCCGAGTGCAGGCGTATGTTAGGCAATGAACGGTTCGCTGATCTCTGCCATCATCACCAGATCCCGTTGCGGATCGCTACCGAATTGAAATATATGCTCACCAACAACTCTGAATCCATATTTGCCGTAAAAGGCTATTGCCCTGGGATTATGTTCCCAAACTCCAAGCCATATATGGTTCGCGCCAGCATCTAATGCTGTGGATAAAACCTTAGACATGAGTTTATGGGCCACACCTCGGCCATGCCACCCTTTTCCCACATATAATCGATGGAGCTCTGAGGGACGATCGGCAGCAACACATTCTTTGGGCGCGTGTAATCGGACTTGTGCAAAGGCTACTAACTGGTTTTCTACTTCCGCCAAGATAGTCGCACAGTTAGGATCTAGAATTTCCCGCCGTTGAATCTCCGCACCGAAATTCTTTGCACAATAGAGTTCCATATCGGTGAGATTATTTTCCGTTGCAAAAGTCTCTTGAAAGGTATGCTTGGCTATGTGGGCTAAGATCTCCGAGTCGTCAGGATGTGCTTGCCTAATCGTGATCATAAGGATTGAGTTTTTTGATCTACGAATATTTTGCACTAATAGAGAGAATCCAACTCTATGGTGAGGCTTAAAACATCCTAAACGTCCTGATTTAGATCCAGCGTCCTAAAGCGACCGTATCATGAGCACTTTGAGCCGTTGCCTAACGATAGAGCTGAGCGGCGGCCAGTATTTTTGCATTGATGCCTCGATGGTAACCATCTGCTCCTGCGGAAGTTTGGGCATCAAGCTCAGAGGCTTTATCCGTGGACGCAGAAACTATTTTAAGCTTAAATCGCTTGCTTCCAGTTATGTATGAGCATGGTGTGGTCCCAAAAATGTATCGATAGATCATTGGGCTTGTATCAAGGGTCGCATCCTACAGCTTGATATGGAGTAAAGAGAGGGTTATTCGTGAGGCGCAATGGGTTGAAAGCGCTGCGATGCATCGCACCCTACCTGGCTGGAAACTCACCGACCATACTTATATTTGGCAGCATCGGTAATAGCTTGATAAATGTTGGGAGGATGCTCTGCTAAGCGATTGCACAAATATAAGTGCCACTCCTGACCATAAGGCAAATACACACGAGTTCGATACCCACAATTTTTCATTGCCTCCAGTCGTTCTTGGGTCACTCCTTTCAACATTTCAAATTCAATATGGCTCAACTCAATTCCACGCTCTTGCACAAATTGATGCGTGTATTTCAATGGAATCGGATCGAGCAAAGTAGGATCATGGGTTGCGATCGAACACTGATGCCCACTCGTTAATAATCTTTCCATCAACTGGCGGTAAGCTTGATCCAGTTGTGCACCGCGAGGTTTTGCTAGACCATCGGGAGTCGCATAGGCTCCTTTGACTAATCGGATCTTTCCTGGACGCTGCAACGCACTTTCAAGATCGTCTGGTGTGCGATGAAGATATGCTTGCAGGGTAATTCCAACATTGTCAAACGTTTCACACAGCCGTTGATGAATCTTCAAAATTAAGTTTGTTCGATCTGTTCCTTCCATACTAATCATCATTTCCAATCCTGCACTCTGGGCTGCTTCAGCCAGAATGTAAGCGTTTTCATACGCTAGTTCAGCATCAATGACCATACCAATGTGAGACAAGTCTAAGGATATGGACGAGTTCAGGTTCTGCTCAGCGATCACCTTTATCACGCGAAGAAATTCTTGTGTAGCTTGCTGTGCCATGTCAGCGTCACGAGTGCTTTCGCCCATGTAATCGATCGTGACCGCAAATCCTTGCTGATTGAGTAATTTTGCCGTTTCTATGCAGTCTGGCAGTATTTCACCTCCAATAAAGCGCAGGGCAGCATGGAGGAGCGGTTGATAAAGCGATGTGTGTTGCAGCACGAAGTCTTTTATCTCTTCGTCCAATGCGACTTGCTTCAAAATTTCTGCAGCTTCAAATTCAAGGCTCATTTTACGCTCCAACTTCTCTTATTAAGCTTAGAGGAATGGACAGAAATTCAGCACAAAAACAATCGCTCAACAACTCAATTTTGCTGACCTACGACTAATTTCTAAGCTACTACCTGTCCAATAACTCAAGCCGCAAAACGTGGAGCTGAGCAGCGGCCAATATTTCTGCATCGATGTTTGGATTGTAAGTCCCGTCTGCTCCTGCGTAGAGTTAGATGGCAGGCCAGAGGTATGTTCCGTGTCCGCCTCAGGGCCTACAATTAGGTTGAGTTCGCTTGACCCAAGAACCCATAAGCATGGTGCGCTCCCTAAAATTTATTGGTGAAAAATTAGAAGTTACGGCAAGGGGCGGCACCCTACAGCTTGCTAATGGAGCATTAGCTATGTTGTGACGTAGTTAAACCTATGGAGTAGTGCGATCTCCTTCGCCATTGTATCTATTAGTCCAATGGCAAATAAAGCGCTAGAGTTATAGACAGATACACCGACGACCGCCTAGGTTAGCAAACGCTAAACTGCGTCCTGAACAAGATGCAAGGCTAGACGTGGCCAACACCATTTAAAAATGGCTTTCCTGCTTCCGGACAAATACATTGACCTACTGACTGATTTTGGCTTCAAACGTGTCTTTGGCACAGAGCCAAACAAGGCGCTGTTGATTGATTTCCTCAATACCCTCTTACCAGCACACCATCGCATTCAGGATGTGACTTTCAAAAACCCTGAATTCTTCGGTAGGACCTCAATTGATAGAAAAGCTATTTTTGATATTTACTGTGAGGCCGTGACGGGTGAATGTTTTATTGTCGAAATTCAAAAAGCAAAGCAAAACTTTTTTAAGGACCGCAGTGTCTACTATGCCACCTTTCCCATTCAAGAGCAGGCGCAAAAAGGTGAATGGAACTATGAGCTAACAGCGATCTATACCGTTGGTGTGCTGGATTTTGTTTTTGATGATCATAAACATGAAGATACCATTATTCATACTGTTGAACTGAAGAATCAGCACTGTGAGGTCTTCTATGACAAACTGAAGTTTATTTATATTGAGCTGCCAAAATTTACTAAGTCTTTGGATGAGTTGGAATCCCAGGCTGACAAATGGTTATTCCTGCTAAAAAACTTGGCTCAGTTTGAGGAACCGCCTGCTGCACTACGGGAAGGTGTCTTTAATCAGTTGTTTAGTGTGGCTGAGATTGCAAATTTTTCCCCGAAAGAGCAGACGGTTTATCAGGAGAGCTTGAAGTATTACCGCGATATGAATAATATTGCTCGGACCTTGATTCAAGAAGGCCGAGAAAAAGGTCTCAAGGAAGGCCGCGAAGAGGGTCGCGAAGAAGGCCGCGAAGAAGGTCGTGGGAAAGAAAGACAGCGCATTGCTAGACAGATGAAAGCAGCAGGTTTATCTGTCCAGGAGATTGCTAAGTATACGGGATTGAGTGCTGAAGAAATAGAAGGTGCGTAGCGCGATCGCACCCGCTAAATACTCAGCCAGGTACGATGCGCCGTAACGCATTCCCTCATAATTGGGTGAACCAGGCAAATACTCGCTAATTCATCCCATAGAAGCTATCAGCCAACCCTGACTCGTCTGGTTAAAATCGCCATCATCTCGTTGGGTCGCCCGGTGGGTAGGGGCTTGCTCCAATCGTTGGGTTCAGCGTAGTTGAGTTTGTGCAGTAATGCAATGGTGTTACGCACGGCGGTGAGACTACCGAGCAGGGTGTGGTTTACGCTGTCGTACTCGTATTCAGGTAGAAACCCAGACGGATTGGTCGGCCCGTGGGGGCCGTTGGGGGGATTTTGAAACATGGATTCTGATCTCCAAAACGATTGTTTGCGAAGGAAACCAGAACCGAATGCCTTAGCAAACCCCGCAAGATGTATGCACACCGGGGATGCTAAGGCATAATAACCTAAGCCCGCAGTCTGCTGTACTCAGCTGGGGGTCAGCTGTCGGTTAGGTGGTAGGACACCTGCCGACAGTGCCAGGTATTCAGTTCTGTAGTAGGGCCACAAATTGGCCTGCAGAAACTATAAGTCTCTTTTAGACACCAGTCAAGAGACGGATTATCAAGATCGGCTGACAAGAATTTTCGCTGTGGCAGAAAGTCTTGCCTTGCCGCCACCTGGCCACAATAACGGAAACGTATCAAATATTTTTGATGTATTTTTTGATGTATTGAGATGACATAGACTGTGGTAAGTCGCGTTGCTCAACCGCTTCATGGAATCTCAATTGAAATCGGACCTTGGCTGTACAGACGTGGCATGCAACGTCTCTCCAAAATAATTTTTGGGTCTTATACAACCCTGAAGGGGCCATCAATCAGGGGCTAACCCCTGATTGATGGCCCCATAACGATAGCTTGGTTAGCCCCATCGTCAACGACCGACGGTCTCTAGTTAACGCGGCAGTTCTCAATGACGCCCTGGGCAGCCTTTTGGACCTCAAGTGCCCAATCTTCATCAGCCTGTAGCGCCTTTTCAACACTCTCTAGAGCCTGGTAAAACAGCTGCCAGCCAGCTTTCTCGCGCTCGTAGGTTTGTTGCAGTTCGCTGGGCTCTCCCTGGACAAAGTCTAACCCCTCTTGCAGTTGGAGAACACCCGTGTGGATAAACTCAGCTGCCTCGTCTGATTTGCCGTTATTAAACAGATGGGCCACCTTCAGCGAGAATCTCAGCATGGCAACTGTGATCGGTAGCTGCGAGACAAAACATCCCGTAAAGGGAGCAATGTCTGCCTTGATGCTATCTGTTGCTTCTGGCAGCGCTTCGGCATAGGCCGAAAACAACAGAATCCGGAGATAGTCTCCGACCTGTTTACCCACCTTGGCCATTGCGATCGCTTCTTGGGCAAAACCCTCCTTGTCATGGCGCATGATCAGTCCAGAGGCATGGGCGTAGCCCAGATGCGGCTTCTGACCTCGGGCCGACAGAATATATGCCTGGTCTTCCGCGCGGCCAATAAAACTGGGGGTAAAAGTTTGATAGCGGCGCAGACTGTCTACCAGGATGCCGTTGGTGCCTCCCGTCACATGAATCCGCTGGATCGCCTTGGTCTCCCCGTCCATCTCCGTACCCGTTTTATACCGGGTCATCATTTCCGCTTCTGTGGATAGGGCCTGGGGCAGCTTGCTAAAAAACACATACTCATCAGGATTTAGCTTAGTTCCTGGAACCGTGACATCAGGGGTAAACACACCTTTGTGGATATCCCGCTGATTGACCAAGGCACCTGCAATCATCCCCAGCTCAATCGGCTCACCAGCAGAGTCTTTCCCAGTGGCACCCCACAGCGGCGTTTGCAGATGACCAAAGGCAGTCGCCCCCGTCTGCTCCAACAGCTCAGCCTGGGGGAAAACCTGGTCCAGGTCAATTTTGAAGGTAGCCTTGATTTCCGGATCTACTAGCACATTCCAAAGGGGCACAATCGCTTTGAGAAAGCTGTAGTGTCGCCCATAGCGACCGTCCACACCAAAGACAGACAGCAGCTCTTTGGCATCTTGCTCCAAAGAAGAGTGTTCCAGGATAGGTAGCAATACCTTTTCGATCAAGGTATTGGTATCTGTTTCGGTAAAGGCAAAGATATTGAGCTGCTCCAGGGGCTCACTGGCGGCTAGGACCTGTTTTAGATAGCTTTTGCCTAAGGTTTGCAGCCGCTCGTGGGTTACCGACACCGATAGCACACAGTTTACCTTGTCGGTAATATCGGGTTGCTGCTGGCGCTCAAACTCTACCGCATGGTTCAGGTGCTTGAGGCCGTATAGGATTTCGTTGCTCTCTTCAGCGATACCAATGGGAATCGGGTGGTCATACCAGTAGAGCTGAGGATCGTCTGCGGCTTCAGCAAGCTGGGACTGAAAATCGGCATCAAAATTAGAGAGATCCGCTGAGCCTAGGGGCATGGTGAGCAGAGCGTTGGAGGTAAATAGCACCTGCTTGGCCGGGTTGTCGATGGGATTGGGATTGAGCCTGTCGATACTGACGGTCCGCTGCTGACGCAGCTGGGTTACCTGATCGGGTTCCTGCCCCCAAATGCCGGTACCCTCTGGGAATAACACCGACCAAACCGCATTTGCTATGGCTACCTCATCCCCAGCGGCGTTGGCTAGAGCTGCAGACACCTGGTCCAGATTGGCCTTGAGTGCAGCATCCTGCTGGCAGGTGTGGTCTAGCTCCTGGGCAATCAGTTGAGCACTGTGCAAGTAAAACTTGGCTGTTTTTTCCCAGTCGGGGGAGGT
>JBCDJC010000265.1:0-6588 GCA_038748225.1 Cyanobacteria bacterium P01_H01_bin.26 | reverse complement strand
GTAGCTGAGCTGTTTGACCGGAGCGTTGGTGTACAGCGTTAGCCGAGGGTGGCTAATGGTCTGGTAGTAAGTGTGGGGCGGTGGCAGCTGCCCCAGTTGTACCTCAGCCAGGCTGTAGGCCCACTTCATCCCATCTGGGAGATCGATAAAGTGGCGATGGTAGCCGTTCCACTCGCTCCAGCGAATCCGGTTGAGGTTGGGCAGCTGGGGGCGACGAATCGTAATATCCACCGAGGCGGCCCCGGCCTGGAGGGCCAAAAGCGCATTGTCAAAGGCGCTGGCCCCACCGCCAATGAGGCCGACCCGCTGGCCCGCAAACCTGGAAAAATCAATGCTATCCATGGTGTGGTAATAGCACGCGCTGGGGAGATTAGCCTGCACAATCGCCGGGATATTTTTGCCACCCGCGCAGTCCAGCCCCGTGGCAAAAATGACAAAGCGGGCCTTACGCACCTCGGGTATTCCCTGGTGCTGGGTCTGCAGCCAAAAACACCGGTCTGCCTCGTGCCAGCTGATGTTTTGCACCTCGGTATTATTTTGGATTGGCAGATTTAGCACGTCGCCGTACCAGTCCAGGTAGTCGGCCCACAGCAGCCGGGGAATGTAGCGAATGCGCTGCCAGTAGTCATCCCCATGGCGGGCCGCGCACCAGCGTCGAAAGTTGAGGTTGGGTATCCCCCAATCCAGACCTCCGGTCACATCCTTGGGGGTTCTTAGGGTGGCGTTGCGGGCATAGGTGCGCCAGGGACCTTCCTGGCCAGGTGGGCAGCGGTCAAATACACAGACACGCTCAATGCCATGGCGGCGCAGCCCAAAGGCCGCCGATTTACCCACATAGCCTGCGCCAATAATGGCCACTTCGAGGATATCGGTGTGGCGGCTGTAGTCCCAGGTGCGACTGGGATAGCTCAGCAGCTCGATATCGGCGGCAATGCTTGCTGCTAGATACTGCAGCCGCTCAGCCGCATCCGGCAGCGGCGGCGGCAGGGTCCAAAAATCTTTGGTGTCAAAGTCCTGGGGAAGGTTGGGGGGCAGGTGGGTGTAGGCCATGGTTTTGTTAGGATTTCTCTTTGGTGTAGGGAATACCGAGGGCCGCTGGCGGTGTGGCCTGGCCTGCAATTCCCATGAGCGCTAACAGCGCGGTGACGTAGGGCAGCATGGCTAAAAACTGATAGGGAATATCCAGGTTTAGGGCTTGGATCCGCAGCTGCAGCGCCTCGGTGGCCCCAAATAGCAGACAGGCCAGGGCCGTTGGCAGCGGATGCCAGCGGCCAAAAATGAGCGCGGCTAGGGCAATAAACCCCTTGCCCGCGCTCATGCCCTCGGTAAAAAAACGCACATGTACCAGGGCCAGGTACGCCCCCGCTAGCCCACACAGTCCGCCACAGACCATGACGCTGAGGTAGCGCACCAGACTGACCGATACCCCAGCCGTATCCGCTGCCTGGGGAGCGTTCCCCACCGCCCGCAGCAGCAGCCCCCAGCGGGTGTGAAACAGGCCATAGGTGCTCAGGGGGATCAGCAGCAGCAGCAGATAAAACAGCGGATCCTGGTTAAAGAATAGCCCCACCACGGGCAGCTGGCTGAGACCGGGAACTGCGATCGCAACAATACTGGGTAGCTCTACGGTGCCGCTTTCAAACAGCAGCCGAGCGCCATAGGTGGTCAGCCCGGCGGCGGTCAGGTTGATGGCCAGCCCGGATACGAGCTGATTGACCCCAAGGCTGACACAGAGATAGGCGTGTAGGATGCCCACCAAGGCACTGACGCCAAAGGCTACCCCCACCGCTAGCCAGACCTGTCCGGTTTCTAGGGCCACTGCTGCGCTGATAAATGCCCCCGTCAGCATCATGCCTTCTAGGCCGATGTTTAATACCCCGGAGCGCTCGGAGAATAGGCCGCCGATGGCGGCAAAGGCTAGGGGGACGGTTAGGCGGAGGCAGGCGGAGAGAAAGTCGGTGAGGAAGGGGAGGGGGGGCATGGGGGAATGGGGGAAAAAGGGGAAGGGGGAAAAAAGGGGGGTATTTGGTGGGTTTTTGGTTGGGGAGGGGAGGGCTTGTGGGGTTATGCGGTGGCTTTTTTTCTTTTTTCTTCTATGGCTAGGCTGATGGCGACGAATAGTACTGTCAGTCCCTGGATGGCGTAGATAATAGAGACGGGTACGGAGGCGCTGCGCTGCATGACGTTGGCTCCGCTGCGGAGAATGCCAAAAAAGAAGGCGGTGACAATGACGGCGGCGGGGTTGCCGCGGCTGAGTAGTGCGATCGCAACTGCATCAAACCCGTAGCCGGGGGAAAATCCTTCAAACAGCCGGTACTTTAGTCCCAGCACCTCGCTGCTGCCGGCTAACCCGGCTAACCCGCCAGATAGGGCCATTACCCCCAGGATAGTGCGATCGACCGGAATGCCAGCGTAGCGGCCGGCGGTTGGGTTTTGCCCCACCGCATCGACCCGATAGCCCCAGGCGCTTAGGGCAAAGGCCAGGGTGAGTAAAATCGCCAGGGCCAGTCCCAGAAAGATGCCAGCGTGGGCCTGGGTCTTGGGCAAGATCGCTGGCAGTCGGGCGGATTCGGCCACCAGGTCTGAAAACGGGCTGGGGGCATTGTCGGCTTTGAGGGGACCGTTGACTAAATAGCTGATAAGGTTCTGGGCGACATAGTTAAGTAATAGCGTGGTCAGCACTTCGTTGAGGCCCCGTGCCACCTTGAGGTATCCGGCGATGGCTCCCCAGGCGGCCCCAAAGCCAAAACCCCCCAGCAGGGCCAGGGGTAAATGCACCACCAGGGGCAGCCCCGGTAGGGCCAAGCCCACTAGCAGGCTGCCCAGCCCCCCCATGTAGATTTGGCCTTCGCCCCCCAGGTTAAACTGGCCTGCTCTTAGGGCCACTAGCACCCCCAGGCTGACTAGCAGCAGCGGCGTTGTTTTGGTGAGGGTGTCGGCAAAGCCAAAGTAGGTGGTGAGGGCCTGGCGAAACAGCGACCCGTAGGCCACCAGGGGGCTGGCCCCCGCCGCGACCATTAGCATGGCTCCAAACAATAGGGCAGCCAGGACGGCAACAACTGGCAAGAGAGCCGACCGGAGCGCAGCGCGCGTTCCGCTACGCTGATTCTGCAATAGGCTCACGGGGGGCTCCTGTATGCACACCGGCCATCAGCAGGCCAATTTGTTCAAGGGTGGCGGTGTTGCCATCTAGCACATCCACCAGCTGGCCCCGGTAGAGCACCCCGAGGCGATCGCCCATGGCCAGCACCTCATCCAGCTCGGTGGAAATGTAGAGAATCGCCGCCCCCCGAGACCGCTGGGCCAGCAGGCTTTGTTGCACCTCCGCCGTCGCGCCAATGTCTAACCCTCGGGTGGGCTGCATGGCAATAATGAGGGCGGGGTTCCCGGCCAGCTCTCGGGCCAAAATTACCTTTTGCTGGTTGCCCCCGGAGAGCTGACCCACCGGCAGCCGCTGACTGGTGGTGCGAATATCAAACGCCTGGATGGAGCGCTCCGCATGGGTATTAATTTTCTGGGTCTGCAGGAGCCACCAGCGACAGAACGGCAGCCGGGTAAAGGCTTTGAGAATCAGATTGCGGGCAATGGAAAAACCCAGCACCAGCCCCTGTTTTTGCCGGTCTTCGGGAATGTAGGCGATGGGGCCGGTCTCGGTCGCGGCTTCAACTTTTGGGGAGAAAATTTTAATGGAGCCTTTTTGGGCTGGCAGGAGACCTGCGATCGCATCCGCTAATTCCCGCTGGCCGTTGCCATCCACCCCGGCAATGCCGACAATCTCCCCTGAGCGTACCTGGAGCGACAGCCCTCGCACCGCCTCCACCTGGCGCTCGGTGGTTACCCACAGATTTTGAATATCGAGCACTACCGGGCCAGCTGCCTGGGGTAGCGGTCGGGTGTTAATCTCCACTTCGCGATCCACCATTAGCCGGGCCAGCTCAGACCGGGTAGTTTCAGCCGTAGGGCAGGAGGCCACCCGCCGCCCCCGGCGCAAAATGGTGACATCGTCACACACGGCCATGACTTCATCCAGCTTGTGGCTGATAAAGATAATGGTGTGGTTGCGGCGGGCCAGCTGTTTTAAGGTGTCTAAAAAAGATTGGATTTCGGTGGGGGTTAAAACAGCGGTGGGCTCATCCAAAATTAAAATCCGGGCCTCTCGGTACAGCACCTTGAGAATCTCTACCCGCTGCTGAATCCCCACGGGCAAATCCCCCACCCGCTCCAGGGGCGGGACCTCCAGGCCATAGGCTTGGCTCAGCTGGGCGATGTGTTGGGATTGCGATCGCAAATCCAAATGCAGCCCCCCAGGCCGACCCAAAATAATATTCTCTGTCACCGTCAGCTGGGGCACCAACATAAAATGCTGATGGATCATGCCAATGCCGTGGCGGATGGCATCCGCCGGAGCCCGGATCTCCACCGGACGCCCATCCAGTAAAATCTCTCCCCCGTCCGGCTGGTACAGCCCCGAGAGAATATTCATCAACGTGGATTTGCCCGCTCCGTTTTCCCCTAAAAGGCCATGGATTGACCCGGCCCGCACCGTCAGACTGATGCAATCATTCGCCGTAAAGCTACCAAATCGCTTGGTAATCTCGACCAGCTGCAAATCACTCATGAAGTTACCAAACGAACCGCCGCCTTGCCGTTTTCTTCGGTATCTTCAAAGGTGACCTTGCCCGCCACCATATCCACGGCCACCGCCTCAACCTTGCTGCGCACGTCCCCCGGTACCACCTCATTAAAGGTGCCAAACCGGACCAGTTCAGGCGTTTCTAAACCAATCACATACTTTTTGCCTTCAATCTCTCCTTTGCCCGCCAGCTCCGCCACCATCGTAATGGCCCCGCCAATGTCTTGAATGGCACTGGTCAAAATGGCATCGGGGGCCAGGTCAAACTGGTCAATGTTGTTGCCAAAGGCATAGATACCTGCCTCTTCACAGGCTTTTAGCACCGCCGGAGCCGAGTTATCCAAATTGTGGAAAATCACATCCACCCCGCTAGAGATCAGCGCCAGTGCCGACTCCTTGGCCTTGGCAATGTCATTAAAGTCCCCCACAAAGCTAGAAACCACCTCGGCGTTGGGATCGATTGCCTTGGCCCCCAGATCCATCGCCACCCCCTGCTGCTGGGTAGATTTAAACTCCATCCCCGCCAGGTAGGCCATTTTCTTAGTGGTGCTCATGGAGGCCCCAATCATGCCGCTCAGGTACAGCATCTGGTTATAGTTGGTCCGCACACAGCCGTAGTTGCTGCCCACAATGTCCCCATTCACCCCCAAAAAGAAGGTTTCTGGAAACTGGGCCGCCACCTGCTCAATGGCCGCATCAAACTGACCGCCGTGGCCCACCACCAGGGAATATCCCTGACGTGCAAAGTCAGTTAGGGCTTCGGTCTGGTCCGCATTTTTAACTTGCTCCACATAGGCCACTTCCAGACCTAGCTCATCGCCCGCCCGTTTGACCCCCTCGTACCCCAGCTGGTTCCAGCCGCCATCGGTAATGGTGCCCGGCAGCACAATGGCTATGCTAGAGGCTTGCTCGGGGGCGGCGGCTGTCGTTTCTTCAGCTTCGGTGGTCGCCTCTGGTGTCCCAGGCGCGCAGGCTTTTAACAAAATGCTGGTGGCCGCCGTGGCTGCACCGTATCCTAAAAAACGGCGTCGATTGAAGTGGTTCGCCATAGGTCAAGTGTGGGTTGTAGGTCTGAAGCTGCTTGTAATGTTTATGACGTTAGATGAAGCTGGCGCCAAAATTCAGTGACCAAATTTACTGAATCCGCCGACTTTTCTACAGATCGCCGGGCCATGCTGGTAATCAGTACTATCAAATACAGCTCCCTATCTTTTTTGTACCTGCTCCCCAGCCATGGCCAAATCTGCCAATCCCTTATCAAGCATGTCATCAAGCCCGCTCCCGGCGACGCTGCCCCAACACATCCGTCACCTGCGCCATGCCAACCAGATCGCCCAGCGGGCGCAGTCCTTTGGCCACCATCCCTTTGGGGCAATTTTAGTGGCGCCGGACCAGGAGACGGTGCTGCTCACCCAGGGAAATGTAGACACGGTCAACCATGCCGAGGCGGTCCTCATTCGCACGGCGGTGACCAACTTTAGCCCTGACTATCTGTGGGGCTGTACGCTCTACACCACGGTCGAACCCTGCGCCATGTGTGCCGCCACCCAATATTGGGCCAATGTCGGACGGCTGGTATACGGTCTCTCAGAAGCGCGACTGCTAGAGCTAACGGGCAACCATCCTGAAAACCCCACCCTAGATTTGCCCTGTCGAGATGTTTTCCAAACAGGGCAAAAAGAGATTTTGGTGGTGGGTCCCGTGGCCGAAGTGGAAGCTGAGATTGCCGCTGTGCATCAGGCGTTTTGGCAAATGGGCTGAGGGTATGTTCAAGCTATGAGGGATCTGCCAAAAAAGAATCTCCGGAGTAGAGTGGGGAAGGGGGAAAGGGAAAGGAGCTATTGGCGGGTACCTTGTTTACCAGCAAGTCCCTAAACTTGTAAAGCAGAGAGGAGCTGAGCTATGCCGTACGTCAATATCCAGATTACAACCGGAGCCACTCGCGATCAGAAAGC
>JBCDJC010000264.1:0-6606 GCA_038748225.1 Cyanobacteria bacterium P01_H01_bin.26 | reverse complement strand
TTTTATGTGTTGGTAAAGCAAGACAACAGCGATTTACCCAGAACAGATACTACCGAGCATCGGGCGGATTTTGTCTGTTTTGTGCTTTGTAGTTTGATTTTGTTTGGAGCTGGAATTTTGGTGGCTCCCTTGGATCGCAACGGCCAAATTTTGCAGTACTATCCCTTTCGGGTGGGGGATTTGATGCTGGCGTTGGGGGCGTCGTTATTTTTGGCGCTGGCGTTGGAAAAAGCGTTGTTTCGAAATCGGCGGGGTGCGATCGCAATTACCCTGGTTATCCTCATTGGCTTTGGCGCAGAGGCCACACGGTTTTATAGCTACGGTATGGCCCTGCAGGACTTTCCCAGCGAAGAGCAGGGGGTCAATCCTGCGATGAAAACCCTGGGCAGCTGGATCAAACAGCATGTCCCCGAGGGGGAGCTGGTGATCTCCCCGCCGGTGCAGCTCGACCAGCTGGCATGGCTGTCCGAGCGACCGGCGGTGGCTAAGTTTCGGTTTGTTCCCAGTGCGTCTTCGGCGGATGTGGACGCCTGGTATGAGCGCATGAGCGATCTGGGCGGCGGCATTGATTTGCTCAGCTATGTGGACCGCCACAGCGATGCCCGCCGCAAAATACGCGGGGCACTGAGCGATGCCTATGACGGTTTGACCACCGCCCAGATCGCTGACCTAATGGACAAGTACCAGAGCAGCTATGTTGTTACCAAAGCTAGCCAGCAGTTGGAGCTGCCGGTTCTGTACGAAAACGCCCGGTACCGCCTTTATACCCGCTGACTAACCCAGCAGGGCTTTACCTCTTTGGGATAGCGCCTCTGCAGTTAACCCATTAAAGGCAAACAGCTGACCGGCACTGGATGTGGTTTCGCCCCGTTTCCAAGCCATCACATCCCGAGGACTGCTGCTGCGGAGCATGACAGGTTCTAGCATGGCGCTAGAGCCCCCCGTGACCCCCAAAAGAGCGTCGCCACCAAACAGAGCCAAAAAGTCAGCGTCGCTAAGGAAGGTGCCATCACCGTTCTGGCAGGTTTCCCAGGCCACGTCGCTAGCCCGGTACAGCCGCCTGGGGCTGACAATGCCAACAACTTTAGAGCCGATCCCGGCGGCGGCCAGGGCGGCGGTTGCTTCTAATACGGGTAACAGCATCATGTCGCCCACAACGGCAAAAACAACCGTTTTATCCCCCGGTGTTTCTTGTAGTACAACAGCTCCGGTTTCTAGGGCCTCACGGGTTTGGGCCAGTGTGGTACGGACCGGTAGGGGAGACTTACTCGCTGTGATGGTAATGCCCTTGTTGCTGGCTCCCACCGCCCATTCGTAACAGGCTTGAATACTGTTGGCATCGATGGGAAAGAGGGGAAAGACATTGCCATTACGCATCATGGCGGCAAAGTAATTCTCGATTTCCGGACGCTGGTGGGTCCAGCCGTTGCGCCCCTGCTCCAGGGCACCGGCGGTAAACAGACAGATGGTGGCAGGGGTGGAGCGACGCAGCTCCGCCATCGCCTGGGTGACGGTTTGCCAAATGGGTAGACCGTTGATGGCAAAGGATTCGTAGGAGCACCAGAGGCTGCGACCGCCGAACAGGGCCTGGGCGGCGGCCATGCCAGCACAGGCGTCTTCGCTCAGGGGCTCGTAGACCTGACCGTTGGGGCCTTGGAAGTACAGCTCATCCGTGGTCGGGTGAACAATCTTGAGGGCCTGGTTAATGTTGTTGATGCCGGAGGCGGCGTTGCCATCGGCGTTGGTGACCACAAAGGTGGAGTCTTTTTGGCCCACGTGGCCCACCAGCACCCCCATGGCGGTGGTGGCTATCTGTTTGTCACCGTCAACGGCAAACTCATTTAAGGGCAGCACCCCTAAGTCTGCCAGCGGCAGCTCTGACTCGGTGACGGCGGTTTTGACATTGGGGCCACCGTTAGACCGGGCAAAGTTGGTGCGCACTAGGTCCCAACCCGCGGTCGGTAGCGCCCTGGTCTGGAGAGCCGCCATAATATAGTCCTTTTCGAGGCTGTCACCGGGATAGAGGTTGTGGGATTTGGCACCGCGCTTGTGGACGCCCGCTCCCTTGAGCTGTTTGACAATCAGCACAGTCAGCGTACCGGAGAGGGCCTGTTTGGCCGCTTTATCGGTGGCCTCCAGCAGTGCCTGGGTAAAGGCCAGCCGCTGTTTAAGGGAAAAGGCGGTGCTGTCTACGTAAGCGCCGGGCTGGTCAGCGTCGTCATAGTCCTTGGCATCCACCAGGATTACATCCTTAAAACCGTGGCCTCGCCAGTAGGCCACCATGGCCTCGTTGGACTGGGTGGACACCATGCTGTGGTGCTCCTGGGAAAATCCATTCCATACCAAAATGGGCAGGAAGTTAGTGGACTGGGGATAGGCCGTGGTGAAGTGGCCAATGCTGCTCATGATGTAGGGCTCCCCCAGACCGCCATCGCCGATGGTGACTGGGAACAGCGTATTGGGGTGGAGCTTGGCTCCGGCCATGGCGAAGTGCTGGCCCTGACCCAGGGGGCCTGCCGGGTTGAGCAGTCCGGGAATTTGCCCCGAAAGGTGACCGAGCAGACCGTGGGTTTCGCGGAAGCGATCGCACAGCTGGCTGACGGTTTCAATCCCCATCTCCTCTAGGGAACGGTCGAGGAAAACTGTGCTGTAGAAGCCGGGGGCGTGGTGGCCCACCTCGGTAATCAGGTTTTTATAGCCCAGCATGACCAGGGCCGCAATCCCATCGGCGATACTGGCAAATCCACCGGGGTGGCCGGTCTGTTTGCTAGCGGTCATCTGCAGGGTTAAATAGCGCAGGGCATCGGCGGCCAGCAGGGTCTGGTAGACCGCTTTGGGGTCGCTGGGGGATGCGATCGCCCGCTCCCCCTCACCGATGGCCGCCGTCTCTAAATAGGCCGCCATCTCGGTCGGGGCCTCACCAAAATATTGAATACCGTCACAGAATGCCGGAGTGGCGTAAGCAGTTACCGTCATGGACTTTGGACCCCTGAACTAAAGATAGTCAACACGCTAGCAGCAGCGGGCGGCCCGTGGGCCACCCTTGGAAATAAGTATTTAAATCATAGCCTGATTTCAATAGTAAATTGGTTGATCATAGATAAAACTAGCTATGACGATAGAGAACTAATGCAAATGGATCGTAGCGACTGCACCATGGCTGTTCTAGATAAAATCCCAGGGTAAACAGACGGACTTTTAACCAGCCGATTCACCAAACCGATGTACCAGCATTTGCTCGATCAGGCTATCTGCTTGTGGCCCGCGGCTAACCCAGCTAGCAAAGCGCTGGGCGACCGGTAGCAGCATAGCAAAGGGACTGGTAAAGCCAGAAAATAGATGCAGACCGTCGACACCGGGCAGGGGGCCAACCAGCGGTAGTCCGTCGCGGCTAAAGGTGACCAAACAGTGTCGCCACCGACCGGGGATATTGGCCAGACAGGGCAGCTGAGCGGTAATACCCTGGCGCATGCTGGCTTCACTTTGGGCGGCGTCAATGGCCTCGGCTCCCAGGTCTGTGCGAAACCGGCTAACCTGGCCGATGTAGGTGGAGCCATCTAAAAACTGAATCACCCCCGTATCTAGAATTGGCGGGGCGATTTTATGGGGTGGTCCATCCCACAAACTATCGCTGGCCGGGTCGCTGGCGGCGGTCTCAGCGTCCAACCGATTGGCCACCGCAGGCATAATCAAGGTTCGTAACGGCTGCTCCACCTTTGGTAGGCTCACAATTTCAGCGTGGGTGTGATATATGGGCACCGACAAACGGACATCCCGCAGCAGCTTACGGCTGTAGCCACCGGCTGCCACCGCCACATTGCCTGCGGCATAGGCCTGGGCCGGGGTCATAATGCCCGTGACCCGGTGCTTGACCCTGACCAGGCCGCTTACTTGGGCGATCATCTGCTGTCCGCCCAAGCGTCGAAAGGCTTGGTTAAAGGCCTCTACGGTTTTAACCGGGTGGACATGGCCGTGTCTGACGGTAAAGGCTCCGCCAATGGCATCGGCCCGTAGCTGTGGTTCTAGCTCCTGGGCCGTTTGGGCTGAGATGAGATGGGGTGCGATCGCAAACCGTGCATACTGTTGTTCTAATTCTGCGCCATCTATATCAGGGGCAAAGGTCAGCAGTAAATCCAGCTCCCTAAATTCGGTGGGTGCCTCCAACTCCTCCGATAGCTGCCGGTGGCGTTCAATGCCAGCCTGGCATAGCAGTTTGGTCGTAGCATCCGTACCCGACCAATAGGCAATCCCCCCATAGCTGCAGCGGGTTGCACTATCCACATTGCCATCATCCACTAGCAATACCGACAGCCCCAGCTTTACTAGCTCATAGCTGAGGGCTGCCCCAGCTAGCCCATTGCCGATTACAATCCAGTCAAACGTCTCCATCCATCCCCCATCAGGACATTGGGCCGTGCCTATTTTAAGCTACACAAAACCCCAAAACGCACCCTATAAAAAAGCCTCCACCGGATCGGCAGAGGCATGGAGTGTGTGTAGGGAGAGTTAGAAGAGAAAAGGGTGCCCCATGAAAGGTAATGAAGCTTCGCAGGCGGAGACGCACCAGGCACCCAAACTTGTTAGCCCAAATGCGCCCTGCTCTGTCAGCGGACCACGGCCTTAGTACGAGCATCCAGGGCGTCTAGGCGGGCTTCTTGGATGTTGTCTACGGCCTTAGTACGAGCATTCAAGGCTTCCAAACGAGCGCTCTGAATATTCTCAACAGCTTTGGTCTGGGTATTTAGGTGCTCAATGCGTAGCTTGTGAACGTTGTTCTTAGTGCGAGCATCCAGGGCGTCCAGGCGAGCTGCCTGGATATCTTCGATAGCTTTGGACTGATTGTTTAGATATTCCACCTGGATTGGTTGCTCAATCACTGTTTTGGTGCGAGCGTCCAGCGCTTCCAATCGTGCTGATTGAATGTTATCGACGGCCTTGGTGCGCGCATCCAAAGCGTCCAGGCGAGTGGCTTGGATATCTTCGATGGCCTTGGTCTGGTTGTTGAGGTGCTCGATGCGTAGTTTGTGGACGCTGTTCTTAGTGCGGGCATCAAGTTCTTCTAGGCGAGCGGACTGAATATTGAAGCTAGCGGGCTCAGCGGCGGCGGCGATGGGGGCAACGGCAGCGGAGGCAACGAGAACAGTTAAAGCGGAAAGAAGTGTGCGTTTCATGGTTAAAGCTCCTTGGCGAATCAGTGAAGTGTTTGTTTGCTTCATTGATTACTAGAATGCGGGAGCTACCTGAATGCTATCTGACGGGTAACTGAAGGTTGCTTAAGGGGTTTCTGAGTTTGGCTGAGGAAGTTTGGTGATGGTGGTCACAGGGGTGATTTGGTGTGTGACAGTGTGCAGCTGCCGTCGGTGTTTGTGGCCAGGTGGGCAGCGGTAGTGGGCTATGGGAAAATGGTACTAACTTGGCCCTGGCCAGCGCTGGGGCTTTTTGCTGGATGGCTACGCCTATGGTCGGAGCGATTTAGGGATTGGCACTTAAGCTATTAATTCGCTCAGTGTTCTCAATGACCTGGGGGGCCAGGCGTTCAGTCATCTGCAATAGCCGTGAGCTCGCACTGTCCGTCTGACCCTGGCGCTCTGCTAACTCAGCCTGCCGCTCTGCTAGGGCTGAGTTAGCAGCCGTATTCGCTTCTTGCTGCTCAGCGATGCGTTTCAACGTGGCCTGTAGTGCTTCACTCATAGGACGACAGGACGACTTTCTCTGGTTCTGTATAAGGCTATCACTCCGATACTGAATCGCCTTAACTTTCACGGAAGTTTAGCGCTGAGCTTACTTACAACTCCACCCCACAAAAAAGCCCCCACCAAATCGGCGGAGGCTTGGAGTGTGTGTAAGGAGAGTTAGAAGAGAGAAGGGTGCCCCATGAAAGGTAATGAAGCTTCGCAGACAGAGACGCACCAGGCACCCAAACTTGGTTAGCCCAAATGCGCCCTGCTCTGTCAGCGGACGACGGACTTCGTGCGAGCATCCAGGGCATCGAGGCGAGTTTCTTGGATGTTGTCAACAGCCTTAGTCTGGCTGTTGAGGTGCTCGATGCGTAGCTTGTGAACGCTGTTCTTAGTGCGGGCGTCCAGGGCGTTGAGGCGCTCAGCTTGGATGTCCTCAACGGCCTTAGTTTGGTTGTTGAGGTGCTCGATGCGTAGCTTGTGGACGCTGTTCTTAGTGCGGGCGTCCAGGGCATCGAGGCGAGCGGCTTGAATGTTATCGACAGCCTTGGTGCGAGCGTCCAGTGCGTCTAGCCGAGTCGCTTGGATATCTTCGATGGCTTTGGTCTGGTTGTTGAGGTGCTCGATGCGTAGCTTGTGGACGGAATTCTTAGTGCGGCTGTCTAGCTCTTCGAGGCGAGCGGATTGGATGTTGAAGCTGGCGGGCTCGACGGCAGAAGCAACGGGGGCAACGGCAGCGGAAGCAATGAGAACGGTTAAGGCGGAAAGAAGTGTGCGTTTCATGGTCAAAGCTCCTTGGTGAATCAGTGAAGTGTGTTTGCTTCATTGATTACTAGAATGCCGGGGCTACCTGAACGCTATCTGACGGGTACCTGAGGGTTGATTAAGGGGTTTCTGAGATTGGCTGAGGAAGTTGGGTGATGGAGGT